>NZ_JBJURJ010000005.1:0-395686 GCF_046098205.1 Paenibacillus mesotrionivorans | reverse complement strand
GAAATGGGTGGTGGTCACTTTCCATTTTAACCTACGACAGTAGCAATTTGGAGGGCTGCCCTTTGTTTACGTTCATCTTAGCTAGAGCTTCCAGCGGCTTTCTTCTAACATCTCACATATCTGCGCTTAAAGCCGAGCTGCTGCTTGTCCACAGCCTTTTGGATATTGTCGGAGGCCAGCAGCACGCTGCTTTTTTTATTGTCCCGTTTCATTTCTACAGGTCCTACTGCCTTGGCGGTTTCCACCGCCAGCTCATGGAGAGGCAAGTAGGACACCGCCGTGGTGTACAGGAAATTATTCATGGACGCCTGCGTCCGGCCGGGTGAATGGTGAATCGTGTTTTTTACCAGCTCCAGCATGGAGGCAAGTTTGCCCTGATCAAATTCCGCGTCGGGACGGCTGCCCATAAGCCAGCAATAACAGCTCCAGCCCGCCGACATCCGCAGCTCCTCCCCGCTTCCGATCCACTTATCGGCCACCTCCTGGGCAATGCCTGTTTCCGCCAATGTCACCGCTACCACATAATCCGATAGCATATAAAAATAGGCACCGTCCATCCAGCGTTCAAAATCCGCCTCTGTCATTGCCTTCGGATCGGCAATAATGCCGGCAAAATACATGGCATCGTAATTCCCCGTGGCATACAGCTCCTCAGCTAACGGCTGATTGATTTTGATTTGTTTGGCAATGGGCTTCATAGCGCCGGTAGCCACCCCAAACAGCGGTTCATGTGCACCATTGGACATATATTGCTTCTTAAGACGCTCCTTGGCAAGCGCTTCAAGCTCCTGCATCACCGTTTCAAAATCCATCATTGGATTCCCCCTTGAGTGAATTATATCGGGAATCCGTCCGTTCTGCCATTTCCAGTTAAAGGAGGTTCAAACGGCAGATCTACAACCTTCCGCCCTCCGGCAGATAAATCCGGTAATGGCCGCTTAAGGCCAGGAACGCGAAGAAATACAAGCAGTTGTCGTAATACCGGCGTTTCCCGGTGCGCAGCGGCGTGTTCCAGAGCAGCTCCGCGAATGCAGCCGCATCCGGGCCGTCCGCTGCCAGGGAAGCCATAGCGTTGGTGGCCAGCAGGCCGATAGGGTGGAGGGCCGGCTCCTCGAAGGGAGTGCCGTCCAGATGGTAGCGGCGGTAATCGGAGACCTCCTTATCGCGGAAGAAGGCCTGAAGCCGGTTGGACTGCTCCACCTGCCAGGGGTCCGCCCGGAACCACTCCCAATCTACGGCGATGTTGCCCGCAACCCGGTAGGCGTCGCTGTAAAAGTAGCGGTAATCCCCATGAGGCTGCGGGGGAGCCGGTGTTCCGTCGAAGTTGGCGTATTCGGCGGAAAGTCCCGTAGCCGGATGGCAGGCTGTATGCAGATAAGCCCGGCTTGCGGCCGCCGCTTCCTTCCAGAACAGCCGGTCCTCCTCATCCGCCAGCAGGGCGAACAGCTCGTAAAAGTGGGGCAGGTGATAGGAGGGATCGCTGAACGGACTCTCCGGCACAAACTTGATCAGCTTGGTCGCCGGGTCCCACATAGGGTCACCCGGACCCTCCTCACCCTGATGCAGGCAGGCTCTGAGGATCTGCCTGGCCTGCACCGAATAATCATAAGGCTCTGGCCCGTCCCCCCAGCGGGCGGAGGCGAAGAACAGCGCCATGGCATAGAATTCCTCCCCGTCGGGAGCGGGGCCTGGGGACAGCTTCGTTCCATCCAAGCTGCAATGCCAGGCGAAATAATCCTTATACCGTCCCTCCCGGTGCTGCATGAAGGTTTTGGAGAAATTCCACAGCCGGTCGAATTCATCCTTCTTGTCCAGCTGGACCGCAAACATCATGCCGTAGGACATGCCCTCCGTACGCGCGTCATCATTCCCCGTGTCCACCATATATCCTTTGTCTCCGTCCATGGGGTGGTAAAGCCGGACGTCCGGGCTGCCGTGGAACAGCTCCTGCCAGATCTCCTCCAGCCTGCTTCCGACCGCCTCCTCACTGTATCCCATTTCCGAAAACACATTGCGGTACTCTCCGGTAAAAAAGGCGCCTTGCCTGCTGTTCGCCATATCAGTTCTCCTCCGTTTATTCAGCATGAAGGTAATAATGCCCAAAGTATAGCACAAGCCTGCCTCGGTCCAGCTTTGGAAAATAAAGCATTTTCTTCGAAAAATAAAGACTTCATTCCCCCGACTGCCGCTGCCGTAAATCCATCCGTGAACTTGTAAGAAATTCCTGTTATCATATGGTATTGTAAGGATAATTACCAATTTTGCTCAGGGGAGAGGGCTGATGCCATGTATTCCGCAATTATCGTGGATGACGAATTTTTTGTCCGCAAAGGCCTGATTGAAATGATCGACTGGGAAGGAAACGGGTTTCAGATCACAGGTGAGGCAGATAATGGAGAGGATGCCTTGGCGCTGATCCGGGAGAAGAGGCCGCAGCTGGTAATCACCGACATCCGGATGCCCGTGCTGGACGGGATCGGCCTGATCCAGACCGTTGCCGGAGAGGGACTGGACACCAATTTTATCATCATCAGCGGATACAACGATTTCCGGTATGCCCAGCAGGCCGTCCGGTACGGGGTGCTGGATTATGTGCTTAAGCCGGTGGATCAGGACGATATTGTGAACACTCTTGCCAAGCTCCGGGAGAAGCTGGCCCGGCAGACACAAGCACAGGAGGGCAAAGCCTGGGATGCGGGAGAGAAGCTGATCGAAGCTCTGATCCGCGGGGATTTAAGCGGCACGGCCATTGAAGCCTGGACTGGCTATTGGAGGGATGCGGGGGTCCGGGAGTTTTCATATATGCTGGTGGAAATCAACAATGCCTCCCCGTGGAATGATGCACCCGTTCCAACCAAGGAGCGTCTTGCGGAGGATATCAAGAAAGCGCTTCAATCCATACTTCACCGGAGCTTGGAGCATATATTCGTGTACGCCCATCACCGGGCCTACGGCTTTATCGCACCGGATATCTATTATACGGAACGCTTCGGCAGCCCGAAGGAGCTTGCCCTGGAGCTGGGAGCCAAGCTGGCTGGCCTGTACCCGCTGGAGCTGCGGATTTATGCGGGCAAGCCGGTCCAGGAGCTCCGCAGCCTGAGAGATGCTTATACCAGCGCCAAACAGGCTATGCAGTACAAGTTCATTAGGCATAATGAACGGGTGATTGCCTACGGGGATGTGGAGGAGGTTATCCTGAACTACATCCATCTGGAGGATGATTGCACCCGGGAGCTGATCCAGGCGGTGGAAGAAGGAGAGGGGCATGATCTGTCCTCCTGCATCCGGCAGTTTCTTCAGTCGCTGGTGGACAAGCATGTTTCACCGGAGGCCATGAAAACAGCGGTGGACCGGTTTGTCGCCGGAATCGTCAAGTCCATCCGCAGCATGGACGGGGATGAGAAGCTTCTGAACAGCCTGGAGCCGATGATCGGCTGGCATGATTACAGCATCACCCTGGAGGAACTGGAGAAGCTGCTGCTTCAATTTGCCGCCGAGTCCTCGGAAACCATCGCCAGGCTGCGCAAAACCTTCACCAAAGGAAGCATCCACAAAATTAAACAGTATGTGGACGCCAACTTCCAGAAGAATATGAATCTGAAGAGCATCGCGGCCAAATTTTTTATGAATCCGGTGTATTTGGGCCAGCTGTTCAAAAAAACCTACGGTATCTATTTCAACGACCATGTGCAGCAGCTTCGGATCAGCGAAGCCAAAAAGCTGCTCCGCCAAACGGACAAGCGGGTCTATGAAATTGCCGAGCAGGTCGGCTTCAACAATGCGGATTATTTTGTGACCCAATTTGAAAAAATGGAGCGGATGACACCGACGGAATACCGGAACCGCATTATCGAGCGTTAGGAGGGTTTTGATGGACCGGCTGCTGAACAATATCCGGCTGCGGAACAAGATGTTTCTTGTGTACCTGCTGTGTGTGTTTATCCCTACGATTCTAACGAATGGCATATTCTATACGATCATCTCCAATAATGTAAAAAACCAGAAGATTAAGGATATCCGTCTGGCCATCGAGCAAATTAAGAATGACTTCCGCTCCCAGGTGGACGATGCGGTTAGCTTGTCCTCCTTCTTCTATGCGGATTATACCACCAATGAAATTCTGGACAGGGATTTCCTTCGTCCCGAGGAATATGTGGAGGCTTACGACTCCTATCTGCGGCGGATGTTGAACAACTATACGCCTGTAGCCCTGTCTCTCCAGAATATTACCGTCTATGCGGACAACGCTACCCTGCTGCATTCGGGCAATGTCGGATATCTGAACAACCAGGTAAGAGAAACGGAATGGTACAAGGCAGGCGCCTCCAGTTCCCGTTCCCTGCCTGTTTTTATCCGCATCGAGGAGCCGGACGGCCCCTTCACCGGCTTTTCTCTGATCCGGAAGATGGATTATTATGCCGACCGCCAATTCCGGGAGAAGATGGTGAAAATTGATTTTAAAACCTCCACCCTAAGCGACATTTTTATGAATCTGAATGTGCAGGGAAGCATGTACCTGTTGAACGCGGAAGGCAAGGTGGAATTTACCACAAACCCGGAGGTGGACTGGCGAGGCAGTGATCGGGCCTATTTTGATTCCCTGCAGCGGCCCAATCATCTGGTTGTGTTCAAAACCGTATATTCAGGCGTCAGTTATCTGGAAGGTTGGTCTGTGGTTGGCACCATCAATGAAAATGAAATTGTGAGAGAGGTAGGGAAATCGCGGAAATTTATCCTGTGGTCCGCCTGTGTGATGATGATCCTGCCGACCGTGATTATTCTCATCATTACCCGTTCCATGAACACGCGGATTATTCAAATCCTGAAGCATATGAAGAAGGTCAAGAACCAGAACTTCGAGATTGTCCGCAATGTGGACGCCAGAGACGAAATCGGCCAGCTGACGGTGGAATTCAACCGGATGATCCATCAGATCAACACCCTGATCAATGACGTGTACAAGGCGGATATCCAGAAGAAAAGCCTGGAGCTGGAGCGCAGAAAGGCTCAATTAAACGCCCTGCAAAGCCAGATCAACCCCCACTTTCTTTTTAATGCGCTGGAAACCATCCGCATGAGAAGCATTCTGAAGCAGGAGACGGAAACCGCCAAGATCATCCACAATATGGGCAAAATATTCCGCAGCTCCCTGACCTGGAACAAGGACAGAGTGACGGTGAAGGAGGAGCTGGAGTTTATCCTTTGTTTCCTGGAGATTCAGAAATACCGGTTTGGCAGCAAGCTGGAGTACCACATCGACGTTTCCCCCGAATCGTATGCCTGCACGGTGCCGAAGATGCTGTTCCTGCCTTTTGTGGAGAACGCCAGCATTCATGGCATCGAACCGCTTAAAAACGGAGGCGTCATCCATATCCGCATCCTGACCGAGGAGGGGAATCTGGTATTTTCGGTGCAGGACAACGGAACGGGCATGGAAAAGGAAAAGGTGGACCGGCTCTACAGCTATCTGAACATGGACGAGATTATGGGCGACCGGATCGGAGTGCAGAATGTACTGTACCGGGCGCAGATGATTTACGGGGATCGGTTCGAATTCCGGGTGGAAAGCAGTCCCGGGGAAGGGACGGTAATCCGGCTGCAAATTCCCATTCTGGAGCAGGATGTTTAGTTTTCTAAGTAGACGCTATAGTTTGACGGGTAATCAAATTCCCCTTCGACTTTTATACTGAAAGTGCTTGCAAATAGAGGAATGGGAAAGGGGAAAGGGAAAAATGAGGAAAACACTGCTCCTTGGTCTTACAGCTGTGATGCTGACCTCTCTGGCCACCGCCTGCTCAAAAAGCAATGAACCGGATAAGGCGGCTACCAGTACCGCCGCAGCCACTCAGGGAACCACCGCCAAGGACAAGGTTACGTACACCATCTTTAACGGAGTAGCAGGCTCCAAGGATGTGAATACCAACCAGACCACGTTGGGTAAGGCTCTTGAGGACCAAACCGGCGTAAACTTCAAGCTGGAGTTCCTGGTGGGTGATCTGAAGACTAAAATTGGCACGATGATAGCTTCCGGCGATTATCCGGAGGTGCTGATCCCTGACGCAGCCATTGAGGAGGTTATGAACGCCGGCGCTTTTATTCCATTGGATGAGCTCATCGACAAGTATGGCCCCAACATCAAACGCGTGTATGGCGACTTCTTCAACCGGATGAAAGCCAAGGACGGCAAAATTTATTATCTTCCCATCGCCGTGCAGGTAGGCAAGTTTATCCCTGAGCCGGACGGCGGCCACGGAGCCTTTTGGGTGCAGCGCCGGGTGCTGGAGGAAGCCGGTTACCCCACCATCAAAACTCTTGACCAATATATTAAGCTCATTAAGGATTACCGGGAAAAGCACAAGAGCGAGGATCTGACGGGAATGGTTTCCCTGACCCATGACTGGAGATTCTTCGTCACCTCCAACCCGCCTATGCACTTGATGGGATATCCCAATGACGGCAACGTAACCGTTGACCTGAAAACCTTCGAGGCCAAAACCTATGCGGCCAACGATGCCACCAAAACCTGGCTGAAAACCCTGAACCAGTTGAACGCGGACGGGCTGTTCGACAAAGCCTCCTTCGTAGACAACTATGACCAGTATATCGCCAAGCTGACCTCCCACAAGGTATTGGGCTTCTTCGATTATGGCTGGCAGGTGGCTAATGCCACCAATGTGTTGAAGGATGAAGCCAGACAGGACCCCACCAAGGACGGCTACCGGTACTTCAAGCTGCCGGTGACCATGAGCGAGAATATCAAGGATGCCTACATCGATCCTCCCGGACTGGCAACCAACCGCGGTATCGGCATTACCACCAAGGCCAAGGACCCGGTCCGCATTATCCAATACTTCGATAACATGCTGACGGAGGAAAACCAGACCATGCTGGGCTGGGGCATCAAGGGCGAAACCTACGAGGTGAACGACAAGGGACGGTACTACCGGACCCCGGAGCAAATTACCAAACTGACGGAAGCCTTCAACGAGAAGTTCGGCTTTAAGTATTACAACTGGAACTGGCCGATGTACAACACCACCTCTACTCTTGCTAACGGCAATGCCAGAGCGCCCGGCAACCAGCCGGAGGTATTCGAGCTGGATCTGACTGCCAAGGACAAGGAAATTCTCGGAAAGTATAAGATCAAAACCTATTCCGATCTGTTCGCTTCACCGGATGACCGTCCGTGGTTCCCGGCTTGGGGCTTCACCAAGGGCCAAAACTCGCCGGAGCTGATCTGGGAAACCAAGAAGGACGAAATTACGAAGAAGTATTTCCCCAAGCTGGTGCTCTCTACTCCTGACAAATTCGATTCCGTCTGGGATGAATTTAACAAGGAATTCGGCAAGCTGGATACGGCGGGTTATGAAAAATGGACAACTGCAGAAGTCAAGAAGCTGATCGACATCGCCAAGGGCGGTAAATAGAGCGCATACGGAAGGGCCGGACTTCACAGGACTTGGCCGGCCCTCCCGGCGCCATTACCCGATGATGCAGCACCGGAAGGAGAGAGATCCGGATATGGAGAAAACCACTGTAATCGAAAGCACCCCGCTGGCTTTAACGGAGAAGCCCAAGGGAATCAAGCTGTTTTTTGCGAAGCTGGCGCAGCAGCGTGTGCTGGTATGTATGTCCGTTCCTTTTGTTATCTGGCTGATTATTTTCAAGTATGTGCCCCTGTGGGGCTGGACCATCGCCTTCCAGAATTACAAGCCGGCATTGGGCTTTTGGGATCAAACCTGGGTGGGCTTTGAGCACTTCAAATTTCTGTTCGGCGATGAACGGTTTTTGCGGGTGCTGCGCAATACGTTAGCGATGAGCTCAATCAATCTGGTTTTAGGCTTCACTACAGCGATTACGCTGGCATTGCTGCTCAATGAAGTGAAGAATGTGGCCTTTAAGCGGGTGGTGCAAACCGTCAGCTACCTGCCTCACTTTATCTCTTGGGTGGTAGCGGCAAGCATCATCCAATCCACGCTGTCCCCTGACGGGATTATCAATCAGATGCTGGTCTGGTCCGGTGCAATCGGGAAAGGAAACGAAATTCTGTTTTTGGGCGTCCCGGAATACTTCTGGGGAATCTTCGGAGCAAGCTCCGTTTGGAAGGATATCGGCTGGAATACCATTGTGTATCTGGCGGCGATGACCACCATCGACCCGTCCCAGTATGAATCGGCGGAGATCGACGGCGCCAGCCGGCTGCAAAAAATGTTCTACATTACGCTGCCCGGCATTAAACCGGTTGTCATCGTGCTGTTAATTATGAATATCGGCTATCTGCTGGAATCGGGATTCGAGCCACAATACCTCCTGGGCAACGGCATGAATGTGGATTATTCCGAGAACATTGACATATTCGTTCTGAAGTACGGCATAGCGCAGAGCAACTTCTCCCTCTCCATAGCAGCAGGGATGTTCAAAACCGTCGTCAGCTTCATCCTCCTGTTCTCGGCGAATACCCTCGCCAAGCGTATGGGTGAATCCAGACTATTCTAGAAGAGGGAGGGATACGCATGAAAGCCAAAGCGGCTGAAGCCGAGAAGCCCAAACGGCGGTATAAAATCAAAGCCTCCATCAGCGACAGGACCTTCGATATCTGCAATACGATTTTCCTGATCTGCCTGATGATCATTACGCTGTACCCGTTCGCCAATGTGCTGGCGGTTTCCTTGAACAATGCCCAGGATTCGCTGAAGGGCGGCATCTATCTCTGGCCCCGGATGTGGACACTGGATAACTATGAGTATGTATTTAAGGAAGCGACCATTTTCCATGCGGCTTACATTTCCGTGCTGCGGACGATTATTGGTACGGTCCTGACTGTGTTCTGCTCCGCCATGGTGGCCTACACCATCACCCGGCAGGATTATGTGCTGCGCAAATTCATTACCATGGCCTTCATCCTGACCATGTACTTTAACGGCGGACTTATTCCCACCTATCTGCTCATCAGGGATCTGGGCATGATCGGGAGCTTCCAGGTGTATATCTGGCCGGGGCTTATCGGCGTATTCAATCTGATCATCATCCGTTCCTTTATTGAGAATCTGCCCGACAGCATTCTGGAGGCGGGAAGAATTGACGGTGCGGGAGATTTTGTTACTTTTACCAGAATTGTGCTTCCGCTCACCACCCCCGTGCTGGCTACCGTGGCCTTGTTCTCCGGGGTATTCCAATGGAACTCCTGGTTTGATGTGTTCCTGTACAACTCCTCCCACATCAAACTGAGCACGCTGCAGTACGAGCTGCAGAAAATTCTGCAGAACTCCAACACGACCTCGGGGCAGTCCAGCATTGAAGGGATGATCTCGGGGGCCAGCGGGGCCCAGCAGAACCGGATCACACCGCTGTCCGTCCGCGCCACCATGACCATTGTGGCTTCGGTGCCTATTATCATGGTGTACCCCTTCCTGCAGAAGTATTTTGTGAAGGGGATGATGGTAGGCGGGGTCAAAGGATAAAGGCAGGAAAGCCGCGAAACCTTGTTTATCAAATTTCACCGCCGCTCCCTCTTCCGGGAGGGGGCGGTGTTTTTGCTCTTTTTTGGAACATTTGCAGGTGCTTCGGTCAATTCGTTATGATAGAGAGTATAAGCCAATCAGCCAAACAGAGAAGAAGGTGACGGAGCGGATATGATCCACGATGTACTGAATAACTTCGTATTAGTGAATGTGTTTATGGGGTGGTTAGTCGCCCAGGTTTTGAAGACGGTTATTCATCTAATCATTCATAAACGGTTCAGCGCGGAGCGTCTGGTTGGTGCGGGAGGAATGCCCAGCTCACACTCCGCTTCCGTAACGGCCCTTGCCACGGCGGCGGGAATCCAATATGGCTTTGATTCCTTCGCCTTCGCCATCAGTACGGTCCTGGCCATTATTGTGATGCATGATGCCCGGGGGGTCAGACGGGAGGCCGGGGAACATGCCAAGATCTTGAACCAGCTGAGTAAGCTTCTTCACAGCCACGGGAGCCAGCCCTCCCCGCAGGTGATCCTCAAGGAATTCGTCGGCCATACCTCCTACCAGGTGTTCGTAGGGGCGCTGATCGGCATTGCGGTGGCCTTGGTGATGCACCAGTTTGGGTGAAGGGACGGCTGGAGGAATATTCGCCACAAGCTGCCTCTCGCGGAGTTTGCAGCCAGACCCTAACGAATCCCAGCCACGCTATTTTGCGGATTTGGCGGGTCTTCGGATTGTAACGAATCTGACGAAGCTTATTTGCTCCGGAACGGGCTATATTGGGCCTGTTTGTTACGAATAACGTGTGTCACATTCGTTACAATGGGATTAGGATGTTTTTATAGGAAATAAGCGCTGTGAGATTCGTTAGCGTCCAAAGTCCTCCCCTGCCCGCGTTTTTCGGGGGTGGGGGAAGGGCTTTTCTGTTGCCGGGCTAACGCTCATAGAGGCGCCCAAACGGCCCGGGTCCAAGCCAATTGCATACCGGCCCGCTCCATATTATGCTGGCTGGAGCTTCCGAAGCTTGCCTGCGCAACGACAAGCTCACAGCCGGCCTTGTATGCTTCGTGCAGCCGCCATTGCAATAAGGCCGTTTGCAGGCCCTTCCGTCTGTAATCGGGGGCGGTTGCGGCCAAGGTGAACGAAGCGATGTTATTGCCGGTATGCATCATGGCCACAGCAGCAGGCACCCCATCCCACAAAGCCAGATAGAGCTTCCAGCCGGGGCGGTTCAAGAGGCCGATGTTATTATTGGCAAAGTGGTGCTTGTGGGCAATATCCATACCGGACCCGACACAATGCACACCTGCGTAGAGATCAAAGTCTGCCTCCTGCTTCAGCTCGATTATTGTTACTGGAGAGGGGAGTTTAGGAGACACAGAGCTGGGCAAACCATAGAGGACAGAGTGAAAGCCTGTTTGGTAAAGCCCGTGTTCGGCCAATGTCTTCAGACATTCGGGACCCATCCCGGGCGGATTGATGTCCAACTGAAAGGAGCGGTTGCGCTCCCGGTAGAAGGCAATGATTTCTTCCAGACTGCCGGAGTCATCCGGGGAGAACCCCTTCACAGAGTTGAACAGCCCCCAAGGCATGGTTTTGATATAAAAAGCTGCTGTTTGCCCGAAGGTCCTGATTTCTACTCCTTCCGGATTCCCGGCTCTTTCGCCGATAGAGCTGATTCTCGAGGTGAAGTAACGGGTTTCAGATTGAAGGATACGCTTGGCCACATCTTCGGTAAGAACCGGCAATCCCATAAAAGCCCCCCATTTATTCTAATTTAGAATCATTATATATAATTATCTATTTATAAGCGACAGCCTGTTGTCGCATTTCATTGGTATAATGAAGCTGAAGCTGTTAATCCCTTCAAAAAAGGCAGGCGATTCCCATCCCTACCCAACGTTATGACAAGGAACAGATACGCAGGTATCTGGTGCGGTACCATCACCTGAGCGACGACTCGGCTCTCCAGGGTAGAGAGGATATCGTAAACTATATCCGCAAAACCGGATGTATCCAGTATGACCCGCTGGATGTGGTAGGCAGGAATCCCGATCTGGTGCTCCAGGCCAGGTGCCGCTCTTACCGGAAGGGGGATATAGAGCCGCTGCTGTATCAGGACAGAGTTCTGTTCGACGTGTGGGACAAGAACATGTCCATCAGCACAGTGGCGGATTGGTCCTGCTTTGAGCGGTTCCGCAGGCGTTTCCTGGTATGGTGCCGGGAGCATCAGGCGGTCATAGACGAGATCACGGACTATCTGCAGCAGCATGAATCCGCTTGTTCGTCGGATTTTGCCCATGATGTGAAGGTGGACTGGCACTACGGTCCCCAACGGCTGGCCAAGGCTGCGCTGGAGGCCATGTGTTATGCCGGGTTGGCTGTAGTCCATCATAAGAAGGGCACCCGCCGGTATTATGCGCTGGCCGAGAAGTGTATTCCGGCGGAATACTTCAACATGGCGCCTCCCTACCGGACAGACGCGGACTATTTCAAGTGGGGCGTGCTCCGCAGGATAAATGCCGTCGGGCTGTTGTGGAACAAACCCAGTGACGCATGGCTGGGGATCAACGGCCTCAAAAGCGCGGAGCGCAGCCAGGCCTTCCAAACCTTGCTGGATGAAGGTGCAATCGTGAAGATTGATGTGGACGGAATCAAACACCCCTTATATGTGGCTTCGGAAAATCTGGACCTGCTGCAAGCCGCAGCCGCCCAGCCCTCCGATACAACCGGCTGTGCCAGAATTCTTGCGCCTTTGGATAACCTGCTGTGGGACCGGAAGCTTATTGCTGACCTGTTCGGCTTCGAATACAAATGGGAGGTTTACACTCCCGCTGCCCAGCGGAAGTATGGCTATTATGTGCTTCCGGTCCTGTGCGGCAGTGAGCTGGTGGGACGTCTGGAGATGGAGACTGATCCGAAACGGAACATGCTTGTAGTCAACCGGATCTGGCTGGAGGATGGTGTGGACGGCGGCGCGGGTGTGATGGACCGGATCCTCGCAGGCATTGCCCGCTTCCAGGAGTATAACCGCTGTGACTCTACTGAAATGCGTTGTACCTAGGCCGTGTCTGAAAACTCGTTGAAGGCATCTTTCATCGCCGAAATTCGCTAAAATCTGCTCCCCTCGGAGTTTTCAGACACGCCCTAATAAATTCCTTGCTCAAAAAAAGGATATCAGCCGCTGAACAAGAAACTTATGATGGATGACGATTATTTTGTGAAGGTTGAGAAAGGATCTGAGAGCTTTTGATCAGCAGAGACAATCCATATGTTCATTTTTCCATCGACGATGTGTATCTGTGGCTGCGGGAAATCGACAGCCAAGCGGAAACATCCTCCTCCATCTTTGACCATCCGCGGCTGGCGTGCCTGAAGGCATTCCATGACCGGTACGGGGCAGTGGTTACCTTCAACTGCTTCTATTCCGATGAGCCGGCTACCTGGAATTTAGGGCAGATGACAACACGGTTTAAGGAGGAGTTTGCCGCTCATGCCCACTGGCTGCGGCTGGCCTTCCATGCCAACACCAGGCAGGACAATTATAATGAATGCCCGGAGGAGGAAGCCCGCTCCCACTACCGGAACACCATGGCGGCTTTCCGGTCCTTTGCAACGGACAGCAATATCGATACCTTGGGAAGGACACATTATAACTCGGGCAACTTGGCTAACGTCAGGGTGTGGCGGGACAGCACGCCGGGGGCCAAAGGTTTTCTGGCCAGTGACGACGGCAGGAAAGTGGATATGTATCTGGATGAGGCCCAGCGTGAAGCGTTGAAGCAAGAAGGCATTTATTATGATGAGAAGGAAGCGTTATATTTTATCAAAACCATGCCGCGGCTGGAAAACTGGTCCGATCCGGCTGCAGACCTGTCAGCTTGGGCTGGAGACCCGGCTTATGCCGGAAAGCTGCAAACGCTGGTGTTGTTCACCCATGAGCAGTGCTGGAATGCGGATATGGAAACGAAGCTGGACCGGATTTTTGCATGGGCGGCAGCCAAGAGTTATGAATTTGCATATCCGATGGACCGGATTTGAAGGCTTGCTGCGGCTCATTAACGGCTGTACTATAAATGAGTAGAATATTGGTATTGGAAAGGTGGTTCCCTTTGAAAAAAAGTTTAATATTGCTCGTTCTCGTATTTGCGGCGGCATGCTCTGGGAAGAGTGACCCGGCTGCTGCTCCGGCTTCTCCCAACGGCGAAAAGACCAAACAAATGATAGAGGAATTCAGTTCAGCCAAACGGACGGCCAAGTCCGTATCCGCCAAAACGTCTGAGCTTGTGGTTGTAGAGAATGACGGTTCCCAAACAACCTATCCCATGCCCAAGGATGAGTTTTATCTCTCCATCGCTCCATTTGTGGAGCATACGCATAACTGCTATAACCACAATCTGGCTACCTGCAAGGGTGAACTGGCCAACAAAACCGTGCATGT
Organism: Paenibacillus mesotrionivorans; assembly: GCF_046098205.1. Lineage (NCBI taxonomy): Bacteria > Bacillati > Bacillota > Bacilli > Caryophanales > Paenibacillaceae > Paenibacillus > Paenibacillus mesotrionivorans. Next base: position 381,787 of record NZ_JBJURJ010000005.1, on the reverse strand, counting down.
CAATGTGAAGGATGCTTCCGGCAAGGTGCTGGTGGATAAGGAAGTGCAAACCTACCAGAACGGTTTCCTGGACCTATGGGTGCCGCGGGGAGAAAAGGTGAAGGTCAAGGTGGATTATGACGGGAAATCCTCGGAGGAGCTTTTGACCACCAACGAAAACGACCGTACCTGTGTTACCACCATGAAGTTGTCCTAAAACCGAAAGTCCATAGAGATCGGCCTGGCCGGGAGGAATAGCTGTTATGGGATGTCTGGTGTTTATCATCAGTTTTATTGGGCTGTTCCTGGTTTATTCCGTCATCGGCGGAGTGGTCGGGCAATACATCGTGGAGCAAAATCATATCACCGGCGTGGATACCAAAAATATCTTTATGCCGGTTTTTTTGTATTACGTGCCATTGGCCACGTTCCTCAGCTCCATGATAATTGCAGTTGTGTTCTCTATCAAAAGACAGCAGCGCAAGGAAGCGGAAGATTGACAGAGGCTTCTCCGTTCATATACCGTATAGATAACGAGAGCGTGATCAAGAGGAATGGAGAGTTTAAGATGAAACAATGCATGGATGTAACCAAGGTGCAGGCAAGGCTTAAGCGGATCGAAGGACAGGTGCGGGGCATCTCGGATATGGCGGGAAAGGACGTTCCCTGCGAGGAGATTCTGGTGCAGATTAATGCGGCCAAAGCGGCTTTGCACAAGGTGGGCCAGGTGATTCTTGAGGGGCATCTGCAGCATTGTGTCCGTGAAGGCATTGAGCATGGAGATGCGGAAAAAACCATTGCCGATTTTGCCAAAGCGGTGGAGCATTTTTCACGGATGGGGTAAGACAGGTCCATCATTTTTTTTGGATAAAAGGAGAATCAGGATGAAGCTTGCACGGGAGGATTTCCAAGCTATACAAAACTGGTTTTACCGTAACGCCCGCCCGCTTGATCTGGCAAGATGGCAGTATCACTTCGAGAATGGCGGACAGGCTGCTGTGCTGGCGGCACTGGCTGCTTATCAGAATGAGGACGGCGGGTTCGGGCATGCCCTGGAGGCGGATTCCTGGAATCCCAATTCTTCGCCCATTCAGACAGCAACCGCAGCTGAGATACTGCTGGAGCTTCATATAGAGGACCGGGGCCACCCGGTTATTCAGGGGATCCTGAGATTTCTGGACGGCGGAGCCGAAAAGGATGGCAACACCTGGCGGAATGTGATTGCCACCAACAATGAATATCCCCATGCGCCCTGGTGGAATACGGCTTCGGACAGCACAGCCCGCAGCAGATTTAATCCGACTGCCATTCTGGCCGGCTTTATTCTGCAGTATGCTGACAGGAACAGCTTGTTATATGCAAGCGGGGTCAGAACCGCCAAGGAGCTGGAGGAGCTTTTTTTGCAGGAGATGGATCTGGAGATGCATCCGCTCAAATGTGTAGTTACCTTGCTTGAGTATATCTTTTTGGCCGGGCTGCAGGAGCAATTCGCTTATGATGAGATGAAGGCAGCTGCCGCGCGGCGGATTACCGCTCTGCTGGAACGGGATGCCGGAGACTGGAGCGGATATGCCTGCAAACCATCGGCATTTATCCATTGTCCGGCAGGTCTGGGTTATGCAGACAATGCTGCAATTGTGGAAAAGGAACTGGACTATGTGCTTGCCAACCGGAACCCGGAAGGGATTTGGAGCCTGAACTGGAGCTGGGCCGGCTATGAACGTGAATTTGCTGTCAGCGAAAACTGGTGGAAGGCGGAAATAGCGCTTGAGAAGCTGCTGTTTTTACGGGCTTTCGGGCGGCTGGACTGAAACTAATAATGGTATAACCCACGAATCTTGACGGCACTGACTGCTGTCAAGATTTTTTCATTTTTGGGCCATTGACAATCGTTATCATTGACCATACCATATAGGGGTATACCGTATATGTGATAAGGGAGATGTGGGAACCATGGAGTATACTGCTGGCCCGGACAGGGCAAAACGGGACTTATTCCGTACCTTTTGGGAAACATACGGCTCGATTGTAATCACCATTCTGTGTTTGCTGTTCATTATTCTGGCCTGGTTCATGGGGCGAAACGGGTGGTCCGGGGCGGAAGTGGCATTGTATGTGCTGGCGTATGGGATTGGCGGACACCGTAAGGCTATCGAAGGACTGGAAACCCTGTTCAAGGAAAAGGACCTGGATGTGGATCTTCTAATGGTTGTGGCTGCAGTGGGGGCGGCCAGCATCGGCTATTGGATGGATGGAGCTATCCTGATCTTCATCTTCTGCTTAAGCGGCACGCTGGAGGACTTCACCATGGAGAAGACCAACCAGGATATCCAATCCATTATGAAGCTGCGGCCTGAGGAAGCGGTGGTTCTGGACGGGGGAGCTGAGCGGAGGGTGAAGGTGGAGAGGCTTCAACCGGGGGATGTGGTGCTGGTGCGTCCCGGGGAGCGGGTTCCGTCAGACGGTCACGTGGTGGAGGGACAGTCCGCCGTAGACCAAGCCTCCATTACCGGAGAGTCCATTCCTGTAGACAAGCTGGCGGAGGACGAGGTTTTTGCGGGGACCATCAATGGCCAGGGAGCGCTGAAGATTCAGGTCTCCAAGCCGGCAGAGGAAACACTGCTGTCCCGGATTATACATATGGTGCAGGAAGCCAAAAATGAAATGCCCCCCAGTCAATTGTTTGTGGAACGGTTCGAGGGCATTTACGCCAAAATCGTTGTTGCAGCCGCAGCATTGCTGATGACCCTGCCGCCCTTCATCCTGGGCTGGGATTGGGATAAAACCATCTACCGGGCGATGATCTTCCTGGTAGTCGCTTCGCCATGCGCCCTGGTTTCGTCTATTATGCCCGCCATTCTGTCGGGAATCTCCAATGCCGCCCGGAAGGGTGTGCTGTTTAAGGGCGGTGTCCATCTGGAGCATATCGGGCATGTGAATACGGTGGCTTTTGACAAAACAGGCACGTTGACGGAAGGGAAGCCCAAGCTGACCGATATTGTGCCCTTGCTGGATTACACGGAGGAAGCCCTTCTTAGGCTGACAGCATCTATTGAGAACCTGTCCGAACATCCCATTGCCAAGGTGATTGTCCAGCAAGCCAAGGATAGGGGCGTGGTGCTGGAGACTGCGCAAGCGTTAACCGCCATTCCAGGTGTTGGGGTAAGGGGCAGTGTGAACGGCGTTATGTGCAAGGTGGGCAAAATCGGACTCATGCATAACCCGGTGCTTACCGAGCTGGAGGTGAGTATTGCCAAACGGCTGGAGAGTGAAGGGAAAACCGTTCTTTATGTGGAGGCAGATCAGCTGTTGGTTGGTATCCTGGCCATTCAGGACGTAGTGCGGCCAGGTGCCAAAGCTGCGGTAGCGGCATTAAAGCAGATGGGGATGCAGGTGGTGATGCTGACGGGGGACCGGGAGGCAACGGCCCTAGCCATCGGCAGGCAGCTCGGAGTCGATCAGGTCTACGCGGATTGTCTGCCGGAGGATAAAGTAGCTATTGTCAAACAACTGTCCGTGAACGGAAAGGTGGCCATGATCGGGGATGGCGTGAATGATGCTCCGGCCTTGGCCGTATCCTCGGTGGGCATCGCCATGGGTGCTGCGGGAACGGATGTGGCGTTGGAAACAGCGAATGTGGTCCTGATGGCTGATGACCTGTCCAAAATCTCCTATGCCATTTCCCTTGGCCGCCGAACAGCTCGGGTGATCAAGCAAAATCTGGCGTTCGCCATCGGTGTGGTACTGGTGCTGGTGGTGTCCAACTTTTTCGGCGGCATCAATCTGCCCTTCGGGGTCGTAGGCCATGAGGGCAGCACCCTGCTGGTGATTCTGAGCGGATTGCGGCTGCTGCGGTGAAGGTAGGGCGTTAGAGGCGGTGCTGCTGGGAAGCGAGAGGGGATGGATAGTAGAGAGGGGTGCGGGGAGAGAGGCTAGAGGAAAGAGGAAAGAGGAGCGGGGAGAGGTTGGGAGTAACGGACTGTGGTTCCGTTATTTTGCCAATTCAAGCGGTTTTGAAGTTTTCACGGACACAGGATGCGCTATTGCTTCAAATCGTCGTTGAAATTGGACCTTTTTGGTCAAATAGAGGATCCTCAGTCCGTATGATCAGAAAAACGCTGATTTTACGTGGAATAGCGGATCCTCTGTCCGGATGGCTTCGGATTCATTTTCTCTTTCCGCCAGAAGCGGGGCGCTGAATGGTTTTGATTCCTTCGGTGCCCGCCATGCTGCCAATGGTTGCAATGAGCAGACTGGAGGAAATGATTTTAATGATAACATACAGCCCTGACCCGATGATGATATCGATGAGCAGGATCTTTTGCAGCGTCGATTTTTCTATGGCAATGAAGATCACCTTGGGCTGATGAATCCGTTCCATAATGCCACCCCCACGAGCTTTATCTTCACAAGGTATGAGAGGAGGCGATTGTACTATTCAAATTAAAGCTGCTTCAGATCCTTACTTTCCAAAATAGGCTTGGCAAACCCGTTTTGGGTCACGATAATCATCGCCTTCCCCAGCTGCTCCGATGTGATGAACAAACTGGATTTTAGGAGTAAACGGTTTAATGGCTTAAGCAGATCATACATGGTCTGGTACAGCCTGGTTTTCGATTTCACGCCATACAAGGGAATGATGCCTCCTGGCCTGAACATATAGGCCTGTTTAAAGGGCAAACGCAGCAGCGCATTTTCAGTTTCCCCTTTTATCCTCGCCCACATGGACCGTCCCTTCTCAGTGCTGTCTGTCCCGCTTCCCGTAACATAAATAAACGTCATATCCGCGTTTAATTTGGCCAGTACCTCCGCAACCGAAAGGGTGAGGTCGTAGGTGATTTTCCGGTATTCCTCCTCCTTCAACCCCGCGGCAGACACTCCCAAACAGAAAAAACAGGCATCAAAACCGGTCAAATCTTGTTCAACCCGTGACAGCTCCTTCAAATCCGGAAGCAAAATCTCCCGTAATTTCGGATGCTGCTTTCCTGTGCTGCTGCGGCCCAGAGTAAGAACCTGCTCCACCCCATCGTCCAATAAACACTCGCGTAATGCACTCTGGCCAACCATGCCGGTCGCCCCGAAAATGATCACCTTCATAAAACTCCTCCAAGCCTTTTTCAGACTATACTCATTTACTTGTAATGATAATCCAATATCGGTAGATTTAAAATTGCAATATTAACTATGTTATAATACAACTATGAAAAACCAAGCGGGGTGAAGCCGATGAAATGGGGAGAGATTACGGAGTTGCATCCAGGCCGTTTTGTGCTGGTAGAAGCGATTAAAGTGAGTTCCCATAACCGTATACGTCAATTAGAGGATATGGCGATCATTCAAGACTATGATAATCCGCAAGAAGCGTGGAGCGGCTATAAAGAGCTGCATAAGCTCAATCCCGCACGCGAATTGTATGTATTCCATACGAGTAGAAACAACGTGGAGGTTGTAGAGGAATTTTTCTCAGGAGTACGGCAGAGGACATGAAATTACAAGTTGAGCATGGTTTGCCAATCGTTTCTTTGACCTTAACCCATTATAATCAATCCATCGTTTTATCCAATGTTCTATTCGATACAGGCTGTGCGGCAACTGTTTTTGATACCGATGCGTTAGCTGTAATAGGGATCTACATTGATTTTATAAATGGACAAGCCAAGCGAATGTATGGGGTTGGAGGGACAAGTGAAATATGCTATGAGCAACAGATCTCTGACCTATGTATTGAGCATATTGCTCTGACTGACTTTCCAATTCAGCTTGGTTCGATTCAAGAGCCTTATGGCTTTGACGGAATTATTGGTATAGATTTTATGATGAGAGCCAAATGCAAAGTGGATTTCGAAACTATGGCAATTGAATTTGGAAAATAGACCAAGTGAAACTCTCCGTCAGAGGAAGGCATCCCTTGGTCTATTTTGTATATATGGCATAGAAGCTTTGCTGCATAAAGGCACCTTACCTATACCCCTCCGCATTGGCGGGTTTGCCCTTGTCCTGCACCTCCACCATGTAACGCCAGGCATCCGGCCGGGAGCCGTCCAGATCGGTGATTCCATACACCTGGGCAAGCTCGCCGCTTGAGGTGGATTGCCCGTTCCACCGGGCGGCGTCCGGATCACTGGCCAATGCAGCGATGCCACGGCCAATAAAACGCGGGGTTTCCGAGATGGCAAAATGCGGCTCCCGTACCAGCGCCTCCCGCCAATTGGCTTCGGTTACCCCGAAGGTCTCCAGCATAATCTCGGAGCGCAGCCAGCCGGGGGAAACGGATACCGCCGTTCCTTGATAAGGAGCGAGCTCATGGGCCAAGGATTTGGCCATCCGCAGAATAGACGTTTTTGCCAAATCATAAAACAGCGACAGCCGGTAATGCTCCTCATTATACGCTTGGGTGCCGTCGGTAATCTCCAGAACCAGGCCGTGCGGCTTGCGGATTAAGAGCGGCAGCGCATAATGGCTTGTGATAATATGAGTGTCCACGGACAGCCGCAGCATCCGCAAGCCCTTCTCCAGCGAATGCTCCCACACGGGAACGTTCCACTCCACCATATATTCTCCGCCCCAAATATCATTGACCAATATGTCCAGCTGCCCCTGCTCCCGTTCTATCCGTGCAATCAGCGCCTGTACCTGAAGGGGATCGAGGTGGTCCACCTGTACCGCAATTCCCTTGCCCCCTGCCTGTTCCACCAATTCAGCGGTCTCCTCAATGGTTTCCGGCCGGTTGTATTCCGAACGTCCTGCCCGCGTGGTGCGCCCGGTGACATACACTGTTGCGCCAGCTGCACCCAACTCCACGGCTATCCCTCTGCCTGCCCCCCGTGTACCCCCAGCCACCAACGCTACTTTTCCCGATAAAGGTTTCATTCTGCCGCCTCGCTTCCCTTCACCTTGTTCTTACTTCTATTATAGGCCGGGAATACGACATCTATTGTCATATTGGAAAAACTCGGGGGAGGCCGACCGCGTTATTTCAGATTAGCCTGAAGACTCAGCTTCAAGGCTTCAAGCCGTTTTGCCTGTTTAAATGCAGTATGTAAAAACTCCTCTGCCGAAACATCCAGATAGTCCCAATTCATGGGTTCTAACGCAATTGCACCTGCATAATTCGTTTCTGCAATTTTCCTCATGGTGACAGACCAATCTATTCGTCCGTCGAAGGGCAGCTGGTGCTGGTCGCGGCTTCCGCCGTTATCGTGCAAATTCAGGGCCATCAACCGGGAACCGTACATAGCCAATAGATCCTTGTCCGGGTTGTAGTTCACGTGATGACAGGAGTCATAACAAAATCCGAGATGGGGGGAATCCACCTGCTCCAGCATATAGGATACGTTGGTCAGGTTCTCCAAATTTTCCAAAGCTACATTCACGCCCAGTTTTTCGGCTTTTTCCGTGATCTTCTTGACTCTGTCCAGTCCAAGAGCGTTATAGGGTTTTCTATCGTTGGGCAGGTGCACCACCATAGTCGGGATATCAAATTCGGCGCAATCGGCCACACATTGCAAATAACAATCGCTTAAGGCCTCGCCGTCCAGATTATCCAGCCAGAGATTGTTTTGCTGTTGGATCGGCGTGTGGATATTCTCGATGCTCAATCCGGCCTCCCGCGCCAGCAACGGCCCTTTGCGGTAATCGTTTCGGCCAAAACCCTCACTCCACCATAATAAAACCCCGTCGAATCCGGCCTTCTTTATACTCCGATACCGCTCCTGAATCGGCAGCTCATACCCAAACCAATCATAAATGGTAATCATATGCCCATATCCTCCTCCATTTGCCGTGCAGTATAACATTCGTTTTTCAGGAAGACATTTCCTTTTTGTTCCGCAAATAAAAAAGCCCCTACCCGCCTTCATGATGAAGGCGGGCAACAGGCCCAAGGATGGGGTATGCGGATTGGTCTATCAGATTTTCAATTCCCCAAGCTTGATCAGTTCCACGACCGCTTGCGAACGGCCTTTAACGTTTAATTTTTGCATAACGTTAGAGATGTGGTTCCTGACAGTCTTTTCACTGATGAAAAGCTGCTGCGCGATATCTTTGGTGGTTTTGTCCTGAACCAACAGTTCGAATACTTCGCGCTCGCGGTGGGTAAGGATGAACTTGCTCTTGTGATCGATGCCCTTCAATGTAGTCACCCCTCCTTGCCTGGGTAGTTGTCGGATACAAGGTATAGGGATACAGTCAAATCCATCATATGAAGGGCAGCATTTGTTGGTGCGGGATAGGCAAAAAATGGGCCCATACATTGATGTTTAAGTAGGTTAGGCATCCTAATGATGGCATTTTAGAATATTAAACGGACTGTCTATATTAGATATTCCTGGATTCTCTCTCAACAGATTCTACTCGTTCATGGAAACCTTTTGTAACAGACCCTCCTTATAACCTCGGCTTCAGCGGTACATCCCAAACCCGGATGCGAAAGCCTAGATTCCGGAGGATCCAGAATGACAATCTAACCCTGCAGGAATACCAACGATTCACCTTTCAATGGCTTCGGCAAGCCCATCGTGTATTGAAAACAGGCCGACACATTTACGTATTCATAGATTGGCAAATGTACCCTTATATGGTGATTTGGATGCGCAAAGTGGGGTTCACAATCAAAAATTGCCTGGTCTGGGATGAGGTCAATATGGGGGTAGGATGGGACCGATATTAATCGGGTGCCGCGGATCAGGGGAAACAAAACAATCCACCCGACGGAAAAGCCGGTCGAGCTTGGCATCTAGCTTGAAGCTGATATACCAGTACTGTAATATAAAAAAGCTGAGCAAGTTGATCGGGAGGTGTATTGATGCGTTTTAGTGAATTTTACATCGGACAAGTGTTTCATACAAAAGCAATGAGATTAACTAAAGGGGATATCATTAGATTTGCATCGGATTTCGACCCGCAGTATATGCATTTGGATGAAGTGAAAGCAGTGCAAGGACGATTCAACGGAATCATTGCTTCCGGAATTCAAACATTAGCAGTTTCATTTAAGCTTTGGGTAGAAACCGGCAGTTATGGTGATGATGTTATCGCCGGAACTGCTATGAATAATATTAGGTTTGTAAAACCTGTTTACCCTGATGACGAATTACATACCATTGTGGAGGTAACAGCGCTTAAAGAAAAGCAGGGTGAAACGGGAATTGTTACAGTTTTGTTGTCCACTTTCAATGACAAGGATGAAAAGGTCTTTGAAGGCGAGTTATCCGTTATGGTCAAAAAATGATAAAGCTAATGATTCAAAAAAAGAACATGACGTTTCTTTACTGATCGTTCTCAATATGGTATATTAATTAAGGGAGGGAGTTGGGTATGGCGAGAAGCAAGGAGTTTGAAGAGAAAGAGGTTTTGGATAAGGCGATGCGGCTCTTTTGGGAGCAGGGGTACGAGAAAACGTCCATGTCCGAGTTGGTTGAGCATATGGGTATTCATCGAAGAAGCTTGTATGATACTTTTGGAGATAAGCATAGTCTGTTCCTGAAAGCGATGGATCGGTTTGACGACAAAATCAGCGCCGCGCTTGCAGGAGGGGTTAAACGATCCAAGACCGCATCAGAGGCATTACAGTTTATTTTTAGCTTCATGATTGACGGGGATGAGGACTCGCCAGCCGGCTGCTTAATGGTGAATTCGGCCGTAGAATTGGCGGCGCGTGACGTCGAGGTGGACAACAAGGCCACGAAAGCATTCACGACAGCAGAGCAATTGCTCAAGGAGATTATTCTTTGGGGACAGCGTGAAGGTGAATTCACCTCCACATACAGTGCAGAGGAATTGGCGGGATACCTGCATAATGTATGGATTGGGTTAAGGGTAATGGCAAGAACCTCGGCTTCCAAAGAAAAGCTTCACCGTATTACTCATATTTCGTTGAAGCTTTTGGAAGAATGAGAGTAGTCAGTTCAGATTGAAAAGTCTCCCTTCTGCTACTCCAAACTCTTTCAGATGGATATTATATACTCATTTTAGAATGAACATTCTTAAAAACCGCAGAAAGAAGCTAAAAAGCTTTGCTTTACAGTGAAGTTTATCAGCGCAGTTAAACAACACAACAAACATAAACAACAGATAAGGCACCCTTTTTTTTGTGACATTGAGAATGATCGTTCTCAATAAGGCGCTTATTGAGCAATACTCGCTACCGTATCTACTATGTATCAAAACGCAGATCGAATAGCTTCAACAAACAATTTCATAAACAAAATATAATAAAAGGAGAAAATTATAATGAATATTTCTCAACAAGTTGCATTTGTCACTGGCGCGAACCGAGGTTTTGGTCGCCATCTCACCCTTGAACTTATATCCAGAGGAGCTAAGGTGTATGCCGGAGCCAGAAATCCGCAGTCCGTTGACATTCCCGGTGCAATTCCAGTAAAGCTTGATATTACGAACCCTCAAGAGGTAGCGGCAGCTGCTATGGCAGCTCAAGATGTTACGCTCCTGATCAACAATGCAGGCTCGGCTACAGGAGCTACTTTGCTTGACGGTGATCTCGATCAAATCCAGTTGGAATTTAATACGCACTTCTTTGGCACGTTATCCGTGATTCGCAATTTCGCACCTATTCTTATTAAGAATGGTGGGGGATCCATACTGAATATCCTTTCTGCATTATCATGGTTCAGTAGTGGCGGGAGGGAAGGCGCTTATTCGGCTGCAAAGGCGGCTGCGTGGGCAATGACGAACGAGTTGCGCTTAAATCTGTATCCTCAAAATGTGAGAGTAGCTGGCTTGCATGTGGGCTTTATGGATACAGAGATGACATCGGGTGTTGAAGCTCCGAAGTCCAACCCTGCTGATATTGCAAAAATTGCAATTGATGGAATAGAGTCTGATAGCTTCGAAATTCTTGCTGATGAACCGAGCCGTCAACTCCAGCGTGCTCTCGCTGGCGGTGTAGCTGCTATTTACCCACAGCTGAAATGATGAACAAAACGGTACTAATTACTGGAGCGTCGGGCGGAATTTTAGAAGCGGCGTCATGGAGGTTGGGCAGGTGGCTGACATACGATATCGCGAATTCCTGCGGGGCAAGATTTTAATCATAACAGGGGGGCATAACAGGTTCATGGCATTCTTGCCGCGGTTACTCCCTCGCAAGCTCATGACAAATGCAGTAAGATCCGCACAGGCTAAAGTGGAGCGATAATCAAGAAAGCATTGGAGTTAATAAAATAAACTAAAATTAAAGAGGGAACTTTAAATGGAAAAACTGTGGAGCAAAATTAAAATTGGTAACCTGAAATTACCTCATCGGTTAGCGATGGCACCAATGACACGTAGTAGAGCTCAAGAAGATGGTACACCAGGCGAGCTAAGCGCCCTTTATTATTCTCAAAGAGCGTCAATGGGATTAATTATTAGTGAAGGTACACAACCTTCTGATGATGGTCAAGGTTACTTAAGGTCACCGGGCGTCTATACGGAAAAGCATATTGAGGGTTGGAAAAAGGTTACGGATGCGGTACATGAAGCAGGCGGATTTATATTTATTCAATTAATGCATGTCGGTCGTGTTTCGCACCCCGACAATACACCACATCATCGTCAACCCGTTGCACCATCTGCGATTGCACCCGGTGTAGAAATGTTTACGGCAAAAGGGATGCAGGAAATACCCGTTCCAAGAGAGTTAAGTGAAGAAGATATTCAAACGACAATTGCAGACTTCCGGAAAGCAGCAGCGGCAGCTATTAAAGCAGGAGCTGACGGCGTTGAAATTCATGGAGCAAATGGTTATCTGATTAATCAATTTATTGGGGAGAATTCTAATACACGAATGGATAAATACGGTGGATCGATAGAGAACAGAGCTCGCTTTGCAATTGAAGTAACGAAAGCAATTGTTGAAGAAATTGGAGCAGAACGAACAGCCTTCCGTATTTCTCCAGGAACACCTCTTAACGGAATTAATGAAGGCCAACACGGTCCTGAAGTTTATCTTCACCTTGTAAAAGAATTAGCTCAATATCATTTAGCTTACCTCCATGTTATGCATTTAGGGAACGAAACACTGCTCCGAGAAATTCGCAACATCTGGCCAAATCCATTATTAGTCAATAGAGCTGGACGGGCTCTACAAGATCTTAGTGTAGATATTGATAATGGCCTTGCTGATATGGCGCCAGTCGGAGTATGGTCATTAGCTAATCCGGACTTAGTTGAACGTCTTAAAGCAGGCTTTCCTTTGAATGAAGCAGATCCTAAAACATTGTACTCTGGTAACGGTAACGAGGGTTACACCGATTACCCTACGATGAAAGAACTTTAATCTCACCAACAGTAAAGAATAACAAAAGGAGAATGAGAATTGAAAGCTGTACAAATGGAAAAATATACAAAACAAATCCAAGTAGAAATAAAAAACATAGAAATACCGGAAATCAATAACCATGAGGTGCTTATCAAAGTAAAAGCTACAGGTGTAAATCCCTTAGACATCCTTATTATGAATGGTAGTATTCGCATGATTGCCGATTATGACTTCCCTTTAACTTTAGGAAACGAACTATCCGGCGTTATTGAGGCTGTTGGAAAAGATGTTGTGGAATTCGAGGTTGGAGATCACGTTTATACGAGACTACCCATAAATAAAATCGGAGCTTTTGCTGAGTATGCGGCAGTTCATGAGGATGCAATTTCCGTTATGCCCAAGAATCTTTCTTTTATTGAGGCCGCCGCGGTACCACTCACGGCTTTGACTGCATATCAAGCCTTGCATGATGTACTTCATGTTCAGCCTAATAAAAAGCTATTTATTCCAGGGGGAACCGGTGGCTTTGGTATGATGGCACTCCCGATTGCCAAATCGATGGGGTTATATGTGATTACGAGCGGCAGTGAAAGAGGCAGATCACGTACACTGTCCATCGGCGCTGATCAATTCATTAACTATAGAGAGGAAAATTATGTTGATTTGCTATCTAATATTGATTATGTTATCGATACATTAGGGGCAAAAGAAATTAAAACGGAACTTGCTATTCTCAAACCCCAAGGAAAATTGGTATCATTAAAGGCATTGCCCAATTACCGCTTTGCTGTTGAAAATAATTTTCCGATATGGAAAAAGCTATTGTTTGGTTTAGTAGGTGCCCGTTTAGATCGATTAGCAGTTAAACAGAATAAAGAATATCGCTTCTTATTCGTTTCCGCAAACGGCTGGCAATTACAAAAACTGACGAAACTTATTGAGGATGAAGATATTAAGCCCGCTATAGATTCCGTTTACAATTTTGATGACATTAATATGGCTTTAAATAAAGTTTCTGCGGGCCACTCCGAAGGAAAAGTGATTATAACCTTTTAAGGAGAGGATATGAATTTTAGAAATACGCTCGAAAAGTGCCTTGGCATAACACCGCATTCACGCTTCGTAGCATTTGGCTGATTACGCTATCCGGAAAACGGTTGTCCATAAACAATCTAGATAGGCCGCCGCCGATCTCCACTGTGGCTTGTTGACAGGAGAATTCCGTTGTTGAGCCATCCGGCCGGTTATTGCCGTAAAGCCCAATCAGTGGGAAGCCTTAAATGTTATTATATAATTTTCGAGTTTGTGGATTTTTAATAAACGCCACCTAAAAGCTGAATAGTGTATTTAAGCATAACATTTATATATTCCGTACTTTCTGGGTACCGATGCCCTTCGGCTCCAGAAAGTACGGATTTTTACAGTTTATGAGCTCGAGGAGTCTAGCATTTATAGATTTTTATCTTACCGCGGTAATCGATGTTCCCCCACAACTGTACTTCCACCGCACTTTTAGGGACGCCGATTATTTGTGTCGGTGTTCCTTTTTAGTTGAAGAAAAATCTCAGTTAGAAAACTTATGTAAAAGCTTGTCCTATGTAAAGTTATAAAAAGTAATTTTTTTTGTATTATCAGTACGTGAACGCTTTGTCCTGAACCAACAGTTCGAATACTTCGCGCTCGCGGTGGGTAAGGATGAACTTGCTTTTGTGATCGATGCCCTTCAATGTAGTCACCCCTCCTTGCCTGGGTAGTTGTCGGATACAAGGTATAGGGATACAGTCAAATCCATCATATGAAGGGCTGCATATGTTGGTGCGGGGTGGGCAAAAAATGGGCGGCTGCTAAACCGGAACCTTGTGATGGGAGTCAATATGCTCCTTCTTTTGAGGTATCACGGTTTGTTTACGCCATATCCGTTTGGTAAGATAACCATATCGTATGCTTATTCTGCTTTTAGAAATGTAATATGAGATGAGGAAAACAATGACACAGATTCTGCTGGTTGAAGATGATGCGAATTTGGCATTTGGCATAGAGTATACCCTATCCAGTGAAGGGTATATGGTCATGGTTGCCGGTACCTTGGAGGAAGCAAGACTAAGATTAGCGGCTGGCGGAGTGGAGCTTGTTTTATTGGACATCAATCTGCCTGACGGCTCCGGCTATGAATTATGCAGGGAAATCCGGGCATCCTCGCAGATTCCCGTTATTTTTCTGACCGCCTTGGATGAGGAGGCGAATGTGGTGGCCGGGCTAGATCTGGGAGCGGACGATTATATGACCAAGCCCATCCGGACCAAGGAGCTTGTTTCGAGAATGAAGGCTGTCTTGAGGCGGAACATAAAGCAGCAGCAGGACGTTAACGTGTGGCACTCACAGGATATTGAAATCCGGGTTCTTGAAGGATCGGTGTATAAAAACAAGCAGGAAATTATCCTTACTGGGCTGGAGTACAGGCTGCTGCTTTTGTTGGTTACGCATCCCAAGCAAATCTGCAGCCGTGGTACCATCCTTAGTCACTTATGGGACATGTCAGGGGAATTCATTGATGACAATACACTCTCCGTTCATATCCGAAGGTTAAGAGAAAAGGTGGAGGATGTACCTGCCGCGCCGCAATATATTGTCACGATTCGAGGAGTTGGATACAAATGGAACATGGACGTGTCGGGAAGATGAGCCATGCTTGACGTGATTCGCAACCCGGAATGGAAATCTGTTGCCGTCAAATTCATTGCCTTGCAGCTGGTCTTAGGCATGCTCATGTTTTTCTTTATGAACCATCAGGTCGGCCGGGTCAATCAGGTTATTGTGGAGCAGAACGCCGCCATAATGGGCCATATGCTGAAGAAGGATCCTCAGCTTGAACAAGAGCTTGTGTCCTACATCACCCAAGGCGTGCAACCGGCAGAAGTAGAGGAAGGCAAACGAATTCTGGCCACTTACGGATACGGTTCGGACATATCCATTGAGGACCAGCCAGCGCTCTCCGGTTTGGCCTTACCCATGAAGGCGACTGTGCTGGTCATGATGTTTGTTATTCCTGTAATGCTGCTATTGCTGTGGGAATACCGAAAGGTGTTCGGCAGAATCAACAGGATCTCCCATGCCGCGGAGCAGGTTGTAGAACGGCAGTTTGACGAGCCGTTGCCCGAGGACGAGGAAGGTGCGTTTGGAGCTTTAGGACGAAGCTTTAATGCCATGGCCGGACGGTTAAACAACACGCTGCAGCTGCTGCAGCAGGAGAAGGAGTTTCTTCAGAATTTACTCTCTGACATATCCCACCAGCTCAAAACCCCCCTGTCCTC
The DNA here is from genome assembly GCF_046098205.1 of Paenibacillus mesotrionivorans. NCBI lineage: Bacteria > Bacillati > Bacillota > Bacilli > Caryophanales > Paenibacillaceae > Paenibacillus > Paenibacillus mesotrionivorans. The sequence goes on along the minus strand of NZ_JBJURJ010000005.1, from coordinate 366,238 downwards.
TCTGATCATTTATAACGAGAATCTGCTGAAGGATCCGAAGATGAAGGAAGACATGAAGGCTTCCTTCTTGGAACGCAGCCGGCAGCAGCTGGACCGCATGGAATGGTTGATTGTCAGTTTGCTGAAGCTGGCGCGAATTGAAGCGGGCTCCATTGTTTTCCGTAAGAATGAGATTAGAATCCGGGATTTGATCGAGGATGCCGCCTTTTCCCTGCAGCTGTTGTCGGAGCAAAATAAGCAGACCCTTCAAATCCATGGCGGCGAGGATCTGCTTATCCAGGGAGATGACGAGTGGATGAAGGAAGCCTTCATTAACCTGATGAAAAATGCAATGGAGCATACGCCTGAGGGGGGAGTGATTCACGTCCGTCTGGAGGAGCATTCCTTGTTCTCCACGGTAGTGATTCAAGATTATGGGGAAGGCATTCACCCGGAGGATGTGCCCCATATTTTCAAACGGTTTTATAGAGGCAAAAGCAATTCGAAGTCCCAAGGCATAGGTATCGGATTATCCCTGTCGAAGGTCTTGATTGAAGGTCAGGGTGGGCAAATTACCGTCTTCAGTAAACACGGGGAGGGAACGGAATTCCGGGTCCTGTTTCTTAAAAGCACCAGATGAAGGGGAAGCTTACGAATATGTAAGCTTCCTCTTCACTTTAACGTAAGACCCGGCGCTTATAATGACTAACAAGCAGGGAATAACAGCGTTGGAGGTAAAATTAATGGAAATCCTAAAAACGATTGATTTGAGTAAAAGCTATGGACATGCAGAAGCCAAGGTAGAGGCTTTGAAAAATGTAAATATATCTGTGAAAAAAGGAGAGTTTGTTGCCATTGTAGGCGCAAGCGGCTCTGGAAAGAGCTCCTTGCTTCATTTACTTGGGGGAGTAGACAGACCGACAAGCGGACAAGTCATCATCGACGGCTCGGACCTCTACACCAAAAGTGAAAACGAGCTTGCCATATTCAGAAGACGCAAGATCGGGTTTGTGTTTCAAGCGTATAATCTGATCCCGGTTCTGACCACGGAGGAAAATATCAAGCTGCCCATGCTGCTGGAAAACAAAAAGACAGATGAAGCCTATGTGGAAGAGCTGCTGGATGTATTGGGACTGCAAGAGCGAAGACATCATCTGCCTTCCGAGCTATCCGGGGGACAGCAGCAAAGAACGGCGATCGGGCGGGCATTAATGAACAAACCCTCCATTATCTTGGCGGATGAGCCGACAGGCAATCTCGACAGCAAACACAGCAATGAAATCGTCGACCTGCTTACCTTTTCGGTGAAGAAATATAATCAAACCTTGATCATGATCACCCATGATTTGAATATTGCGGAGCGCGCAGACCGTGTGGTGAGGATTAAAGACGGGTCAATCGTGCAAAATGAGGTGAGTGGACAGTGACCAGCTACACGGGCCTAACCCTGAAATATATAAAGGGTCAGAAAAAAAGATCGTTGTTGACCATATTGGGTATCGTGTTGTCGGTGACGTTATTTACGGCCATCGGAACCATTGGAGTGAGCTATAGAGACCAATTAATCAGGCATACCATCCAGGATTATGGCGATTACCATGTTTCCTTTAACGGCATTCCAGGAGAAGCGGTTTCCAAGATTGCCTTCCATGCATCGGTTGAAGGAGCAGGAGTCATTAGCAGGGAAGGATATGCTGTCATTAATGAAACAAGTGAAAAGGAAAAACGGGAAAACCCCAATGCTGCCCCTTACCGCTACCTGAACATTAAGGGGTACGATTCGGAAGCCATGGACATGCTTCAGGTACGGCTGGAATCTGGCAGACTGCCGGAGAAACCGGACGAAATTATTCTTTCTTCAAGAAGCTTGAGTCATTTTTCGGTACCTCCTCAACTCGGCGAACGGATAAAGCTGAACCTGGGTATACGCAAGGTAGCTTCCACTGGCGAAGAGAGGATTATTAATGGATTGGGCGATTTTGGTTGGGATCTGGACGAGAGCTTCGAAGCCCAAACCGAGCATGACTATACGGTGGTCGGATATATGGAGGAGATCGGCCGCGGCAGCTGGTCATCCACATTCATACTCCCGGCCATCACATTTAACGATAACCAGACGTTTGATGGGGCGAAGAAATACTTTGTCTACACCAAAATGAAAACAATGGATCACATAAAAGAAAAGACAGAATCCATCCTGTCTTCCTTGAGCGTCGGTAAGGTGACAGAGGATTCCGCCAGAGAGTTATACCGGGAATCCGGTGTGGAGACCTTCAGAGTGGAGTACAATAACGAACTCCTGAAGCTGTATGGGAAAAGCACATACGAGGGTGTAAATAAGAGTCTTATCCTGGCCTACACTGCTGTGGCCGCCTTTATCATGATTTGCACCATAGCAGTCATTTATAATACCTTTCATATTTCTGTGGTGGAACGGATTTCCCAATTCGGCATGCTGCGCTGTTTAGGTGCTACTCCGGCCCAGATCCGCAGCATTGTTATCAAAGAAGCGTCAATATTAAGCTCCATCGGTATCCCTATAGGGATTTTTACAGGGACTGTGTTTATGAAGCTTCTGTTTTCCTATATCAGTTTTCTGCAGCTGGGTCTTCTAAATGGCATGAGAATGATTATTTCTTACCCGGTATTAATCTTGGCCGGAGTATTGGGGCTGGTCAGTGTGTATGCTTCAGCCATCGGACCAGCCAGAATGGCGTCGCGGGTATCTCCTCTTGAAGCGGTTCAGAAACAGGATACGTCCAAGGCGGACAAAGCTGCACGGGCTAAAAATTCTATCCTTGTCCAGAAGCTCTTTGGCATGGAAGGCCAATTTGCCATGCGGAATCTGAAGCGCAATAAGAAGCGCTTCCGTATAACGGCATTTTCCATGGTGATCAGCATCGTGTTGTTTATTGTCTGCAATGGGTTGATTGATTTCTTGAAGCAAACCACGCAGCTGTCGGGCAGCCAATATTCGTATTCTCTTATGTATGAGGGCCCCTCCAAACGGATAGAGGACTCCATTTATGAGGATATTCTCAAACTGGACGCTGTAGAGCATGCCTATAAATTTTACAATAGTCAAGTGATGGCTGTTATCCCGAAGGAGAAGCTTAATCCCAGATACACAGAGCTCAAAGGGCGAAATCAAGGTGTGGAGGCTGAAGGGGGATACCGGACAAGCAACAACTTTCTTTTCTCCTATGGGGATAACAGCTTGGATGCTTGGCGGTCGAAGCTTACCTCCGGAACACTTAACAAAGAAAGTATGGAACGGGAGAATGGTGTCATTGTTGTTCAAAAAGTAAGCACGATCACAGATCAAGGGAAACGGTTAATTATCGACCAGACCACCTTCAAGGTTGGGGATAAGATCAAAATTCGCAGTATGGAATCCAACAAGCAAGGATATCAAACCGTTACGGTGGCCGGTATTGCTGAACAGGATTTATTATCCTCCAGCCCCAGTGAGAGTGCTATTCTTGGTTTCATTACGACGCCCGCCGTTTATGAGAAAATCGTTGGCAACGATAACTTCGCCAGAATATTCATTCTTGCCTATTCTGACCGCCCCCATAAACCGATAACGGACTACCTTCACGCGTTAACCAAGTACGATGGCGGCTACAACTATACGGATCGGGTGGCAGAGCTGGAGCAAGCGAAGAATGATGCCATGATCGCCAGTATCTTTCTGTACGGTTTTATGGGAGTCATTGCTCTTATCTCGTTCTTGAACATTGTCAACACCGTGAGCACCAATCTGATCCTGCGTTCCAAGGAATTCGCTGTTCTGAAGGCGATCGGTATGACACAACGGCAAATGAACAGGATGATCCTTTTAGAAAGTGTTTTTTATGGGGTAATTGCTGGAGTTTACGGTGCTGCAAGCGGTACGGCTGTAAGCTATGGCATACACCGTCTGTTTATGGATGCTGTGGAAATCGTCTGGACGGTTCCCTGGAGCAGCATCGGCATTGCCTGTGCAGGAGCCATGATCACGACATTTGCCGCAACGGTTCAACCCATGCGCAGGCTGAATAAGGTCAAGATCATTGAAGCTCTGGTGCGGGAAAATTAAGTGATTTATTACATGATTTCGTCCTTTCTAAAGGAACAGCGATGGAAAAAATATAAACGGTTTTTCAGAATATTTGAGAGCATACATCAGCAAATTATCTATGGCTCTGGCGAATTTGTTGCTGTCTATTGTAGCCACAAGGGGCGAGAAGCCGATTTTTTTATAATGGAAACATGATGCTCTTGAGCTAACGGTTCGAATTCAACTAACATTTGCTCCAGCAGCTCATACACGTCTACTGCTTTTTAAGCTTAATTGGACATCCGGCGTCGTGAGCCGGGTATATTCGAATAAATCGTCAATGAGCTTCTTGAGGTGCATCGCCCGGTTGTAGGAATTTTGAAGAAACCGGTTGTATTCCTCCTGGTCTTGATAGGATTCCGTTCGTAACAGCTCTAAGTACCCGATAATGCTGGTTAAGGGTGTTTTTAAGTCATGAGAGACTCCCGTAATAAGCTCCATTTTGGACTTTTGCTCCAAAATGGCAAACTCCAAGGGAGTAAGGGTAATGGGTTTATCCTTAAGCGTGATCATTAATTTCTCTTTATCAATAATGAGCTCCTTTATGCGGATTAAGGAACCCCCTGTATTGGAGTCTTTATCCGTGTAAGCCTGACACCGGAGCTGGGCTTTAACCTGTGATAACTATGAAGAAAATCTTAAGAGACCTGGCATAAAGAAAACCCGGGCAGCAAGGTTGCTGTCCGGGCCAGGGTATATGCTTTAGTGCATCATTTGGAATACAGCCTATACGAACCGAAGTGTCTGAGGTTCTTGGCGTGAACATACTAAAGGAATTCTGAAGCACATTATAGGAAGGCTTTTGTATTCAAGCGCCAAATGCATTAAACTGGGTACATGCACTCGTTAAGAGTAATTTTTACACGGGAATGGTACACAGGGGATGGAGATGGTGAGGGTTGGATCCAAAAAATGAGCTTAAGCAGGACCAAGCGGGAACTTGCTCGGAGCATGAGTTAAATGAGATTCGCAAAAATATGATTGATGAACATATAGCGGTTGAAGCGGCAGATTGGTTTAAGGCCTTTGGTGATGTGACCCGGCTGAAGCTGATTAGTCTCTTGCTGCAGAAGGAATTAAACGTGACGGATCTGTCCGCCTTAACCGACATGAACCAATCTGCAATCTCCCACCAGCTGCGTTATCTCCGGGATATGCGGATTGTCAAAAGGCGCAAAGCGGGGAAAACGGCGTTCTATTCCTTGGACGATAGCCATGTGGAGCAAATCCTTGCCCAGACGCTTATCCATATTGCCCATAACCATGGGACGCTGGAAGCGGAAGAAGAATAACAACAGAAAAGCAGCCATTCCTTTGTGGAGTGGCTGCTTTTTGTTAAAGAGTGGATCCGTTAAGCCGCGGTATTGGATTTGACCTTCATCACCCGCATGGCATTCAGAACTGCGAGGAGGGTAACCCCTACGTCGGCGAATACGGCTTCCCACATAGTTGCGATTCCGAAGGCCCCGAGGCTTAGGAAGATAATCTTCACACCCATGGCGAAAAAAATATTCTGCCAGACAATCGTCCGGGTCCGTTTAGCGATGTAGATAGCTTCTCCTACCTTGGAGGGTTCATCGGTCATGATGACGATGTCGGCTGCTTCAATGGCTGCATCTGATCCCAGACCGCCCATGGCAATCCCTACATCGGCCTGAGCCAATACGGGGGTATCGTTGATGCCGTCGCCGATAAAGGCGATCTTCTCCTTGGGACTCTTGAGCCGTCCCAGACGTTCGATTTGCTCCACCTTGTGCTGGGGGAGAAGCTCAGCATGCACTTCATCAAGACCTAACTGCTTCCCGACGGCTTCCGCTACAGGCTTGGCGTCGCCCGTCAGCATGACGGTGCGTTTGATGCCGATGGATTTGAGCTGACGGATGGCTTTGGCCGAGTCGGCCTTGGGCTCATCGGAGATCACCAGGTAACCGGCATATTGTTTATTTACCGCCACATGCACCAGAGTACCCGTCACATCCGGCTGGCCAAAGCTTATCTGCTCAGCCTTCATCAGCTTGCCGTTGCCCGCCAAAACCTCTTTTCCGTTCACCAACACCCGGATGCCATGTCCGGAGATTTCGTTGTAGTCCTTAATGGCGGTCTCCGGAATGTCCTTGCCGTAAGCAGTCCGGACGGATACGGCAATAGGGTGGCTGGAGTGGATTTCGGCGAAGGCGGCATACTCCAGCAGCTCATTTTCCGTAAAGCCCCCTTCGGGGTGGATGCCGGTTACCGTAAAAGCACCTTTGGTGAGGGTGCCGGTTTTGTCAAAAACCACATATTTTACATCATTGAGGGCCTCCAGATAGTTGCTGCCCTTAACCAGAATGCCGTTTTTGGAGGCGGCGCCGATTCCCCCGAAGAAACCAAGAGGAATGGAGACCACCAGCGCGCAGGGACACGAAATCACAAGGAACACCAGTGCCCGGTAAATCCAATCACTAAAGCTGGCATCCGCCAGAACAAGGGGAGGAATAAGGGCCAGCAGAAGAGCGATAATAACTACGGCAGGGGTATAGTATCTGGCGAACTTGGTAATGAAATTCTCCGTAGGCGCCTTTTTGCTGCTGGCATTTTGCACCAGGTCCAGTATTTTCGAAACAGTGGATTCCCCAAAATCCTTCGTTACTTCAATGGTCAGCACGCCATTTTTATTAATGAAGCCGCTCAGCACCTCGCTGCCCGGCTCTACCTCCCGCGGCACGGATTCCCCAGTCAGAGCGGAGGTGTCCATAGCGGAGGCACCTTCCACCACATGGCCATCCAGCGGAACCTTTTCCCCGGGGCGGACCACAATGATATCTCCGATCTCTACTTCCTCGGGTGAAACGCGGATGGTCTCATTGCCGCTTTTCAGGTTGGCGTAATCGGGGCGGATATCCAACAAGGATTTGATGGATTTGCGGGAGCGGTTCACGGCAATGCCCTGGAAGAGCTCGCCGATCTGATAGAACAGCATAACCGCTACGCCTTCCGAATATTGTCGGGTGGCGAAGGCGCCGATTGTCGCAATCGCCATCAGGAAGTTCTCATCGAACACGCGGCCGCGGATAATGTTCCGGAGAGCCCGCCATACGATGTCTCCGCCGATAATGACATACGCCGCTACGAAGATTGCCAATTCCGCCAGTCCCGAAACGGGAGCCAATATGCCGGCGGCGAGGACGGCTCCGGAGGTCAGCAGCCGGGTTATCATTCTGGTGGTGTTTTCATTCCCATGGGAATGGCCGTGACCGTCGTCTTCATCCTCATGATCATGTCCATGCTCATGCGCGTGCCCGTGGTTTTGCTTATTGCTGTGATCATGATCAGCATGATCATGGCTGCAGCATGCATCTCCGTGGGAATGGCCGCTATGCGGGCTAACGCTTGCGCTATCTTGGGCTGCTGCTGCCTCAAGCCTGGCTCTGGCCGAACCCCGGGACACCTTTTTCTTGAATTCCTTCACCTTGATGTGTGGCTCCAGCTTATTGACCCGTTTGATGGCTTCCTCCATTACGGGACCTTCGTCGCCAGCGGCAGTTTCAATCTGCATCATCGTGGTCGCAAAATTTACCGTGCAGGAAGTTACTCCATTAATCTTTTTGACTTCATTTTCAATTTTCATCGCACAGTTGGCGCAATCCAGACCTTCCAGCAATAACTCCTTTTTTGCCAGTTCCATGATAGTCACCTTCTCTTTTATGATTACTAAAACATATGAGCAATCATTCATTTGTTATATCCGAAGTATATTCCCGTATGCTCAGAATGTCAACGGCATATCTGAAATTTCAGCCAAAAGCAGGCAGATTATTCACTGCGTAAAACGTTATTGCACTTCAGTCAAGAGGCTGTTATAATTCCTAAAAGTAAAAAATTCCATATTCATCGTATAACCTTATAGATATGGTATAAGGGTCTCTACCAGGAACCGTAAAATCCTGATTACAGTAAGATGCACACTGTGGTGTGTATGTTATTTGTAATCGGGATTTTTTTATTTATCTACATATGAAATTCCAATAAAAGGAGCAGATCGTATGTCCAATCAACCCTCGGCATTAACCAAACGAATTCAAGTTGCAGGCAAACAAATCCCCGCTGATTTGGTGATCAAACAAGGGACTATCGTAAATGTGTTTACGGGTGAGCTTATGGAAGGGGACATTGCCATTGCGGATGGAATCATCGCGGGCATTGGTTCCTATGAAGGCCATGAGGTGATGGATGCCAGGGGAAAAATGATCGTCCCGGGATTTATCGACGGGCATATCCATATCGAAAGCTCCATGCTTTTGCCGGGTGAATTTGCCAAGGTAGTGCTTCAGCACGGCGTAACCACGGTGATCACCGATCCCCATGAAATTGCCAATGTGGCAGGGGAGAAGGGGATTCAATACATGCTGGATGATGCCGCGGGAGTGCCCATGGATATTTTCGTTATGCTGCCCTCTTGTGTACCCTCAACGTCCTTTGAGAGCAATGGAGCAACGCTTGCGGCTGAGCAGCTTGCTCCCTTTATGGCGGACCCCCGGGTTCTGGGTCTGGCGGAGGTGATGGATTTTCCGGCTGTTGCCCGTGCGGATCAGGGAATGATGGACAAGCTATGTATGGCACAGCGGAACGGTGGTGTCATTGACGGTCATGCCGCGGGCATCGGCCGGGAGGACTTAAATATCTATCTGTCGGCAGGCATCCGCACCGATCATGAGAGCATTAACAGCCGCGAAGCCAAGGACCGTCTGGAGCTGGGGATGTATCTGATGATCCGGGAAGGCACTGTAGCCAAGGATTTGGAGGCTCTGCTTCCCGCCGTCACCCCGCAGAATTCCCGGAGATGCCTGTTCGTGACCGATGACAAACACCTGGATGATTTAATTGAGGAAGGTAGCGTCGACCATATTGTCCGGCTGGCCATCGGCAAGGGATTAGACCCCATTACTGCCATTCAAATGGCTACCCTGAATGCAGCCGAATGCTTCGGACTGCGCCATGTAGGGGCTGTTGCGCCCGGTTACCAGGCGGATCTGCTGCTGCTGGATAACCTCAATGACATTTCCATTCATCGGGTTTATAAAAAAGGAAGATGTATCGTGGACCGGGGGCAGCTGGTGGAAACCGAATTTCCTGCGGCATTAACGGCTCATACCGACCGGCCGTCTCTGCCCACTATCAACGCTAAGGAAGTGGCACTAAGCGACCTGCAAATTCCGCTGACATCCACATTGTGCAATGTGATTGGGCTGATACCTAACAGCCTGGTTACCCGTCACCTTAAGGAGCATGTTGATATCCATAAAGGTACTTTTCAGCCTTCCATTGAACGCGACCTGTTGAAAATAATCGTGGTGGAACGGCATCATGCTACCGGAAATATCGGAGCGGCTATTGTGAAGGGATTTCAGCTAAAACGGGGGGCAATCGCCAGTACGGTGGCGCATGATTCCCATAATATTGTGGCGGTCGGCACCTCGGATCAGGAGATATTGGCGGCTATCCGGCATGTGAAGGAGATGAACGGAGGATTGGTGGTAGTGGATGGGGAGGAGGTTGTGGCCTCATTGGCTCTTCCTGTTGCAGGACTAATGTCGGACCGGGATTATATGTCTGTTAATAAATCGCTGCATGCTTTACATGAAGGACTGGCCCATATCGGTTCGCCCAAAGCCTTTAATCCTTTTTTGGCGCTGGCGTTCCTGACGCTTCCCGTTATTCCCGAGCTGAAATTAACCGATAAGGGTTTATTCGAATTTGCTTCCTTTTCACATATTGATGTGTTAATATAGCCAATAAACCAAACATCCTACGTTTAGACAGGTGTCTGGAATGGGGGGAGTGCCTATGCTTCAAAAAACCAAGCGGCTGACACTGGTAGAGCAAGTCGCCCTACAGATCGAAGGACTGATCGAATCGGGCCAATGGGCGGTAGGAATGCGCATCCCGGCTGAGTCTGAACTGATGGCGGACTTGAATGTCAGCCGCAATACCTTGCGGGAGGCCATCCGGGCGTTAACCCATGCGGGGTTATTAAAGACCAGACAAGGCGACGGCACCTATGTCTGTTCGTCAAGTGCCCTGGGAGCCGTGCTGCAGAAGCGTATTGTCCGCACCGATACGATGGATACTTTAGAGGTCCGGCATGCGCTGGAACGGGAGGGGGCTTTTTTGGCTGCCCAACGCAGGACGGAGGATGAAGCCCGGGAATTGCTGCTTCATTTCGAACGCTGGGAAACGGCCGCGAAGCTCGGCGATCTGGATGCGTATGTGACGGAGGATATCCGTCTTCACCAGATGATTCTTCAGGCGTCCCACAATAACATCCTGATTGAATTGTACGACCATATTGTAGAAGCGCTGCATGATTCCATTGCAAGCCTGACCCGCAGTGAGGTCAAGCCAATGTTCATCGAGATCCACCGGCAGCTGGTGGAGGGGGTTGTGGCACAGGACAGCAACCAGGCCGTAGCGGCGGTTCAGCGTTATATTTTGGAATCCAAAACTTTCATCTCAATTGAAGAAGGAGACCGTTCATGAGTATGCAAGGCAACATGGGCAAGATGACATCCAGCAGCTCCTTGCCGGGAGAAAAAAAGCTGTCCATGACTTCGGGATGGACAATCGTGATCGGCATTATTCTGATTTCTCTGACCATGCGCTCCCCCATTACTTCTGTGGGCCCGCTGTTATCCTCCATTCGCGAAGCGCTTGGATTAACGAATACAGTGGCAGGCTTGATCACCGCCTTGCCCCTGCTGGCCTTTTGTGCGCTGTCTCCGTTTGCCCCGGGACTGTCCCGGCGTTTTGGATTGGAAAAGGTTCTGCTGTATTCCTTGTTTGTGCTGATGGCCGGTTTTGCCGTCCGCCTGATGCCTGCCACCGTTCCCTTAATTGGAGGCACGGTTTTGATCGGATTGGCCATTGCGGTATTCAATGTGCTGCTCCCCAGTCTGGTGAAGCGGGATTTCCCCCTGCAGGTCGGGATTATGACCGGTGTTTATACGGTAAGCATGAATTTATGCGGGGCGTTGGCATCCGGGACAAGTGTCCCGCTGTCTCGTAGTCTGGGCTGGAATGGCGCATTAGGTATATGGGGAGTGCTTGTTCCCATTTCGGCGCTGTTCTGGTTCCTTCAAATCCGGTCCGGCCGTGGGGCATCCGGATTGATGCCGGGGGCGGTGAAGCGGAGAAGCTTGTGGCGTTCACCGCTGGCATGGACGGTGGCTCTTTTTATGGGAATGCAATCTCTGGTTTTCTATGTAACCATTTCGTGGTTCCCCGATTTACTGGTCAGCCGGGGGTTAAGCGACAGCAGTGCAGGCTGGATGATCTCCCTGCTGCAGCTATCCCAATTGCCGGTCACCTTCCTGGTGCCGATCCTTGCAGGCCGTATGAAAAACCAGCGTCTCTTGGTGGCTATCATGGCGGTATTAATGCTCGCTTCATTAGGCGGACTGTACCTGGACCTGGGCGGCAACACGCTCATTCCGCTGTGGATCATCTTCCTCGGCATCGGCGGAGGAACCTCCTTTGCCTTGGCCATGATTTTCCTTACGCTGCGGACGAAGGATGCCCAGGATGCGGCTTCCTTGTCCGGCATGTCCCAAGCGGTGGGGTACCTGTTAGCCGCAAGCGGACCGACCCTGTTTGGGTGGCTTCACGATGTAACCGGGGGCTGGAGCATCCCGCTTTTACTTTTGCTTGTTGTCACAGGCTTGATGTTTCTGTGCGGCTGGGGGGCTTCCCGGAATCGTACGGTTTGATTAGAGGCCTCTGAATCGGCGAAGCCAGTTTGGGGGCTTTCTTTCTAGCGAATCTCAGCCACGCTATTCTGTGAAAAAAGGCATGCACAAAAATCTAACGAATCTGAGCCACGCTATTCTCCGGTTTAGAGGCCATTTCGGCGCTCCTTCGGACCAATAGCGTGGCCAGGGTTCGTTAGAATTCAAATAGGCTCTATTGCAGCCCAATAGCGTGGCACAGATTCGTTAGCGTTTCTCCGGCATTACCGCTCCCTCACAACTTCCCCACCGTTCCCGATATCTCCTGGAATCCCGTTACTATCTGCCCGCTTCAAGTCGTCTCTCACGGTGCTTTGGTCAAGAGGCACACCCGAACGGTAAGCGGCCCGCCCATTAAGATGCCCCGCCACCGGCGAGGTGATAAACACGAATACGATCCCCAGAAGCAGCTTGATGCTGACATGGCCATCCTTAATCAAAAGGTACACGAATACGCCGGCCAGCACCAACAGCACTCCTAAGGTAGCACTTTTGGTGGCGGCATGGGACCGGAGATACACATCCGGCAGCCGGATCAGCCCGAAGGCGCCTAACGCACCGAACAAGGCCCCGATCAAGATAATCACCAGAGCCAACAGCTCAATTCCTCTCGTTATCATCTCCACTCTCCATCACCATCCCTCTTTCAATATATCTGGCAAACGCTGTGGTCCCGATAAACGTAAGAATGCCGATAACCAGAATAATGTCGATGAACACCTGGGTGTCCAGTAAAAGGCTGACGATAGCGATAATCGCCAACAGATTAATGCCAATGGCATCCAGCGCGGCAATCCGATCCGGCATGGACGGTCCCTTGATCAAGCGGTAGGTGCAGCCCAGTATGGCCAAGGACAGAATCGAAAGCGAAACAAGCAGCAGGAAATCGGTCAAGGCCGGGTCACCTCCATAATGGCTTTTTCGAATGTGCTTCTGATTTGGTCAACGGCTTCGTCCACATCCCCCATGTCCATAGCATGGATGTACAACGTGCTTTTGTCCGGTGAGACCTCCAGAGTCAACGTGCCCGGAGTCAGACAGATGAGGCAGGCCAACAGTGTGATTTCCCAATCGGATCGAAGCGTGGTTTCATAAGCGAAAATGGCGGGGCGGACCGCAAGCTTAGGCCGGAGCAAATGACGCGCAACGGTGAGGCTGGAGACGAACAGCTCCCGGATGAAGATCCCCAGCAGCTTCAGCACCGGCCACAGCCGGGTAAGATAAAAGCCCGCCGGCCGGAAGCGCCTCAGCGCCAGAATGATCAGGGCACCTACTGTGAAGCCGATGAAAAATTGCAGAGCGGACATCTCATTAAACAAAAACATCCACACAACCGCAATCACGATATTCAAACTAAATTGTGAGCCCATGCTGGTTACCCTCCTAATACAGCTTCAATATATAGCTCCGGCTGAAGAAGGATATCCCCTGCCCGGGAGGCCAACGCATACAGCCATTCGGAGCCGATGCCCATCAGAATAATCAGGCAGAACAGACTGACCGCAGCAACCGTCATGGCCGTCTGGTTTTGAGGCTTGGCGGGGATGGGTGTTTTCTCCTCCCCCCAGAAGGCAAACATGAAAATTCGCAGCATGGAGTACAGCACGATGAGGCTGGTGGCCAGGCTTATGGCGGTGAACAGATACATGCCGGCGTCCAGGCCGCCGCGGAGGATCAGGAGTTTACCCGCAAAACCGCTTAAAGGCGGAACACCGGCCACCGCCAAAGACAGAATGAAGAACATCCAGCCCAGCAGGGGCCTTTTGCGCATAAGTCCGCCCATTTCGGTAATCCGTCCGGTTCTCGCCGCCTGGATGATCATCCCCCCAAGCATAAACATCAGGGCTTTGGCGACCATATCGTGCATCAGATACAGCACCACTCCGTTTAAGGCATCCCCATTGGCCACTGCAATGCCGAAGGCGGTAAAGCCGATGCTGATGAGCACATTGTAATTCATAATCCGCGGGACATCCCGGTAAGCAACGGCGCCCGCGGCGCCCAGGATCATAGTGGCCGCTCCCATCCAGCCCATCAAGGTGTGGCTGCTTAACGTTTCCTGATAGAACATCAGAGTAAATGTCCGAATGAGGGCATACAGCCCGACCTTGGTCAACAGCGCTCCGAACAAGGCTCCGATGGCTGCAGGCGGCGCCCCGTAAGAGCCGGGCAGCCAGAAGAACAGGAAAAGTCCCGCCTTCAGGGAAAACACGATAAGGAACAATACGCTCACCACCGTCAGCACACCCCCCGGGCCAGCCTCTGCGATACGGACCGACAGATGGGCCATGTTCAAGGTCCCCGTCGCCGCATACAGATACGCCACGGAAGCCACAAACAGGGTGGAGGAGACGATGTTGATCAGGATATATTTCAGGGTTTCCCGCAGCTGCTGCTTGGTTCCGCCCAGGACGATCAGGGCATAGGAGGCGATGAGCATCACCTCGAAGCAGACAAACAGATTGAAGATATCCCCCGTGAGGAAAGAGCCGGACACACCCGCCAGCAAAAATTGAAAGAACGGATAAAAATAGTTCCGTTCCCGCTCCTCCCCGATACTGCCGAAGGAATACACCAGACAGGCGGCGCTGACCACTGCCGTGCTGAGCACCAGCAGGGCGGCCAGCATATCTGCCGTAAACACAATGCCGTATGGAGGCAGCCAGCCGCCCATAAACAGGGTTTGAATCCCGTTTTGCCAGACCTGGTACACCAACCCCGCCGTAATCCCAATATTCACCAGAGCGCTTGCGAGGCTGATAGCCCGCTGCAGCCGGATCCGCTCCTTCAGGAAAATCAGGGCCACAGCGGTGAACAGAGGCAATAACAAGGGTAATACAAGCCAGTTATTCATCCGTCTCCCCCCTCAGTTCTTCCATGTTGTCGGTGCCCAGAGTTTGGTAGGAGCGGTATGCCAGAACAAAGAAGAAGGCCGTGACCCCAAAGCTGATGACGATGGAGGTCAGAATCAGAGCCTGGGGAAGGGGATCCGTATATGCATCTGCCGCTTGGCCCAGGAAGGGGGCAGCCCCTGTTTTCAAGCCGGACATGGTCAGCAGCAGCAGATGCACCCCGTGGGTGAGCAGCGCCGTACCAAGAATAATGCGCAAAAGACTTTTGGAGAGAAGCTGATACACACCAACGGCAAACAGCATGCCGATGGTCACCGCCATAAGCACCTCCATTAGTTGTCCCTCCCTATTGTGAAAAGAATCGTCATGGTTACACCCACGACGGCCATATAGACGCCAAGGTCAAAGAGCACAGCCGTGGCCAGCTCTGTTTTTCCCAGGATGGGCAAATTGAAATATCCGAAGCTATGGGTCATAAAGGGAACGTCAAACAAAAAGGATCCGGTTCCGGTCAAAAAGGCGGTCAAAAGACCGATAGCAGTCACCTTGCGGAAATCCAGGGGAACAGTCTGGGCCACATTCTTCATGCCGAAGGCGATAGCCAGCAAAACCAGCGCAGCCGATGTCATCAGACCCCCGATGAACCCGCCTCCCGGATTGTTGTGTCCGGCAAGGAATAGGAACAGGGAGAAGGTCAGGATGATATACACCACTGTTTTGGTTATGGTTTGGAGAATGACGTCATTGGTTTTGATCAGGGGGAGCCGCGAACGGACAAGATCTGCCGTCTTCCGGACCATCCCGGGCTGCAGCCGGAGCTTGATCAGCGCATAGATGCCCAAGGACGCAATCCCCAACACCGAAATTTCCAGCATGGTATCGAAACCTCTGAAGTCCACCAGAATGACATTGACTACATTGTCGCCGCCGCCCAGATCATGGCTTTCCTTCAGATAATACTCCGCAATGGACGGGAAGGGGCTGCTTCCGCCGGCTGCCAGGGCAATCAGCGTAACTACAACGCCGACTCCGGCTGCGATCAGGAAATTGGTCAGCTTGAAGGGAAGCTTGAAGCTTTCCTTCTTGAGCTCCGGCAGGTGGTAGAAGCAGAGCAGGAACAAGGTAACAGACACCGTCTCCACAATGATTTGGGTCAAGGCCAGATCCGGCGCGCGGAACAAAACGAAAAACAGGGTAGCCAGATACCCTACGGCTCCGGTGAAGATAATAGCTGACATGCGGGAGCGGGCCAGGGGCACGGCAACCGCTGCCGTCAGCATAGCCAGCACCAGCAGCACCTCATAGAACGAGACGCTTGCCAGCGTTGGAATACGGAAGCTGACCGAATCCGAGGTGAACAAAGCCGCGCCTGAGGCGGCAATCAGAAAGGCGAATATATAAATCAGGTAATGGCGGACAGAACCGGTCATGTAGAACCCGGTCAGCTTGTTGGAATAACGCTCCAGGCCGTCCAGTCCGCTGTCGTAAAGCTGATTCAACGAATAACGAGGGGAACCGGGAGACTGCCAGCGTTTTATATACCTGTGCAGCAGGTAAACCGCCGTTCCGGCAGCAATCACGCCCAAGGTCATAAATACCTCCGGCGTCCATCCGTGCCAGAAGGAGATGTGCACATGGTAGCTCCCGCCCATTGCCGGCAATATGGCTGCCAGAGCCGGCTCGATCAGGTACCGGGACAGCACATTGGGGAAAAATCCGAAAATGACCGTTCCGGAGGCCAAAAAAACCGGAGGCAGCAGCAATCCCAAGGGAGCCTCATGAGGTGTTTTCTCCAGCTTTTCCCTTTGCAGCTTTCCGCCGAAGCTTTTGAATACCACGATCATGCTGTACACAAAGGTAAAGATACTGGCCAGCCAGGCAAGCACAGGGAAGAGGGTTCCCCACTGGGCCAAACCGAGCACATTCATGCTGCGGATGTCCAGCACTGCCGTAAAGAACATTTCCTTACTTAGGAAGCCGCTGAACGGCGGCAGCCCCGCCATGGAAAACGCGCCGATGGCCGCCACTGTGAAGGTAATCGGCATAACCGTCATAAGCCCGCCCAGATTGCGGATATCCCGGGTTCCGGTTTCGTGGTCGATAATGCCCACCACCATAAACAGCGCACCCTTGAACATGGCATGATTCAACAGATGGAAGACGGCGGCGACGGCTGCTTTGGAAAAGAAAGCCGCCTGGTCCGGGTCCGTATAGAAGGCGGAGGCGGAGCCTAAGCCCAGGAGGCACATGATGAGTCCCAGCTGGCTGATGGTGGAATATGCCAGCAGCGCCTTCAGATCCGTTTGCCGGATGGCTTTCACAGCCCCATACAGCAGAGTGATAAGCCCCACCGAAGCGACGATCCATATCCACGCCCCCTGCCCGGCAAACACCGGTGTGAAGCGGGCCACCAGATACAGTCCAGCCTTCACCATCGTAGCGGAATGCAGATATGCACTGACCGGAGTGGGCGCCTCCATGGCATCAGGAAGCCAGATGTGGAAAGGGAATTGGGCCGACTTGGTGAACGCCCCCAGCAGGATCAGGATCATGGCGGGAATAAACAGACTGTGGCTGGAGATAGCGCCCACCTGGCTGATGATGTCCCGGATGCTGAAGCTTCCGGTCAAAACATACAGCAGAAGAAATCCCCCGAACATGGCGAAGCCGCCGAACACTGTGATTAGCAGAGACTTTTGCGCGCCGTACACGGATTTTCCCCGGTGATTCCAGAAAGCGATCAACAGGAAGGAGGAGATGCTGGTCAGCTCCCAAAATCCGTACAGCACCATCAGGTTGTCGGACAGCACAACGCCCAGCATGGCACCCATAAACAAAAGCAGGTACACATAGAAGAGATGCAGAGTTTCCTTGGCCTTATCCAAATAAAAAATGGAATACACCGTCACAAGCGTCCCCACGCCTGTGATCAGAAGCGCAAACAACAGCGCCAGCCCATCCAGATAAAGCTGGAGGCGGATTCCCAGAGAGGGAATCCATGGGACAGAGGCGGCAACCGCCTCACCTCCCTGAATGCCGGGAATTTGCAGCATGAAATAAACAAACAATAACAATGGAGCTGGAAGCACGGCCCAGCCCGTATGCAGCCGGGGAGCCAATCGGTGGACCAGCAGCACAAGAATGCAGAAAAGAAACGGAATGAGAATAGCAGCGTGCAGGAAAGACAAGCCATAACCTCCTTTTGCTGAATGCCTTGCTTATAGCTTCCCCCATATCCTCCAAAATCCATGCCTTTTTTTGGAAGCAGAAAAAAGACAAAAAGAGCCCGCTTTTGGCAGGCTCCTCCGGGTTCATCCATATAAAATTCCTTGTTCATTATAGCGTCTTCGTTCCGTTATGTAAAGACATTCTCCGTGAGCCGGGCGTATAAGCCTCCGCCGATCTGGAGATCACTTCATGTATAGGAAGGAGGCCGTTTGGATGCTAAAATTTAAGATTGCTGTGTGTGCAGGTGTGTTTCTGGCCGGGCTGGCCGCGGGGTGGTTTTTGAATACCATGTTAATTCCGGCAACTGACCGGAATGCAGCAAAGCCGCCATCCGGCGACACTCTTCAAAGCCGTGCCTTGCACATGGATTACAGGCAGAATTCGTTTAAACCGCGGGAATATATCAAGGTCAACCGGGGACTAAAGGACGACTGGCTTCCCGGTGAGCGTTAAGCCTGCGCCAGAAATTCCAGCAGCTCAGGATGCAGGGCTTCCGAACCCTTGCCCAGCCATATCAGATGGCCCCAGGTATCAAGTAAATGCAGTCTGGAGCCGGTTATGTGCTGATGGGCGCGGCGGGCATGTTCAATGGGCACGGCTCCATCGTTAGGACTGTGCTGGATGAGGGTAGGGCAACGGATATTGTTCAGGTCGGACTCCGTGATGGAGTTAATTTGGGGCAGGTCCAGGAGAAAGCCGTGGCCGGACCGCTGCCTGTTGTTCATTTTGCAGAATGCAAGGATATCGCCCTCCCTTGTGCGGGCCAGTACCTCAGAATAAGGAAGGATGCTGAAGGAGGGCGCCATTTGCTTGAACATCACACGGGCAAAATGATTGCTCATGAACCTGACGGCAGCCCATGTATACTTTTCCATGGAGGCACCGAATAGGAGTTGTGCCACCTTGTAGGTTTTATCCTGGGGAGAGTGCCATCTTCCTGATACAGCGCTTTGCAAGGTAAGGCTTCTGACCCGCTGCGGATAATGCGAGGCCCAATAAATGCCGCTGGCACCACCGGCGGAGACGGCAATAACATCGATTTTATCCATACCCAAGTGATCCAGCAGCTCTGAATAGGCTTGGCAGGCTGTTCCCAGATTTTTCCCTATTCCGGCTGAGGTCTGTCCATATCCCGCCCTGGAGGGAGTGAGCAGGGAATAGCCGCTCCGGAGAAGCTCGTCATAGCCGAATTCCTCCCGGCAATTGGAATGTCCGCCATGGAAAACAAGGATAGGCCTTCCCGCTCCCCGTATGGAGTATTCCATCATTAACCCATCCTTGGTTTGAAAGACATGTGTTTCCACAGGTTAAGCCCTCCTGTACGTTACATAGTTGTCTATAATCTAGCACATGCCCATAAAAAACGAAACCAAGGGCCGTCACGATCCGTAAGACGTATTGGTATGCCTTTGTAAGAAAGGAGTGACGGACATGAACTGTTCGGAGGCCATCACTGTCATGCATGAGTATTTTGACGGGGAGGCGGATGCTGCAGCTGCTTCTGCCCTCAAAAAGCATTTGCAAATCTGCCCGTCCTGCCGGCAGCTGTTTAAACAGATGGAAAGCACGGAGGCGATGCTCAGGGTTCCGGTCAGGAGTGCCCCTCCGGTCGGACTGACAGCGAGCATCATGAGCGCGTTGCCACAGCCTGCAAAACGAAGCCGCTGGGGGCAAATGCTGAAGCAGCATCCCATCGCCGTCATAGCCTGCGCCATTTTGGTAATTATGCTGGCTCATTATACGTCACGCGTGTATTCCGACCGCGATATGGTAGTTCAGGGCGCCTTGGATCAATTATTCATCAGCGGGGATACGCTTGTTGTTCCCGAGGGAGTAACCGTGTATGGCAACCTGAAGGTGAAACGGGGGAAAATCCAGATCGACGGGAATGTGGAGGGGGATGTAACCGTTATTAACGGCAGCTACAATTTGGCCTCCACCGCTTATATCTCCGGCCAGGTGACCCTGATTGATGCTACTGTGGATTGGCTCTGGTACAGGATCAAGAATATGTTAGGCGATCACCTCAAAAAGATGCCTTAGAGAGCCCCTCGTTTCCGAGGAGGCTCTTTCTTAAGCTTCAGGTTAATATAGGAATTCCGTGTTGTGTTTATCACGGAAGATTGTATAATGGCGGAAGTAGAAAAGCATGAATATCACATAACCGGGAGTTCAAATACCATGCTCACGAAAAAGATGCTGCATTATTCCATCAAGCACTTCACCCTCAGCTCATCCAGAATCATTCTTCTGGGTTTTGCCTGTCTGATCTTAATCGGCTCGATTCTGCTGTCTTTGCCTATCGCCTCTACAGGAGGGGACATTTCTTGGCTGGACGCCTTGTTCACATCCACCTCCGCCGTCTGTGTGACCGGTCTGGCCGTCGTCGACACAGGTGCAGACTTCTCCTTGTTTGGACAAATGGTCATCATGCTTCTCATTCAGGTGGGCGGTTTGGGCTTCATGACCTTCGGCGTGCTGATAGCCGTTGTGATGGGCAAGAAAATCGGGCTAAAGGAGCGGCTGCTGATCCAGGAGTCCTCCAATTCCTTATCCACACAAGGGGTAGTGAGGCTTTCTCTTAGCATTTTTCTGATCGCATTTATTGTGGAAGTGCTCGGCGCCGCCTTGCTGACGTTGCGCTGGGAGTCCGAGCTGGGGCTGAAGAGAGCCACCTATTATGGTGTTTTTCATTCCATATCCGCCTTCAACAATGCAGGCTTCGGGTTATGGTCGGATAACTTAAGCCGCTACGTCGGGGACCCGCTGGTCAATCTGGTTATCACCTTGCTTTTTATTATCGGGGGAATCGGATTTACGGTTATCCTTGATATTTTCCGGAAACGCAGCTGGAGGCGCCTGGCCCTGCATTCCAAATTAGTGCTCATTACCTCCGGAGTACTGTGTCTGCTGGGTTTTATCGGGATCTTCCTGATCGAAATATTCAATTCAAACACCTTCGGTGCACTTTCCTGGCCAGAGCGTATATGGGCATCGTACTTCCAAGGGGTGGTTACCCGGACAGCCGGCTTCAATACCATTGACATTGCCCAGATGCTCCCGGCTTCCCAATTTTTTATGATCATCCTGATGTTTATTGGGGCATCTCCCGGGTCCACAGGCGGCGGTATCAAAACCAGCACCTTTATGGTGCTGGCTCTGACCATTGTGGCTATCGTCAAGGGGCAGCGGGATACGGAATTAATGGGGCGCAGAGTTCCCCACAGTATCATCTTGCGCTCCTTAGCCATAATGGTGGTTTCGGTGATTGTGGTCATCACGGCCACCTTCCTCTTGACCATCACGGAGCATAATTTGAACAGGGACTTTCTTGACCTGTTATTCGAAGCGGTCTCCGCCTTTGGAACGGTGGGGCTTTCCATGGCACTAACTCCGGAGCTGTCGGTTTGGGGGAAAGTAATTATTACCATCGTGATGTATATCGGCCGGCTGGGGCCGCTTACGCTTGTCCTGGCTCTGGCGCAAAAGAATGACAAGCAAAAATACAGGTATCCGGAAGAGAAGATCATGATCGGGTGAAGCCTGATCCATATACAAGCCGTTGTTTTGCTGCCGCGGGCAGCAGAGCAACGGCTTTAGTGGTTACGATCCTGGTTTATTTCAGTTTCTCCGGACACAGAGCTCTCTCCATTCCATCAGCCAGCGGTGTTGTTCCTCGAAAAAACGAAGGGAGACACTCCCTAACCCCTGACAGCCCACGATTCTCGCCGTGATCTGGTAATGTCGTACGGCTATCCAATCGGAAACGGCACTACATTCTCCGTCACTTAAGATACGGACCCGGCTGTATCCCTTATAGAAACGCTCGAATTGTCTCATGGTTGCATCGTATAAGGAAGCATGAAACTGATTGAAATGGGTGACATCCGAAAGATAGGCTGCATCCATACTCGGGTAGTCCCCCGATGCATCGTCAAAATCCAAAAGAATATAGTTCCCGTCTTGTTTAATCATGTTGCCTGTATGGAGATCACCGTGGCAGAAGCTTTTTGGAAGTAGGGTGATGCGACTCCATAACTCATTGCCGTAATGCACCAAATCGTTGATAGCGCTAGCTTCACAGTCCTTCTGCTTCATGATGGAAATAAAGTCATCGATATATTCCGCCTTGGTTCTGAGCAGAAGTGTACCCGGATACCTCTCCATCAGCTTGTGCAGCCGCGCCGTTTGCTCACCGATAGCTTCTGCCTCCAGGCTCCCGTCCGCATCGGCGCCTTCCACATAATGGAACAGAGCAGCCACACGGCCATCACCGGGAAGGAGAGTGTGGCTCATCTGCTCCCGTGTGCGAACAACAGAAACTACCGGATATTCCTGTTGAAAGAGGAAGTCCAGAATGTTTAGAGCATGCAGGGCATCTGCCGTTTTGTGGGGGGGAAGCAGCTTGAGAACATACTGCTGCTGCCCGGATTGCAGGATGTAAACCTGCCCGATGAGTTCACGGTGCAATTCCATTTGGCCAATATCGAGAGCATAGGTTTTGTTCATATGCTTTATGAGATTTTCCATATACGGACATCTCCTAACATCTTGCTTTTTCCCATTGTAACAGGGTGCGGCCGGGAGCTTCCATGTACAGTTTGATTAAAACTAACTGACCCTTGGCGCGGATTTCATGGTATTCTTCTTTACAAGAATAAGAGATAGCTATAGAAAGGCGGAAGATAATATGGATATGGTACGTTTACAGGCGCACAACCCGGAGGCCATTACGGAGCTTGCCCGGACAGCAGCGGAGATTTGGCGGGAATACTACATTTCCATCATTACCATGGACCAGATTGATTATATGATCGGGAAATACCAATCCGCCCAGGCGGTTCAAGACCAGATCGAAAATCAAGGCTACGACTATTATGTGATGCATGACGAGGGGGGCATAGCCGGTTATCTTTCGGTAAAGGAAGAGGACGGTAAGCTGTTCCTGAGCAAGTTTTATGTGAGCAAGGAGAACAGGGGGAAAGGTTATGCCAGCCAAGCCATGGTCTTCCTGGAGCAGCTGTGCAGGGAACGGGGGTTAAGCCATATCTGGCTGACGGTCAACCGGCATAACGAATCGAGCATCGGGGTTTATCAGAAAAAGGGCTTCCGGACGATCCGCGAACAGGTGGCGGATATCGGGAACGGGTACGTTATGGATGACTACGTGATGGAAAAAGAAGTTCCGGTATTCTAAGTGTATACACACCCTAAGAGAGGAGCGGGAATATGCGGGTGATCGATTACAAAACGGCGGCGGAGCTTCTGACCATGGAGGTGTGTATTCCGGTAATGGAGGAGGTTCTGGCGGATTTGTCCGCTGGCCGGGCGGAGATGAGCCTGCGGCAGGTGGTGCCTTTGGACAAGCCCAACCTGCTGGGGCTGATGCCAGGGTTTCTGCGAAAGAACGGGGTGGCGGGGGCCAAGCTGATCAGCGTGTTTCCCCATAACCATGTGTACGGAAACCCCTCCCATCAGGGGGCGGTGGCGTTGTTTGATACCCAAACAGGGACATTGTTGGCAGTGGTGGACGGACGGGCCATTACGGCAGTCCGTACAGCGGCGGTCAGCGCTGTGGCAACCCGGGCATTGGCCAGGGAGGACAGTGCTGTTCTGGCTATTCTCGGCACAGGGGAGCAAGCGGCCAGCCATCTGGAGGCCAACCTTCAGGTGCGCCCGATCCGGCAGGTCCGGGTTTGGAGCCGTACACCCGGCAAAGCCCGACGATTCATAGAAGAACAGGCAGCAGTCCTGCAGGGAGTAGAGGCGTCGGCTGCTGACTCTGTCCGGCAAGCGGTGGAGAATGCGGATATTATCTGTACCGTAACAGCCAGCACAGAGCCGGTTTTGCGGGGGGAATGGGTGAAGGCTGGGGCACATATTAACGCTGTCGGCGCATGCCGTGCGCCTGACCGGGAGCTGGATTCGGCGCTGGTTGCTGCCTCCAGACTATTTGTGGACCGCATGGAATCCGCCCGGAACGAAGCAGGGGACTATCTGATCCCGCTTCAGGAAGGGGTTATCCCGGATACGCATATTGTCGGCGAATTGGGTGAGCTGCTGGAGGGAAGGATTGAAGGCAGGACAGATAACGGCGGGATTACGCTTTTCAAAAGTCTGGGCTTAGCCATTGAGGATCTGGCAGCAGCTCATTACATATACAACCAGGCGGTGCTGAGGCAAAAGGGAGTGGACATCCCATGGTAACGGAAGGGGCAGGCGGTATGGAGGAAAAATTGCAAGAGGGACGGTATGACTTTCAGCTGACGGAGGAGCAAGAACAGCGTGCGGCCCGGCTCCATGAGGAGAACATCAACATCGACCTGCTGTTTCAGGGACCGTTGTCTCCCAAGGCCATACCCCAAGCGGTGGCTCAACGGCTGAAGGAGCTTTGCGAGCCTTACAGGGACGAGCCTATGGTCTACAGCCATATGCCCGCTAAGCTTCTGGTCAAGATGATGGCGGCTGGTGAACTGCCCCAGTATAAAGAGGAGTGGTACCGGTCCGGCATTACGGCGGGCAACCGGGAGCTTCACTTAAATGATATGGAGACCATTCTGGACAGCATGGGCCAGGTACAGCTGCAGTTTGACACTGCAGCGGACTGGCTCGTTAAAGCCAGGAAGGCCGAGGATATCCGGGCGGCCAAACAGAGCGGCCGGAAAGCCGGGATTGTCACTGCTCAGGAGACAGATGGGCTGGGCCGGAACCTGGGGCTGCTGGAGACGCTGCACCAGTTTGGGCTGCGGGTGCTCCAGCTTACGTATAATAACCAGAATCTTGTGGGCTCCGGCTGTGCAGAGGCGGCTAACGGCGGTTTGTCCAATTACGGCGTCCGGTTTGTGGAGCGGCTGAACCAATTGGGGATTGTGGTGGATACGGGCCATTGCGGCAAACAAACCACGTTGGATGCCTGCCGGGTATCCTCTGCACCCGTGATCGCTTCCCATACGGGAGTGGAGCGCCTGTACCCTCATATGCGCTGCAAAAGCGACGAGGAGATTCTGGCGGTGGCCGGAACCGGAGGTGTAGTGGGGATTTTTGCCATGCCGTGGTTTGTCCACGGGGACCCTGCGAACACGACTCTCGATCATGTGCTGGATCATATCGATTACGTAGTCCGGCTGGCCGGAGTGGATTATGTCGGCATCGGCACGGACTGGCCCATGAGCGACGTGGAATGGTCTCTCATCTACTTCAAGGAGCATATTGCGCCCCGGCTGGGTTTTGCCAAAGGGGACGGCCCCTCCACCGAAACGGTGAAGGGGCTGGAAACCTACGGCCGCTTCGGCAACTTCACCAGAGGACTGGTGGCCAGGGGTTACAGTGACACTGATATTGCCAAGATTATGGGCGGCAACTGGCTGCGTGTATTCGAGCAGGTTTGGGGATAGGAGGCAGCACAGATGACAACTTATTTGCATCACACCACCTTTCATTTTTATTGTGCGGGAATATATAACGGCAAAATCCGGTTTACGGAAAAAGGAGTGCTCCACGCCAAGGTGGATCCCCGCAGGCGGACGCAAATGCAGGAGCATGTATTGGACCCCCAGGCCAAGTATGCTCTACCGCTGGCCCGTATAGGGGAGCAGCTGGAGGCTCATGCCCGTGGGGAGTGGACAGGGGAAGAGGTTATCCTGGAGCATGGTACGGTGTATCAGCGGCATATGGAATATACAGCGGCGGATGCGGCTGGTGTGGAGCGGACCTCACAGGTGTGGGCCATGCGCGGCGGTACAGCAGTGGATGTAGTCACCTTGGACGGGGAGGTAGTCGCCTTTGCAGCTCCCAACCGGTATGGCCTGGAGCTGATCGTCAAGGCAGGGTGCGAGAGGCTGACTCCTCTTCGGGTATATGAAGACCCGCTGTTGTCCAAGCCGGAATATGGCATCAACGACCTGGGGACATTTATGGTGCCCATGCGGGATGAAGTCAGGCTGGCTACGGATGTGTACCTGCCGGAGGGAGCTCCGGCCGGGACAAGGTGGCCAACTATTCTGGTGCGGACCTGCTATGACCGCAACGGGCGCAAGGAGCTGTTCCAACGCTGGGCCAATAAGGGCTACGCCGTAGTCAACCAGGATGTGCGGGGACGGGCGGATTCGGAGGGGGAACTGGTGCCCTTCTACTACGAGCGGGATGACGGCTCTGACACCATTGACTGGATCATTGCCCAAGACTGGAGCAACAGCAAGGTCGGCATGTGGGGCGCCTCCTATTTGGGGTATGTGGTGACAGCCGCCGCCACCAGCGGGCATCCCAATTTGCTGGCGGTGGTGGATGAGGTGAATGTGGGCTCTCCCTTTACGGATACGGCCCGCAAGGGCGGAACTCTCTGCTCCTGGCCGCTTCTCTCCTGGACCCTGGCTCAGTCGGTGGGGACGAGGACGGATTTTGACATTTTCGGCGGTGTAACTGTAAATCCAGAAGCGGCGGTGGATGCCCGGCCCATCCGGGATATCCCAAGGCAGATGATCGGCAAGGAGTCAGGGCCCTGGGAGCTGTGGAGCCAGCATCCGGATTATGATGACTTCTGGAAAAACTGCACCTACAGCGAGCTGGGCCATCAGGTCAAGGCGCCGGTGTACGTGATCTCCGGGTGGTATGACGGTGACAGCCCGGGAGTGTCGGAGACCTGGCGGATGCTGACGGAGCATGATGTCCCCCACCGCAAAATCCGGCTGGGCGCCTGGGAGCATAACCCCAACCGGGCAAGGGACTTGGCCAACGTGGCCTTGGGCAACGATGCCGTGGTCTATGACTATGATGTATCGGTGCTGCGCTGGTTTGACCGCTTCTTGAAGGACATTCCCAACGGCATCGACCAGGAGCCGCGGGCTTCCTATTATGTGGTGGGCGAAAACCGCTGGCGGACCTCGTCAGACTGGACTCCGGCGGAGGCAGTTGTGACGCCCTTCTATTTGGGCGGGGACGGCCGGGCCAACTCCTCCCTGGGGGACGGCAGGCTGGCGGCGGAGCCGGAGGAGTTCTCGCCTACGGACACGTATATCTACAATCCTGCCGATCCGGTAGCGGACAAGGGAGAGCGGGAGCCGGAGAATATGCGCAGGCATGAGCTGCGCAACGATATTCTGGTGTATACCGGCGTACCGTTGGCGGAGGAGCTGACGGTGGCGGGCGAGCTGTCGGCGGTGCTGTATGCAGCCAGCACAGGCAAGGACACGGACTGGGTGGTGACCCTGAGCGATGTCCATCCCAACGGCGACTCCATCCGGTTGTCCAACTATATCGTCAGAGCCAGATACCGCTACGGCTTGGAGCACCCGCAGCTGCTGGAGCCCGGTAAGGTGGAGAGATACGATATTTTCCTGCAAAATATCGCCCATACCTTCCCGGTTGGCCACCGGATTAGAGTTACAGTTACTTCCTCCAGCAAGTTCGTGGCTTTCCCCAACACCAATACCGGCAATGATCCGTATGCGGACGAGAAGCCGCTGATCGTGCGCCAGACGATTTACCATAACCGGGAGTACCCCAGCCATATCAAGCTGCCGGTTTTGATGAACAACCGTTAAAATAGAGTAAACAAGCTTCCCGTGCAACATTTGAATTGTGGCTCTCAAGGAGTGCAAGCTATTGCCTCTACAGGTCACGGTTCATTTGTTGGAACGGGATTTTTCTTCTATACGGACATTCTTTTGTACCTCGCCGGAGATTGCCCCGTTCTTTTTTTGAACACCTTGCTGAAATGGAATTCGTCTGTGTACCCGCATACCTCGGCGATCATCCGCAGGGAAAGGTCGGAGTGCAGCAGCAGCCGGAGGGCATTCTCATGCCGGACCGTCTCCAGATATTGCTTCGGCGAACATCCTTCATATTCATGAAACAGCTTCCGCAAATAAACAGGTGAGATGCCGTAGGTTCTGGCCAATTCCTCCACGCTCAGGCTGCTGGTGTGCCGGAGTTGTATGGCTTCCTTGATCCTTTCGAAAAGGGTAAAACGGGATTCTTGCTTCCTGCCGGATAAATGCTTCTCGGCGTACAGAAGCATCTCGCTGAGTGCAGCCTTGGAAGCTACCTCTCCACCTGCCGCGGACGGGTTCCAGCCGCGGATAATACGCTCCATCAGCCTGCTTGCCTCCAGCCGGTCCACATTGGCGGCGGGCATACAGAAGGGTAGAGGCAAATGCACAACCGGACTGGTGCTCCAGCTGTCCTCTTTGGGCTCCACCGTCATACATTCAAACCGGATGATGGTGAAGTCCAGTGGTCGTCTTTCACTCGACCGGTATTGCACCTCCATGTCCGGGCGGGCATAGAGCAGGCTTCCTGCGGTAACCTCCCGTTTTTCCCCGGCAATGAACGTGCCTTCCCCTTCGTGGATCCAATAAAGGGTATGCCCGGAGAGATGCTTCCGGCTTCCGCTCCAGCCTCCTTCGGTTGTTCTCCGCAGGATAAAGTAAATATGCAGGTACAATCGGTTGAGCTCAACTTGTATCACAGTGGGACCGTCACATCCGTTTCGATTTTTACATAAATCCGTATTGATTTCTACATTAACATAGAAGCCCCGAAAGTTTAAGGTAGAGATATGTGTACAAAAGGAGGGGAGAGCTTGCAGAAGCCCAATATTGTGTTCATTATGTGCGACCAGATGCGTCATGACGCCCTGGGATGCAATGGCAATTCAATTGTAGATACACCGAATCTCGACAAGCTTGCCGAAAGCGGCATTAATTTCGGAAATTCCTTTACACCGGACCCCATCTGTGTGCCCGCCAGGGCGAGCCTGACAACGGCACTTTACCCGCATAAGTGTACGGGGGTGAAGGACAATTCGGGAGCGATTAAGGAGGGACTGCCCAAGCTTGGGGAGGAATTAAGCAAACGCGGGTATGAAACCTACTCCATGGGGAAGCTCCACTATAATCCCTACCGGGGTCCCGGCGAGGAGAGAACCACACATGGCATCCGGACCACGGAGTTTGCGGAATCCGGCAGAATCCTTAGCAAATATGATCCGAAGAACCAGATCACCGGGCTGGAGGATTACCATGACTATCTCCATACCGTGGGCTGGGGAGGATATACCCGTGGTCATGGGCTGGGTAACAATGATGTGTACCCGGCGCCCAGTCCGGTTCCGCAGGAGCATTATGTGGACAGTTGGGTGGCTGACCGGGCAATAGCCCATATGCGCAATCATGTGGAGACGGACAAAGAAACTCCGTTCTTTATGTGGATTTCCTTCCCGAAGCCGCATTCCGCCTTCGATCCGCCCCGTCCTTATGACAGCATGTATGACCCACGGGATATGCCGGATCCGGCGGGCAGCATTGATATTCTGAAGGATCGGGGCCTTGACAATGAAGTGAAAACCCATTACGGCCATATGTGGGATCTTCTGTCGCCGCAGGCCAAAAAGGTGATCAAGGCTTACTACTACGGCCTGATTTCCCATCAAGACAAGCAAATCGGCAGAGTTATTGATTTTCTTGAGACCAACGGCCTTCGGGAGAACACCATCGTTGTGTATACGGCTGACCATGGAGAGATGCTGGGGGACTTCGGGCTGTACTTCAAGAAAAACTTCTATAACGGCTCTATCCGCATACCGCTTATGATCAGTTATCCTGCGAAGCTTCCGGCGGGAAGAGTATCCAGGCAGCTGGTTGGGCTTCAGGATCTGATGCCAACCCTGCTTTCTCTTGCTGGAGCACCGCTGGAGGTTCCGGTTGACGGTATTGATTTGACGCCGGTGTTAATGAAGGATAAGGCAGTCAGGAGCTATTACATCGGGCAATGTGGCGATGATCCGAACCAGCAGTATATGGTCGCCTCGCTGCGTTACAAGTACATCTATCACCAGCTTGGCGGTGTGGAGGAGCTGTATGACCAGATGCTTGATCCTGCAGAAATGGACAATTTGGCCAAAAGCGGGGAACCCGGCATCCGCAGCATCATAGAGACGATGCGGACAGAGCTGATTCGTTGGTGCAGGGACAACGGGGACTACGCCATGCTGGGGAACGGGATGCTGAAGAAGACAGTGTGCAGTCCGGACAAGAATTGGCCGAAGCCCTCAAATCCCTTCGGGCGCAGACTCTATTAGTATTTATGCGGAAGATATAAGGAGGGTTAAAGGTATGGAGCTGCTTAAGGGCTGGTCGGTCCGGATGGCCGAAAACCAGCTTAAACGTATGCCGCGAGTGAAGGACAAGTGGCATTATGTGGATGGTGTGGTTTATAAGGGGCTGGAGCAAATTTACGGGAATACGGGGGATGACCGGTATCTCCGGTACATTCAAGACAATATGGACATGTTTGTGCAAGAGGACGGCTCCATCCGCGGTTATGATCCGCATGAGCATAATATCGATCATATCAATAACGGCAAGGCGATTCTGTTTCTATACCGCCAAACCGGCGCTAGGAAATACAGGGAAGCGGCATATCTATTACGGGATCAGCTCCGGACCCATCCGCGGACCAGCGAGGGCGGGTTTTGGCATAAGGCGGTTTATCCTCACCAAATGTGGCTGGACGGCCTTTATATGGGGGCGCCCTTCTATGCGGAATTCGCCCGGCTGTTCGGCGAACCGGAGGTTTTCGACGATGTGGCGAATCAGCTTTTGCTGGCCCGGGAGCACTTGCGGGATGAGGCAAGCGGCTTGTATTACCATGCATGGGACGAGCGCAGGGAACAGCCTTGGGCTGACCCGGAAACCGGCTTGTCCCCACACTTCTGGGGACGGGCTGTAGGCTGGTATGCCATGGCGGTTGTGGATGTACTGGATAATTTGCCGGCTGGGCACAAGGACCGGCAGGGGATAATCTCTATTTTTAACGGTCTGGCGGATGCTCTGTTGAAGGTTCAGGACCCGGAGAGCGGTGTATGGTGGCAGGTTCTGGACCAAGGGACGCGGGAAGGCAATTATGTGGAGGCTTCGGCTTCCTGCATGATCGTGTATGCATTGCTCAAGGCGATCCGCCTGGGTGTTCTCTCCGAAACCTACCGGGCGTCTGCCGAAAAGGGTTATGCCGGTATTTTGAACAAATTCGTCATCACCCGTAAGGACGGTCTGGTGCACCTGATCCGCAACTGCGCAGTAGCCGGACTGGGAGGGTACAATCCCGGTCAGCCTTACCGGGACGGCTCGTTTGCATACTATATCAGCGAGCCCATCGTCACCGATGACCACAAGGGGATAGGGGCGTTCCTGCTTGCTGCAGCGGAATACGACCGGATGTGAAGCGGAAACCATAAGCAGCAATAAAATATCCTCCATGAGAATCCTTACTTCCTGCATTCTTGTTGTTCCGGAGGGATGTTATACTGGGGGCAAACAGGCAATAAGGATGAGGAAGGCAGGGATCAAGGGATGAAAAAGCATATTGGGGTGGACACGCTCCCCCGGATGGCGGAAAAGCGGATGGCAGGCTTCGGCGGGGCTCATCCGGCGTGGGGGGAGTTTGCAGTGAACAGCAAACATCTGCTGAAGGACGGGGCTCCCTGGATGCCGATCATGGGGGAATTTCATTACAGCCGGTATCCGGAGGCGCAGTGGGAGGAGTCTATCCGCAAGATGATCGCCGGCGGTGTGACGCTTATTGCCACGTATGTATTCTGGATTCACCATGAGGAAGTGCGCGGGGAATTCGACTGGAGCGGACAGCGGAACCTGCGCCGGTTTATTGAGCTGTGTGCTGCGTACAAGCTTCCTTTGTTTCTGCGCATTGGCCCCTGGTGCCACGGGGAGGTCCGCAATGGCGGCTTCCCGGATTGGCTGGTTGCGGAGGATATCGCCCACCGCAGCAATGATCCCGTATACATGGAGCATGTGGAGCGGCTCTGGACGGAAATCCGCAGCCAGGTGCAGGGACTGCTGTTTAAGGACGGCGGGCCGGTGCTTGGCATTCAATTGGAGAATGAGTACGGCCATGCTGGCGGTTTGAACGGCGAAGCGGGCAAAGCGCATATGCTTGCTCTAAAGGAGCTGGCCATCCGGCTGGGGCTGGAGGCCCCCTTCTACACCTCCACCGGCTGGGGGAATGGGGTTGTGGTGGAAGGAGAGACCCTGCCCGTGCTGGGCGGCTACGCCGACGCGCCGTGGACCCGGAATGTGGAGCCCTTGAAGCCGACGGTGGAATATCTCATCCGCCCGGTATTCCTGGACTCGGATATCGGGACGGATCTGGTGAAGCCCTTGTCACCAGGGGAGTATTCCTACGATGTGCGGACCCAGCCGTATCTGACCGCCGAGCTGGGCGGGGGCATCCAGGTAACCGGCCACCGGCGGCCTCTGCTGGCAGCGGATGATACAGAAGCGCTGGCCTTTACGAAGCTGGCCTCCGGCGCCAATCTGCTGGGGTACTATATGTATCACGGGGGCACCAATCCGGCGGGCAAGCTGACCACGCTGCAGGAATCCCGTGCTACCGGGTACCCCAACGACGTGCCTGAGCTGTCCTATGACTTCCAGGCGCCCATCCGGGAATATGGGCAGATCTCCGCCGCGTACCGCCATCTGAAGCGGCTGGGGCTGTTCGCGGCGGACTTCGGCCAAGGGCTGGCCGCCACGGCCTGTATCTTCCCGGCGGACTCGTCCCAGTCGCCGGAGGACCCGGATGCGCTGCGCTATTCGCTGCGCATCGGCGAAGACGGAGCCGGCTATGTCTTCGCCGGCAACTACCAGCGCTTCGCGCCTATGGCGGCGAAGCACGGGCTAGAGCTGGCGGTGTCCCTGCCCGGCGGGGACACCTGCCGCTTCCCGGCTGTGAACCTGCCGGGGCAGTCCTTTCTCTTTATGCCCCTGCGCATGCGGCTGGGGGCAGAGGTATTGCTGCACACCGCCAATGTGCAGCCTCTATGCCGCGTCGGCGGTGACGGAATGCCCGACGTCTATGTCTTCTTCGCCCTGGACGGCAACCGGCCGGAGTACCGGTACGCCCGGGAGGGCATCGCCTCCATCTCGCATAAGGGCGGAGAAGCCATCTCCGGCAATGACACCTGGACGGTCCGTTTGAACGAAGGGGCCACCCGGCAGATCACGGTAATCACCACCGCAGCAGGAGAAACGGTTCACGTGGTGACACTAAACCGGTTGGATGCCGCTAACGCCTGGAAGCAGCAGTCGGCTGCCGGAGGAGAGCATCTGGTATTGTGCGGGGGAGACTGGGTATCCATCCGGCAGGGAACAGCACAGGTTTCCTCGCGGAGCGCCAGCTTCGATATGGCGCTGTATCCGTCGTCAGCCGTAACCGTTGCGGAGGGGGCGGCAGAGCTCACGCAGATTGGCTCCCATGCTGCAGCGCATCCCGCCTTTGCAGACTTTAAAGTCCGCTTCCCGCAGGTGCAGCCAAAGCTAACTGTCCGTGAGACGGAAGCGGCTGCTGACGGGAGCAAAACCTACCTCCTGGAGCTGGACTCTGACCCGTTTGCAGGGGAGGCGGTCCAAGATTGTTTCCTGAGGCTGGACTTTCTGGGAGACCGGGCGGATTTCCTCATCAACGGGGCAAAAGCCGCAGACTGGTTCTACAACGGGGAAACCTGGGAGATCGGGCTGAGGCGCTTCGCGGACCGGCTGTCCGGCGCGGAGCTCAAGGTGATGGTTTATCCGCTGCGTGCATCAGACCCCATCTATATGGACATGCCGCCCCGTTTTCCGGCGGATGGAAGCCCCTTATGCGCTCTCGTACAAGCGGAGGCGGCAGTGGAATATGCATCCGTTTTGGAGCTCCGCAACGATTGAGCAGCCCAGGCACTGTCACAGATCGTAAGATTTTATCCGTTTGCAGTTAAATTTTTGCTGTTTGGTTTGCAGCCGACGGTGCTACAATATGAATAACTGTATTTGGCGGAGGAGCTTAAAGCAGCTTCTCCGCTTTCTGCTATCCGGAGGTTCCCATGATCATAAAACGGCGTCCTTTGCTCCAGTACATCCGGCAGCATTTTAAGGTAAAGCTGATTATCAGCTTATCTGTGATTATTACAGTCTGTTCAATGGTAACCGGTTACATTTCCTACCGGATTAATTTGAATCTGTTCGAAGGGGAACTGAGCGACCAGTACCTGAAAACCAGCGGGCAAACCATGGTGCAGATCGGGTACAAAATTCAGGACATCTACCGGATTACGGATTTTATTTTTTTTCACCCGTATGTGGAGCAGCTGATTCTCAATATGCAGGCGGAGGCCCGGGAGCATGAAAGCGCGGCGTACCGCAATTATTTGCTCGAGCGGGAGCTGGCGGAGGTGCTGCTTCCCCTCAAGAGTGAAACCACGCATATCCGGGCGGTGTACATTACGGACGTGCGCGGCAACAACTTGTACTACAGCCAATCCAATATATCGCGTCCCCCCCAATTCCCGGAATTCTATAAGCAGGTGGAAAAGGGCATGCTCAATTCCTCGGCGGAGATCGTGTGGCAGCGGCTGATGCTTCGGGACGGGCTGGAGCCCACAGGGGAAAAAAGCTACCTGGTGGCAGCAAGGAAGCTGAAATCCACCAAGCAGCATACCTTGTACGGCACGGTCATTCTAATTATCGACGAAGCCTTCTTCGGGGAATCCCTGGATCCGCTGCTTACCGATCAAGCCATGGGGGCCTATCTTTACGATCAGTATAACCGTCTTTTGTACAGCAGGGAGCCACCCGGTTCCCCGGTCTTCCGCCCGGAGCTGGAGGAGGGGGAGGGCACCTTCATCCAAAGCAACAGCACCACCGATTATCTGGCCGTTACCAGTGTGTACGAGCCCCGGGCGTTTAAGCTGCTCAGCGGTGTCTCCCTGTCGGAAATCCAGAAGAAAAGCCGCAATGTCTACAAGCTGGCGCTCATATCCGGGTTTATCAGCATTCTGCTGATGACGGCAAGCGTTTCATTCCTGGGCGGGAAAATGCTCAAGCCTCTGCAGGTGCTGGTGAAGGCTATGCACCGGGTGCGGGAGGGGAATCTGCAGGTGGCCATCCCCAAGGCCTCCGCCGATGAATTCGGCTTCCTGACGGACAGCTTCAACCGGATGATGTCCAATATCGATACACTGATCCAGGAGGTGTACGTCAGCAAGCTCAGCGAGAAGGAAGCGGAGCTGAAGGCGCTGCAGGCCCAGCTAAACCCTCATTTTTTGCATAACACGTTAAATACGATCTACTGGAAAATCATCCTGCTCTACGATGACGAGGAAACGGCTTCTCTGGTCACCAGCCTGTCGGACCTGCTGAAATATTCGTTGGAGCCGGTGACCACACCCAGCACCTTGCAGGAGGAGCTGGCCCAGATACGCAACTATATTACAATTCAGGAGGCCCGCTACGGAAGCGATCTTCATGTGCATATCGGACTGGAGGCAGGACTGGAGGAGGGAGGCATGCAAAGGCTGCTGCTGCAGCCCCTGGTGGAGAATGTGTTCATCCATGCTTTCCGCGATATGACGGGAGAGAAGCGGCTGTCCATCCGCGCTTACCGGGAGGGCGGGGACCTGCGGATTGATATTGAGGATAACGGCTGCGGGATACCGGCGGGGATGGTGCGCCGGCTGCTGGCTGAGCAGACCTGCCATAATGAAAGCAGGGAACGGGAAAGCATTGGCATCCGCAATGTGATCAGACGGATTTATTTGGTGCACGGCGGCGCGTACGGGCTTGAAATTCATCCCCTCCTGCAAGGGACGCGGATGAGTCTGAGGCTGCCTTTTCTAACGGAGCCGGAAAAGAAGGAAGGTGAGCAGGATGCGGATTCTGCTGGTGGAGGATGAGCCCATGTTCCGCAAGGGACTGGCCAAGATGATCGGTGGCTTGGGGACGGGCTGGGAGGTATGCGGCGAAGCCGAGAACGGGGAAGAGGCGGAGCAGCTTGTGGAGCAGCTGCGACCGGATCTGATTATTACAGACATCCGGATGCCCTTGATGGACGGTCTGGAGCTGCTGAAACGGGTGAAAGCAAGTCATCCTGACGTGGCCGTGATTGTGATTACAGGCTACCAGGATTTCCAGTATGCCCAGTCTGCGCTGCGGAGCGGGGCTTTGGATCTTCTGGTGAAGCCCTGCAGCAAGCAGGATATTTGTCTGGTGCTGGACAAGGCGGAGGCTGTGGTGGCCGAAAAGCTGGAGCAGCGCCGCCGGGAGCAGAGGGAACAGAGCCGCCGCAAGGAGAATGCTCTGCGGGAGCTGTTTCTGCGGCTGCCCTGCCGTCCTGATGTGGCGGCTGCCCTGGAGCGGGAGATTGCCGGGAGCAAGCTGATCCTGCTGCGGATTGCCGATTATTTTCCCGTTCATAAGCAGTATCTGAAGAAGGATATGCCGCTTTTGCAGTTTGCTGTGCTGAACATCATCGGTGAATTGGCGGAGGTTTACGGGACATCGGGAGATCTGCTTATTATTGAGACAGGCCGGTTCGCCCTGTTCGCACAGCATATGGATAGCCGGCATGAGCAGCTGCTGCGCACCGCCATAGCCGAAAGTGTGCTGAGCTTCCTTGGTTTACGGGTGGAGTCTCAGGAAGCTGTTACCGTGAGCACGCTAAACCAGCTTCCCGATCTCTATGAGGAGTTGTTTGGCGTCCGGAGCAGCGGTGAGAAGGAAGGCGGCGCTTCTTCGCCTGAGGGGGCACGGGAGGGGCTGCCTCTTCCGGACGGGACCGCCAGCAGAATCAGGCAGCAGATGATTTCCGCCCAGCTAACCTCCTTGATCCGCAACGGGGAGACGGAAGGGGTAAAGAGCTGTTTGGAGCAATTGACCGGGGAGGTGTGCGGCTCCCGCAGGGATGAATGGAAGATGGAGGCGTTATCCTTGGCCTTTGCCCTGCACGAAACCGCCCGGCGCCACTTGGAAGCGGAGTATGAGCCCCGCTCCGTCACAGCCCGGATCGGGCTGCTCCATGAATGCGGAGGATTACCGGAGCTCCGGGAGTGGCTGGCCGAGGAGACGGGGCGTTTCCTCGCGGCTTTATCGGAATGGCAGCAGAAATACGGAGGAAGCTCCATCGCCGCCGCCGTCCGCTACATGGAGGAGCACTATGCCGAGCAGCTGACCCTGACGGATGTGGCTCTCCAAGCCCATTTGAGCTCTGCTTATTTCAGCCATCTGTTTAAGAAGGAAACCGGCCGCAGCTTCGTCACCTTCCTGATTGAGCTGCGGATGGAGAAGGCCAAGCAGCTTCTGGCCAACACGGGGTTGAATGTGACGGAGGTTGCCGGGAGCGTCGGGTATGATTTGCCGAATTATTTTGCCAAGCTGTTCAAGCAGTTCAGCGGATTGACCCCGAAGGAATACCGGAAGCGGCATCAGATGTAAGCAGAGCGGTTGGGGTATGCGTGAGATGAAGGGAGGGAACGGATTGGATAAACGATACTCGAAGCGTCGCCGGGTCTATTACGGAGTGGCGGTGGCCGCTGCAGTCTGCTTGCTAGTGGCAGGGACGGCATCCTGCGGAGGGATGGGCCGGGATTCCCGCAAGGCGGCAGTTAAACCGAAGATTACCGTTACCGCCTATGACCGGGCCAATGTTCCCTCCAGCGAAGGCTCCGTCACCAACAACAAAATCACCCGCTGGATCAATG
The DNA here is from genome assembly GCF_046098205.1 of Paenibacillus mesotrionivorans. Taxonomy (NCBI): domain Bacteria; kingdom Bacillati; phylum Bacillota; class Bacilli; order Caryophanales; family Paenibacillaceae; genus Paenibacillus; species Paenibacillus mesotrionivorans. Next base: position 328,795 of record NZ_JBJURJ010000005.1, on the reverse strand, counting down.
AAGCAGGTCCGGTGAATGTGCGTTTTATCCCTGTGACCCGGAATCAATCCGAGCAAAAGCTGAATGCCTTATTTGCCGCGGGGGAGGCGCCGGATCTGATTCTGGAATATGCCCCGCAAATCAAAAATACCTTCATCGACCAAAAGCTGCTTCGTCCCATCGACGATATGATTGAGCAATACAGCACCACCTACAAGGAAATTCTGAAGCGGCATCCCATCCTGCGGAAGAAGGGAACCGGGAAGGACGGCAGGCTGTACCAGTTTGGCCGGATCAACGAAACCATTCCCATGCGGGGATTGTTTATCCGCACCGATTGGCTGGAGAAGCTGCATTTGGACATTCCGCGGACGACGGAGGAGCTGTATCTGGCGGCCAAAGCCTTCACGGAGCTGGATCCGGATGCCAACGGCAAACGGGATACCTACGGGATTGCCCTGTCCGGCAACTCCGGGGCGATTCTCAATGAGATGTTCGGAGTCACCTATCCGGATTATGTGAACCGTAACGGGGACCTGGTCCACGGCTGGGATAATATCGAGGCGGTAACCGCCTTTAAGAAGCGCATCTATGACGAGGGTCTGGCAGACCGGGAGTTTTGGAACGACAAAAACGGTTACAGGGCCAAGCAGGATTTTCTGAATGGTAAAATCGGCATTTATCTGGACCAGTTCAATGTCCCGTTCGCCTTCTATACGGATTTCTATCTGCCTCTCAAAAAAAATGTGCCGGACGCCCAAATTGATGTGATTCCTTATCCGGTCACGCCGGTAGGGCAATTCAATCCCATCTTCGTCAACCCGATCCAGATGACCGCAGTCGTCAATGCCCAAACCCAGAATCCGGAGGCGGTGATGAGATATGTGGATTTTGCCTCATCGGAGGAATTTATGAAGACCATGTATTTCGGCTTCGAGGGAATCCACAGCCAAACCCAGCCCGGCGGCTGCCCCAAGGTAACGGATATGGATAAATTGCGCAAGGAGTTTAATTTCGGCGCCGGGGATTTCGGCATGCTGACCTCTCCGACTCTTTCGGGAGGCTGTTATTACAGCAAGGAGAAGCTGGATGACAAGGAGCCGCTGCAGCGTTATGTAAAACAAATGTTTGATCGGAACTCGGACTATGTGAACTTCGATCTGGAGGTGGCCGGCCCCACCCATGCGGAGCAGCTGCCGCAGCCTCCCCAGGAGATCCAGGCTATTCTGGATCAAACCACCAGACATGCCAGTGTGGACGGGGATATCTGGATGAAGGCGATTCTGACCCCGGATTATTCTACCCTTGAAGCCCGCCGGGAGGCGGAGGCGATGTGGGAGAAAGCGGACGGGAGGCATGTGGATGAGTGGTACCGCAGCTTTTATGCCAACAACAGGGACGATTTGATTATGACGGAGGATATTTACCAGATATTCAGAGAACAGCGGGCCTTTCAGAAAAAGAGCCCTATGGACGCTGGCCAAACCAAGTGATACCTGGTTTGGCCTGTTTTTTTGGATTCGCAGCTAGGATGACAGTAGGCATTGACAGCTGTTGCTGCCGCTTCTATAATTGACTTAAAATTAAGTCAAAGATTGAATCGGAAGGGAGCGTCCTATGTCACCGCGGAAAAAAGAGCAGAATGAGCAGGTGCGCCAGGCACGGAAGCAGGAAATTCTGGATGCGGCTTTAAGCGTATATGTGCGTTTGGGGTATAACGGTACGGATATGGATATTGTGGCTGCGGAGGCCGGGTTGGCCAAGGGGTTGATGTATTATTACTTCAAAACCAAGCGGGAGCTGTTCCGGGCCATGTTCGAGGAAGTGATGGACAAGGCTATGGCGTTCCATCACCGGTTTGCTTCGGAATGCGCCGGACTCGGTCCGGTGGAGTGGCTGGCTGCATATACATGGCGGATGTTCGGGCTGGCGGGGAGTGATCCCCGGGTGATCCAGTTTTCCATGCGGCTGCCCTTTGACGCCCACGCGGTATTCGGCCCGGACCAGTGGCAGGAGGGGATGAAACGGTCCGCGGTTCATCTGGAGGCGATTGCCGCTGCAATCAGGAAGGGTGTGGAGCAGGGGGAGATCCGCCAGGTTGATCCGGTGTTTGCCGCCAACTGCTTCTGGACGGTCTATGTGGCCAATCTGTTCCAGTTTACCCGGATGATTGGTGCGGGAGTTACGGGTCACCAATCCTTCTCCCAGCGTGAGGACAGCGGCATGGCGGAAGCGGCCAGAGAGGTGGCGGCCTTTTGCTTCGGTGGACTGGGAGTGCCGGAGGCGCGGTGGAGACCGGCCTTAAGCCGGGCGATGGAGTCAATGGGAGCCGAAGGGGGCGTGGCTGAGGAATGAAGATATTTAAATCGGAAGCGGGACGGCAGCAGGTATGGGAATCCTACAACGGGCTGGTGACGCAATGGGGTGTGGAGGTGGAGGAGGAAGATCTGGAGACCTCCTTCGGAACGACCCATATTATCCGGGCGGGCAGCCGCGACCTGCCGCCGTTGCTTTTGTTTCACGGTGTCGGGGATAATTCGGCCCTGATGTGGGTGTACAATGCCAAGGCGCTGGCGGAGCACTTCCATCTCATCGCCGTGGATACCATCGGGGGACCGGGCAAAAGCCGCCCCAATGAACGCTACAAGCGGCAGGGCATGGACCACAAGCTGTGGTTCGGGGAGCTGCTGGACGGTCTGGGAGTGGAGCAGGCTTATGCGGCCGGTGTTTCCATGGGCTGTCTCTTGGTTCAGATCCTCATGGTTGCATGGCCCGGGAGGATCAAGGGGATTGTCGGCATGGCGGGTCTTCCTTCGCTGCAAAGTGTGAAGAGCCATCCTCTCCGCTCCATGACGGTTTTTTTGCCGGAGGCGTTGTTTCCCACGGAGAAGAATACCAGGAGGCTGCTGTTGAAGCTGTCCGGCTCCAACGCTTCTGTATTTACAGAAAATGAGCTGATCATGCGCCACTACGGCCAGCTTCTCCGCCACTTCAACAAGATGGCCATGACCAAACATCCTCAGAAGCGATTCACGGCGGAGGAGGGCGCCATTTTCTCCGGGAGAGCTCTGTTCCTGGTAGGGGATAAGGACAAGATCGCATATTTTCCAGGCTGCGGGCAGGTTTTGGAGGCGCTGGGGATTCCATACGAAATTTTGCCGGACACGGGGCATGGGATTAATCATGAGCAGGCAGAATGGGTAAATCAGAGCATGATTAAAAATTTGCGACATTTTGGAGCAAAAATTGTTTCGCAATGATACATATTGTGTTAGAATTAAATAGCAGGTTCTTCTTCTTTGGCATATGGAATATTTCTGTTCCTAGTGCCTTTTTTTGTACATAAATGCATATTGTTGTTACTATTAGAAAGGAGTGAATACTAGCTTGAGACAGAAACGAAAATCAGAACGAATCAGCCGGGTTTCCTTAACACTGATCTGCATGATGCTGCTCCAGATGCTGCTGCAGCCCTTCTCCGGCTTCAGCTTTGCAGAGGCGGCGGAGCCCATTGAGGGCTTCAGCATGTTCAAAACGGCGGATAAAACGGAGGTCCAGGTTGGTGAGGAGTTTTATTACACCATCTCCTTCCAGGCCGACAGTCCCACCGCCGTTGGCAAGGACATCAAAATTCAGGATGTTCTGCCGCCCGAGCTCCAGCTGATTTCACCGCCCCCCGGCTGGACCACAAACGGACAGACGCTTACGACCTACGTGGGCCCCAGCTATTCCTTCCGGCTGGAATCCGGCTCCAGTGCCGTCCACCAGTTCAAGGTGAAGGTACGGCCTACAGGCAAGGCCTCCCCGGTAACGGCAGTCAATACGGTGGTGGCCACGGATTTGACCGAGCCGGGACACCGTACAGAAGCAAGCGCATCTGTTATTATCAAGGCGGATCCCAACCCTTCCACCCCAACACCCACCCCGTCTCCTACTCCTGTGGAGGCAACCTATAGCCGGTGGGAAACCTTCAAAACCCAGTTTACAGGCTATGATCCTTCCGTTCCGATTATCGGCGGACCCGTTACATATAAGGTGGGAATCAAAGGTACGGCAGGCACCAATGGCTCCGGCACCCTGAATGATATCCAGCTGGTGGACCAATTGCCCTGGACTCTGCCGCCGGATGTAAAGGTTACCTTTCCCAATGCGGCTCCCGGAGGCAGCACCCGTGTGTACGATGAAGCAGCCAACACGGTGACGTGGAGTGTATACAGCTTAAACGCAGGCCAGACCTTCGAGGATACGATTCAGGTGAACTTCCCGGATTATTACGGCTATGCGGTATATTCTCCTGTTGATCAGGTCAACACTGTCACCCTTGCCACCTACAGCGTGACCGGTAACGGTACGGTTGGCGGCACCACCAGCTCGGTTACGGCCAAATTCGGCCCTCCGGTAGCTGCGGCTCCTTCCTTGTCCAAGTCCGTGCAATACGATTTCCGCTATCCCGGCCAATGGCAAACCTACACCATCAGCGGCATTGCCAATGTGGTGCAGAACGCCAACAGCGCCTTGACCGATGTGGTGCTGGTGGACCGTGTGCCTGCGGAAATGGATCTCACCTCCGTTACAGTGCCTGCGGGCTTGAGCACCCTTGAATTCGAAACCAGTGCGGCACCCGGGGTATGGAAGCCTGCCACAGGCATCAATCCTAACGGTGCGGCGAGGGCAATCTCTATCGGCCCCGGTGTGGGCAGCCCCATCCGTTTGACGGGAGAGGAATATCTCACCGGCTTGAAGTGGACCTTCGCTAAGCTGGATGCCGGAAAAACCATCGCCCCCATCACCCTGGAGGGCAAGGTGCGGGAACGCAACCCCAAAACCTCGGCTCCCATCGTCCACGGCACAACCGTGATTAACCATGCTTTGCTGGATTATAAGCTGCTGGATCCGGTGAACCCCGGCACAGTGCTTAAGGGAGAACAGAAAACCGCCAGCGCCAGCTTCAAGATCAACGAGCCCAAACCATGGCTGACAGTTGACAAAACCTTTGCCACCAATATGACTTACGGGCCTCTGAATCACGTGCCTTTTACTATTAAGGTAGGCAATGATCTGAAGGCCACCGGCCCTTATCATAATCCGGTTATCTATGATGTGTTACCTGCAGAATTCGAATATTACACCGACCCGCTGATTGCCGATCCGGCAGCTGCCCTGGCCCAATCCTACAAGCTGGTAGGCGCCCCGGCAGGGCTGGCGAAGCCCAAGCTGGAGATTCTGCCTCCCGCTCCTGCGTCCTCGGCTTATGCGGGCAGAACCCTTGTGAAGTGGTATTGGGATGAACCGGTAAAGCTGAATCCGGGCGAAAGCTTCCAGCTGACCTATACCGCCAAGGTCAAAGCCGGCACCGAGCAGAACAGCGCGGGGTATGCCAATGATGTCTTTATTACCACGGCCCAACCGGCTACGTTCTGGTATAACGGCGATCCCGACCTGGATGGTCCGGTGCAGGGCGGTCCGAATGACCGGGAGCGTTGGGAGCAGGTGCACGGAGCCATTGCTAATCCCAATCTGCCCTCCGCCAGCAATTACGGATTTTATGTGCATGACCAGGCGCTGGTTCCGATTGTGAAGGTGGCGCTGGTTCAGTCCACCAAGTGGAACAGGGGAGATCTGGATCCGGTATTTGTGGCCAGCGACAACCCCTCCTACGTGGGAGCCCCTGCTGTTCCGGTGCTTCCCGTGGATACGCCGGTAACGCCGCCCTATACAGAGTTCCCGCGCTACAGCGTGAGCTTCGAGGGAGGCACAGCCGACTACAAGGTGGTCATCCGCAACAGCGGCAACACCCGTCTGGGCAAAATCGATGTGCTGGATATTCTTCCCTATGTGGGCGACGCGGCGCTTCGGGTATCGGGTACGGGACTTAGTCCCCGCGGCTCCCAATGGCGGCCCAATCTGGCGGAGGTGCCCCCCTCCGGGATGAAGACCTTTACGTCATCCGAGGCCACCGGAAGCAAAACGGTTCAGTTCAACCTGAACACCTTCTACAGCAAATCCACGGACCAGGATAAGGTGGTCAATTTCACCAACGCCTCCGGCGGCAAAACCGGCTGGGTCCCTCAAGCGGATTTTACCCGAAGCGATCTGTCGGATATCCGGTCCCTGTATTTCGAGATCAGCAACATTACCGGCAGCGACGGCGGCCCGGGTCTGAAGGCCGGAGATTACATTGTGCTGGATTGGAAGATGGATGCCCCGGTTGGTGCGCCCAAGGGCAAAATCGCCTGGAACTCCTTTGCCATCCAAGCCCAGGAAATCAATAACGGCCTGAAGATGCTTCCCACTGCACCCAATAAGGTCGGCTTTATCATCGACCCCTCGGATGCACATCTGCCGTTGGGCGAGATCGGCGACTTTGTCTGGTTTGACAGTGACCGAAACGGACTGCAGAACGAACGGTTTGACGGCGATCCGCAGAAATCCGGGATCAACGGCATTACGGTGAATTTGTACCGGGATGGCGACGAGATGCCCTTCAAATCCAGCAAAACAGGTTATGACAGCAGCGGCAATCCGGGTTATTACCTGTTCCAGGGACTGGATTCGGGCAAATACCGGGTGGAGTTCCTGGTTCCCAATGAATACGCATTGACCTTGGCCAATGCGGAAGGGCTTGACCCGACACACACCAACGGCAATGATTCCAATCTGACAACGAAGCGGTCCTCTTCCGAAGGGCTCACTCATTACCGGACGGATTGGATTACCCTGGGTGAGGCGGAGAAAAACCGGACCATAGATTTGGGGCTGGTGGAAGCAGACCGGCCGGGTTATCCCAGCGCGAAGCTCACGAAGGAAATAACCGGCGTAGAGCAGGGCAGTGCGGCGGATGCGCCGGCAGGGAAGACATACGCAACGGAAGGCAATGTGGTGAAATATGCCATTACCTTCACCAATACTTCGTCCGTAGTGCTGCATAACATCAAGCTGGCCGACCGGCTGGACCGGGGGCAAAGCGGCTTTGTCTTTACCAAGCTGGTCTATGACGGCCAGGAAGCCGCTTTGAACGGCAATGGCCATATCCATCCGGAATTTATCAGTGCAATCAGCAATGACGGGACTGTGGCGGAGCCCTATGTGACCGTGCGCAGCCTCGATCCGGGCAAGACCATCCGGCTGGAGGGGCAATACACGGTTGCCGCGGCGGATGCGGACGGTACGGCGCTGAACAACGAGGCCACCGTCTACTATAATGAGGCTGCGGAGCCGCTGATGGCTGCAGCAGAGCTTCCCGTTGCCGCTATCCGCGTGGAAAAAACCGGAGATGCTGCGGTAGTCACGCAGGCGGGAAGTGCGGTCAAGTACAGGGTGACCGTAACCAACACCGGCTCCATTACGCTTCATCAGGTGAAGCTGACGGATACCAAGGTGGCGAACCTTCCGGTTATTCCGAAGCTGGAGCCGGGGGAAAACCGCAGCTTCGAGTATGACTATATCGTATCAAGCGCGGACATGGCGGGCAGCGAGCTGGTGAATACGGTGACCGCCAAGCCGGAGGAAACAGTCCGGGGAAGCGATACCCATACCATTCCAGTGAAGGGTAATGGAGGTCCAACCCCAACGCCGACGGTAACGCCGACTCCGACACCTACTGCAACGGCAACACCGACGCCTACGCCGACAGTGACACCGACACCAACACCGACATCGACGGCAACACCGACGCCGACAGTGACGCCGACTCCGACACCAACGTCGGAGCCGACAAGTGAACCGACTAGCGAGCCTACGTCGGAGCCTACATCGGGCACCGGCGGAACACCTTCTCCGACGCCGACTCCGTCAGGATCGCCTGGTACGGAGACGGACATTGATGATGGAACACCACCTCTGGGCGGACCAACTCCGACACCTGGAGCAACCTCCAGCCCGGCTCCGACACCGACGCCGGCCGTAAGCGGCTCACCTGCTCCTACTCCCAGCACCAGTCCGGGCAATGGTTCCGGTGGCGGGGACGAGGTGATCCTGGGAGACGATGAGTCTCCGCTGGGTGGGCCGGGAACAGGCGGCAATACGGCAGGCAGTCTGCCGGTTACCGGTGAAGACAGCAGACTGGTCTGGGAGCTCACCGGCTTCGGACTGCTTTGCCTGGGTCTGCTGGTGCACAGACGGCGCCGCAAGCTATAGCAAGGAGTAAGCATGGAGCAGCAGAACGTTGCTGGTCGATATAAGGCTGTGGAACCGCCGGGAGTTTTTCCGGCGGTTTTTGCTTTGTCCGCCCACCGCTTCGGATACCCCCTCGCCGACAGGCCTCTGGCGCGACCACCCGTGCGAAGCAGTTTCTGCGCGGTGGAGAGGGCTCCAACGGGACGACACCGCCAAGCACAAAGGAGCCTTTTTGCAGCAGCAAAGCGACTCCTTCATGTCTTGCCGCCCCTGGCGGCGCCGCGCCCCCTGAGCTAACGGACATGAGAGACGCTATTTGCCCCAAAACACACCATTCTAAAATCTAACGGACCCCAGCGCCTCTATTTGAAGGAAACGGGGCCGAGGAGACATCAAAATCAAGGAATAACTGCCGCTGGGTCCGTTAGAAATCCAAATCGAGCCCAACCAGGTAAATAAGAGCGCTGGTGTCCGTTAGCCGCAACAAGCAGCGATGGTGTTAGCACAGAAACCTCGGGGGTAGCGAATAATGGGGCGTCGATAAGGAGCAGTGAAGGAGAAGCCAAATCAAAGTTGGTGGAAAAGCGCCGAAATGAGCGATGGGAGATGCCCAACCAAAGTTGGTTGTAAACGCCGAGAAGAACAATAGGTGTATGGTGCTCCGAATAAAACTGGTGGAAGAGGGATAATTCGAATAATTGCAAAGACTGGTTAGTTGAGTGTGTGGAGCCTCGTTTGTGCCTTGTTGCCACCGTTACGGAACTGAGAGACTCTTAGCCGCACAAAAACCGGGTTTTGAATTTCTAGCGGAACTGAGGAGCTCTTAGCCGCCGAACATACCCCGTTAATGTGTCTGCAACCCCCTCTAAGCTGCTCTGAGTTCCGTTAGCGGCGGAATCATCCGATTTTGAGGTTCTAAGGTACTCTGAGTTCCGTTAGCCCCCTCCTGCCGCACACCCCGCCCCCCGCAAACTCCCTTCCCCAGCGCACACATCCTGCACCCGTGCAACTTTTCCCCGCCTGGAGATGTAACCGTTGGGAGAAACCGTTATAGTGGAGATAGGAGCCTGACGGAGAGGAGACAACCACATGACAAAAAAATTATCCTATGTTCTCATATTCGCCGGCCTGCTGGTGATGCTGTTCCCCTATGCGCGGGAGTGGTATTATGACTGGCGGCAGGACCGGCTGCTCGGCGAGATGGAGCGGCAGCTGTACCAAGCGGAGGACCCCGCGGCGGAAGCGGCACGGGAGGCGGCCTACCGGGAGTTATCCCAGCTGATGCAGCGGGAGGCACAGGCACTGCCTGGCGAAGAGCCGTCCGCCGAAGCGGCGCTTCCCGCGGATGCCGCCTCATCCACGGCATCCCCCCCAGCGGAAGCAGCCACAGCCCCGCCTAAACCAACCCCTACGCCCAAACCGGCCATTGCCATTTTGACCATCGAGAAGATCAATCTGAAGCTGCCGGTACTGGAAGGGGCAACGGAGGAGAACATGAAGCTGGCCGCAGGCCATATGGTGGAAACCACCCCCCTGGGCCAAACAGGTAACGCCGCCATTGCCGCCCACAGGGCGTTGACCAAGGGCCGGCTGTTCAACCGGCTGGATGAGCTGGGAGAGGGCGACCAGATTGTCGTGGATCAAAAAGGGGAGCGCACCGTATACACGGTGTTCAAAACCTTTCTGGTGGAGCCGACGGATGTGTCGGTCTTACGGGGGAGCAAAACGGATAAGGTGCTGACGCTCATCACCTGCGATCCTGTGGTCAACGCCACCCACCGGCTGATTGTCCAGGCCAAAGCGGATTGATGCGCCTATATGACGGGACTACATTAGGATTATTCTCTGTTCAGAATCTGTTCAGATAAGAGAGCTATGATGGATAAATAATGCTTGTCCATTATACTTCTTCTTTGAATGGAGGTCCTTACAGTGAGAAAGTCCCGCTTTGCAAGTCATCACCGCTCCAGATTGTGGAAAAAAAGGATCGGCATGTTCATGACAGCCGTTCTTTTAAGCGCCCAGGTTCTTTACGGCATGACGGCTTATGTAGCCCAAGCGGCTGCAGAAATAAGCAATCAAATGAATATTCTGACCACGGCCACCATGGCGGTCTACAATGATGATCAATATACCGAGCCGGTTACCGGAACGGTGTACAAGCAGCAGTCCAAGGTCATTCTGAACTATAATTGGGAGCTTCCCGATGACCATGGCTACAAGGCCGGTGATACCTTCACGTTTGATCTGCCGGATGCCTTCAAGCTCTACAATGATGTGACCGGCCAATTGAAAATGCCGGATGTGGACGGCAATGTAGGCACCTTTACCGCGTATCAGAGCAATCATAAGGTTGTTATGACCTTCAATGATTACATCGAGCAAAATTACGGGGTGCACGGCATGCTGGCCTTTAAGACGGAATTCAAGGAATATGCCGTTACCGAACAGTCGGTTCAAGAGATTAAGCTGCCTATCAACGGCGTTATGGAGACGGTGAGTCTCGTTTTCCAGCCTAAGGGTGGAGCTTTGATCGCCAAGAAGGGCGAGGTGCAGGGCTACAACGCCAAGGACATCAGCTGGACCGTGGATGTGAATACCTCCATGGCCTCGATTGCCGGCGCAGCGGTAGCGGATGTGATCCCTGCAGGATTAGGGGCGCCCCAGGATGTTAAGGTCAATAAGCTGAATGTCACCATGGGCGGCACCGCCGGCACTCTGGGGGAGACCGTAACGGAGGGAGTTTATTACTCCTATAGCTACGATACCGCCTTGAGAACGGCCAATATCGCATTCTTGAATCCCATTGACTCGGCTTACCGGATTACTTTTACTACACCAATAACGGATTTCACCAAAACCTCCTTTGAAAATAAGGCGACTCTGACAGGCACAGGACCGTCCCTGCCCAAAAGCGCCACAGCTACCGTGAAGCCTGCCCGGGGCGCGCAGCTGGATAAGTCTGCCGGAACTTACAGCCAGAATGACCAGAGTGTGGAATGGACGTTGAAGGTCAACTATGATGAACGGACCTCAGCGGGAACACAGGTGGAGGATTGGTTCAGCGCCAACCAAACGCTGGATGTGTCCACGGTTAAGGTATACCCGGTAACCTTCCCCAATGCCAACGGCACAGGGCCTAAGCAGGGAACCGCGCTGACCGCAGGAACGGATTATACGGTAACGGGCCCCCTGAGCGACCCCGCCCGTCCCGGACAAGCCGGGTTTCGGGTAACCTTCATCGGCTCCATCGACAAAGCGTATAACATCGTCTACAAGACCAAAGCAAGCGGCCGGGTGTATGCGGACAGCGACACGGACAGCAGCCAAACGGTTACCAATACAGTCTATTTTAACGGAACCGAAAAAACAGCCTCCAAAAAGCTGGAGTCCAGCATTTTGACCAAAAGCATCACCACAAGGGACTATAACGCCAAAACCGTCGGCTGGAAAATTACTGTGAACAACGACAAAAAGCCGGACGGCAGCTACTACACCATGCAAAACGCTGTGGTGACGGATACCTTCTCCCTGCAGGGCCTGTCCTTTGATGAAGGCAGCCTGGGGGTCAAGGGAAATAATAATAAGACCCTGGCCAAAGGAACGGATTTCACGTTGGCTCCCAAGGACGGCGATTACGCCAACGGATTTGTGCTTCTATTTACGGTGGACCTGACAGGTCCTTGCACCATCACCTACAACACGGGCTTCGATCTGGCTAACCAAACTGCCGGGGGCAAAATATTCCCCAACGCCGCCCATGTGGCTTGGACGGAGAACAGCACTCCCCATGAGCAGGCGGTTTCCCAGCCTTTTGACCCCAATGCGTACACCAAAAACAACGGCTTCAAAAACGGAAGCTACAATGCCGTGAAGAAGGAGCTAAACTGGGAGGTTGGCTTCAACTACAACCTGTGGACGCTCCAGAATGCGGTGGTCAAGGATGTGATCGAAGCGCCCCAGAAGCTTATTGGCCAATCGGTTAAGGTCTACGCCATGACCATTGCACCGGATGGCAATACAACCAAAGGTGCCGAGATCACTAGCGGGTTCACGGTTACTCTTCCTGATGCTGCCAACGGAAATACGCTGACAGTGGCATTTGACCAACCGATTACCAAGGGCTATTACCTGGTTTACAAAACAAGCCTGGAGAACGTGCTGGTGGATACCAATGCGTCGGATACCGCTAACCTGTACGACGGGGCGGTACCCAAGTCGGAAAATCTGACTGCATCGGTGAACATTCCCTATACCAATGAATATGTCACCAAGTCGGGAGCCCAAAGCGGGGACCGGATCAATTGGACCATCCATATTAACCGGAACCAATCCACCATCGAAAATGCCGTTATTACGGATACGGGATCAGCCAACCAGATGTTTGTACAGGATTCCTTCAAGGTGTACAACACGGTGGTCAGCCAGAATTCTTCCGATCCCACCAAGGTTAATGTGACCAAAGGGGCCACTCTTTTGCAGAAGGGGACGGATTACACCCTTAATTACAGCCAGGACAAGGATGGCAAGCCTGTATTTGAGCTGATCTTCCTGAATACCATCACCAAACCCTATATTCTGGAATATCAAAGTCTGGTCATTGCCAATAACAATGAAACGGTGTCGAATACCGCCCTGTTGTCCGGCACCAATGTGACCAGCACCAAAACCAGCAATACCACGAATGTTGTGGTTAAATTTTCCTCCGGGGAAGGGACCGGAAGCGGCGGCATCACCAATGCCAATCTTACTGTTGTGAAAAAGGATGCGGCGGATTCCAATGTGCGGCTTGCCGGCGCGGAATTCGATCTGTACCGCAAATCCGGTTCAGGCGAGATTTATGTGGCCAGCGGGAAGACGGATGCTCAGGGCGAAATTGTATTTACCCGGTTGTACGGGGGCAGCTACGTGCTGAAGGAGGTTAAGGCGCCGGTTGGCTACCGTTTGGACACGGCGTCCCACAATATCACCATCAATACCGCCGCGGTTACCACGGTGCTGACCAATGAGAAGCTTCCGTCTGTGACGCCAACACCTACGCCAACGGCAACACCGACGGCTACGCCAACGGCAACACCGACGGCAACACCGACGGCAACACCGACGGCAACACCGACGGCAACACCAACGGCAACACCGACGGCAACACCAACGGCAACACCAACGGCAACACCAACGGCAACACCGACAGCAACGCCGACAGCAACACCGACGCCGACATCGACAGCAACGCCGACAGCAACACCAACGGCAACGCCGACACCGACAGCAACGCCGACGCCGACACCTGATGGGAATTCAGGCGGGTCAGGGGAGGAACCAAGCACCCCGACTCCCAGTCCCACTGTCAGCCCCAGCGCCAGCCCGACGCCTGCAGTGACGGCCACCCCGACGCCTCAAGCCACCACAGAGGCTTCGGCCAGCCCGTCTCCCAGTGTTACACCGGAGCCTGGAACACCGAAACCAACGCTGACGCCGTCCCCTACTCCGACACCCTTGACCGAAATTACGGATCAGGACACGCCTAAGGGAGGCTCCGTACCGGTACCGGAGGGAGGAAAGGTGGATATTGCCAAACCCCCGGGGCATGGCACATTGAGCGTGGACGATACCGGCAGCTGGCTGTATACGCCTGATCCTGGATATACCGGGAAGGATTCCTTTACAGTCAATATCGTGGACAAGGATGGCAACGGGGAAGACCTGCTTATCGAAATCGATGTGGAGGAGGTCCCCTTGGGAGGCTTGACCCCTGCGCCGGAGATAGCCACCTTACCCAAAACCGGCGAGGAGCGGAGATTGCTGTGGCAATTGGCAGGAATAGGCCTGCTGGTTGCGGGAGTTTCCCTGCGGAGATTCCGTTTGAAGAAGTAACCCAAATCACAGGCCAAAGAAAGCTGCCGGACAGAGATTCCGGCAGCTTTTTTGTCATTCAAAAAAAATGTCTTTCCTGTGAAGGACAGGCTATAGGTACTAGCATATTTTTCTACAACTCTATTGAAAAAATGTCGAATTTCTGATAGATTAAAACCAAAGGCAATACACGATAAATGGCAAACCTGCCGAAAGGCTGGGACGCAAAGCTACAGGGTCTTCCCTTCCCAAGAAGGATGGCAGCCAGCTACCGAATGCAATTGGCTTTTTTCATTTTTAAGGCATCACCCAAGCCTACACCGATAACGGCAAACCTGCTGAAAAGCAGGGACGCAAAGCTAAAGGGCCTTCCCTTCGTCAGAAGAATGGCAGCCAGCTCCCGAAGGAGGTTTTTTGTATGCGGAAGTTCATCACGTCTATTGTCGCAGCAAGTATGCTTTTCGCATATGCATCCGCCGCATCTGCCGCATCCTGGTTGAATGACAGCAAGCTCTCAGCCGGATCCATCGGCGTCCAATACCAAGCGGATTCCGGTGCCCGGGTCAAGGTCATGGTTACCAAGGACGGGACAAGCTACACCTATGACTTGAAGAATAACGGAACCGAAGAAAGCTTCCCGCTTCAACTGGGCGATGGAACCTACAAAATTGCCGTACTGGAGAATACCACCGGCAACAAGTACAAGAGTGTATACTCGGCAACCAAAGATGTTGTGCTGGCCGATGCCAATGCCGTTTACCTGAATTCGACCCAAAATGTAAACTGGGCTGCGGCTACCGATGTTGTAGCAAAGGCGAAGGAATTGACTGCAGGCTTGAACACAGACGAAGCCAAGGTCAAGGCCATTTATGACTATATTATCGGTTCTGTAACCTATGATTATGAGCTGGCTGCCAATGTTGCTACCGGGTACATTCCTAACCTGAGCCAAGTATTGGTGGACGGGACAGGCATCTGCTACGACTATTCCTCCCTTTTTGCCGCCATGACCCGCAGCGTCGGGGTACCCACCAAGCTGATGATGGGCACATCGGAATATGTCAACGTATACCACGCCTGGAACGAAGTGCTTCTGAACGGGGCATGGGTAACTGTAGATACCACCGTGGATGCAGGCAGCGGAAGCGCCGCCTTCGCCAAGGACAGCAGCAAGTACGTTGCCGCTAAGAGCTACTAATAAACAGCAAGGCCGGAGGAGCGATCCCCCGGCTTTTTTTATTTCTTTTTGCGGCCTGCGGCCCGTTCCTCCCGCTCCCATTTTTTGAGGTGGGAATAAGGGTCGAAGGACCATTCGGCCAAGCCGTTATCCCGGTACAGGCCAAAATGCAGATGCGGAGGGAATTTCCCGGAGGTGCCGGGTTTGCCGTAGCCGGAGCTTCCCACCCAGCCGATCACCTGTGCAGGCTTGACCACATCGCCGGTTTTGACCTCCTTGCTGAAGCCGGAGAGGTGGGCGTAATAATGATACACATTATTCAGATCCCGGATACCTACTCTCCATCCGCCGAAGGGATTCCAGCCCATGACCTCAATAATTCCGTAGCAGGTGCTGCGGACTGGAACACCATGGTGGGCGAAGAGGTCGGTTCCCTCATGAATCCGGTCGCCTCCCCACCCGCGGCTGGCGCCCCAGGTATCCCGGTACGAATAATCCGCCCCCAGCGGGAGAGGAAATGCGTGGGTAAACAAATCCAGGGTACCGTAGGCGGCATAAATTTTGGAAAACTGGAGAATCCGTTCGACCGCCCGGTTATTCTGGTAATATTCCCATAACCCGATCCGGAAGTTTTCCTCATCCGTCCCGAATTTGGTAATCTGCCGCGCGAAGGCTGCCAGCCTGTCCAGATCGCTGTTCCGGTCCGCCCGCCCATCCCCGTTTCCGTCCAGACCTTTGCCGCCGAATGCCGCAATCCCTAACGGACTGGTATCCGTCCGGTCCGGATTAGCCAACCCCGCCCAGTCCTCCGGTGAGAAATAAACGGCCACCAGTCCGTCGCCCGGTGTGCGCTTCTTCACAAAGTTCATGGTGCGTTCATATTGATCGGCCGCGGCCAAATCAAACCACCTGATGCCTGTAATGGTGCTGGTTTCCTCAAACAGGGCCTTGCGTTCCCCATAGGCCTGATCGGCCGCTGCAGCGGCCTGGGGAGCTGAAACCTCCGCATCTGCCCCTGCCGGTTCCGCAGCTGCAAGCCCTGCCCCGGCCAGCCAGACGAAGGCCGCTGCTGCCGCGAGACCGCCGTATCGGTGCCGCCGTCCCATATGATCGTCCTCCCGCTCCTGGTTTAAGCCAATTTGGCATGTACTCCATGTGTGTGTGCTATACTTAGCATGTTTAAGGGAGTCGAATTTTATCCTGATGGGAGGGACCGGCCTTGGAGCATTCGCACAGACAAGAGCACACCGACGGAGGAATGGTGGTCATTCAGGCCAATCTGGATGACATGAATCCGGAATTTACCTCTTACATAACGGATCTTCTGCTGGCTGCGGGAGCCAATGATGTGTACTGGATTCCAATTATTATGAAAAAGGGCAGGCCCGGCATCATGCTGAATGTGCTGGTAGGCGAAGAAGGCATCGCCGCAATGGAGCAGGTGATTTTTGCGGAAACCACCACACTGGGGCTGCGGTACATACGGGCGGAATGCCACCGTCTTGGCCGGGAGTTCTTCCGGGTGGAGACCTGCTTCGGACCCATGACGGTGAAGGTGGGGTACCACCAGGGGAAAGTGGTGCAGTTCGCCCCCGAGTTCCGGGAATGCGAGGAGGCCGCGCGGCTCCACAAGGTACCCCTGAAGGAAGTATACGAAGAGGTGAGAAGCCGTTACCGGAGCGCGGCGGGACCGCTGGTTTGACGAAAGTCCACAAAAAAAGTGAATGGATGTCCCGCGGCGACCGGTACAATCGGCCTCTTCGGAAGATACATTCACTTTTTTTGTATTTGGGCTGCCGGATGGCAGTTTAGTGCTTGGTATCGCAGGCAGCTTCTCCGCTCATGGTCTCCTGTTCATGCGCATGGGGATGGGAGTGGGGATGACCACTGTGATGGTGATCATGGGTATGCTCTTCATCATGGGCATGCGTATGTCCGTGATGATCATCGCCGTGATGGTGATGATGCCCGTGTCCATGCTCATGATCGTCCCCGTGGTGATGGTGGTGGACATGCTCATGGGAGTCGTCATGGTGGTGATGGTGATGGGCATGCTCGTGGACATGCTCCACATGATGCAGCTCATGCTGGGTATGCCACTTGTCCAGATACGGCTCCGTATGACCAATCACTACACGCAGCACATTGGGCTGATCCGCCAGGTCCCGGGTACCGGCTCCATAGCCGATGCTGTCCACGATCATGGACGGCAGGGACATGAGGAAGCCGGTGGCTGCTCCCGCGATGATGCCTGCGCCTGTAGGTGTCGTCAGCTCCATTCGCAGGCGGCTTTCGGCAACGGGGATGCCCCGCATCATCTCCAGGGTGGCCGGAGCCGGCACTGGGTAAAGGCCATGGTCGATGCGGATGGAGCCCGAGCCTAAGGGGACCGGGGAGCTGATGATTTTATCCGCCTCCAGAGAATCCAGAGCCAGCGCAACCCCGATTACGTCCACAATGGAGTCGATGGCGCCTACTTCATGGAAGTGTACACGCTCCACCGGCACATCATGGATTTTGGCCTCCGCTACGGCAATTTTCTCGAAAATGGAGAGTGCCAGAGCGGTAGCTTTTTCGCTGAAGCCGGCCCGGACGATCATTTCTACAATTTCCTTGTAATGGCGGTGCTGCTTGGGCGGGTTGGCCTCGTCCAGGAGCACGTCCAGCTTCAGGGCGGAGACGCCCCGTTTGGTCACCCGGGACCAACGGAGGGAAAAGGGGTCCACCGGCAGCTTGGCCAGCTCCTGCTCCACATAATCCTTATCCGCGCCTGCATCCACCAGGGCCGCCAGGGTCATGTCCCCGGCAATGCCCGAAAAGCAATCCAGATACACGATTTTCATAAAGGTGATTTCGCCTTCTTCTCCAGATTTTGTTGGATAACTCCGGCTGCGTAACCTGCGCCAAAGCCGTTGTCGATATTTACCACGGTGACACCCGGGGCGCAGGAATTAAGCATCGCCAGCATGGCGGCAATCCCATTCAGGCTGGCGCCGTAGCCGATGCTGGTGGGGACGGCGATAATCGGCTTGGATACCAAACCGCCCACCACACTGGCCAAAGCTCCCTCCATCCCTGCCGCCACCACAATGGCATCAGCTTCACGAAGGATGCTGATCCGCTCGAACAGGCGATGAATCCCTGCCACGCCCACGTCGTAGATGCGCTCCACCCGGCTGCCCAGCATTTCGGCGGTGATGGCGGCTTCCTCCGCTACGGGAAGATCCGAGGTGCCTGCACAGGCCACGGCCACGTAACCGTTTTTGGAGGGGACGAAGGGCTTTTGGCGCCAGGAGATGGTGCGGCTTACCGGATCATAACGGGCGGCAGGCACATCCTGCAGCACCAGCTCCGCTTGCTCCGGGGTAACCCGGGTGGCCAGCACCCGGTCCACATGCTCCATTAGCTTCAGGAAAATGGCCCGGAGCTGCTCCGGTGTTTTGCCTTGACCGAAAATAACCTCGGGAAACCCGGTCCGGCGTTCCCGGTGCACATCCAGCCGGGCGAAGCCCATGTCCGCCGTGCCGTCCGGCTCCTTAGCCTTCAGCAGCTCCTTGATGTGGACCTTGGCCTCCTCCGGATTCAAATCCCCGGTATGGACCAGCTTCAGCAACTGATCAATATCCATTACTTGGCGACTTCCTTTCTTTGCTGCTTCAGGGACGGAGCCAGCACCTCGTTCATGCTGCCGGTCCGGTATCCCGCCAGATCCAGCGTAACATAGGAGAAGCCCAGGGAGGTCAGCTTTTGATGGATGGCCTCCTTATGCTCCATAACCTTCATGATTTCCTCCGGGAGCACTTCAATACGGGCGATTTTATCATGATGCCGCACTCTGACCTGATAGAAGCCCAGCTCGGCCAGATAAGCCTCCGCCACATCCAGCTGATCGATTTTGTAGCGCTCGATTTTGGTCCCGTACGGAATCCGGGAGGACAGGCAGGCGAAGGAGGGTTTATTCCAGGTAGTCAGCCCCAGCTCCTTGGAAAGCTGGCGGATGTCCGCCTTGGTCATGCCGGCTTCCTGCAGGGGGCTGCGGACGCCGCGTTCATTTTTGGCCTGGAGGCCGGGACGGTAGTCTCCCAGATCATCCATGTTGGAGCCGTCCACAATATAGCTGTAGCCCTGATCCTTGGCCAGCTGCTGCAGATGGGTAAACAGTCCCGTTTTGCAGTGGTAGCACCGGTCCGGATTATTGGCGACGAATTTCTCATTCTCGAATTCCTTCACCTCGGTTTTGATGAGACGCACACCCATCTCTTCCGCCAGTGCCACGGCTGCATCGAATTCACGGCTGGGGAAGGTTTCGGAAGCGGCGGTTACCGCCAGCACCTGGTCTCCGATTTCCTGCTGGGCTCTCTTCAGCAGAAACGTGCTGTCCACCCCGCCGGAAAAAGCCACCAGAATGCGTCCCATACCACGCAGGATATCGCCAAGCAGGGCGTTCTTTTCCTCGATTGACAAAGCTTTTTCCACTTTCGATTCCCTCCGTTCGAATAACGGCTCCTTTGAAGGAAGCCGGCGTGTGATTGCGGTATGATCTGTAAATAAAACAGGTTCAGATTTCTATTTTAGCATACATTCGGTGTCATGTCTGTTGGACCGGATGTGTTGCAGGCAGGATTTTGGCGGCCCAAATCTGATGCAGGTGGAAAATTCCTTTTCGTGTTATAATAAGAAAAGTCCGCCTTTCGGAAGGCTGGTTGACATATTCGTGCACAGCGGGGCCGCATCATGGGGTTTCCGGTGTGTTTGACATAGCGTATAGCAAGAGATGGTGAAGGAGGCAGCGGTCTTGTATCATATCGGGGGCAATACCTATTCAGTGGTCTTGGACCATAAGAACGGATGGAACTATGAGGTTTTTCGGGACAGGTACAGCGAGGTGCTGGACCGGTATGATTTTATAGTGGGGGATTGGGGCTACAATCAGCTCCGGCTGAAGGGGTTCTTCAAGGAACCTAACAACAAGGGGAGCAAGGATGCGTCCATTACGCTGCTCCATGACTATTTGAATGAATACTGCAATTTTGGATGCGCCTACTTTATTATCGAAAAGCTGGCCTCCCGCAAAAATGCCGAAGGCCGTGAGGACGGCGACGATTCCGAAGGGGATGGGGAAAAGCCGTATGAGGCGGAGCGTCCGCGGGAGTATGAGCTGAAGCCCCGGCATCAATACCAGCGCAAGCAGCAGGAGCCTGCTGAAGCCCGGCAGCGCGGAGGGCAGGAGAAGTCCACTGCCACGGTCCACGCTGTGGGCGATGGCGCGCGCAGGTCCGCTAACCAAGAAGGCGGAGGACGACGGGACGGGGAGCGGGATTTCCGCAGCGGGCAAAAGAGTCCCGACAGCCGCCGCGGCCAGGATGGTCCGCGCAATAACCGTGACCACGGGGGCGGTGGCAAACCCCGGGGTGAAGGCGATGGAAGCCGCCAACGGGAGTTCGGCGGCGGTAAACCCCGCGGCGAGCGGGAGAACAGCGGCCGCGAGGGCGAAGGCGGCAGGCAGCGGGAGCAGGACGGCCGCCGCCGGGAATCCCAGCAGGATTCCCGTCAACGGGAGCAGCAGAACCGCCCCAACCGTGACCAGCATGCCGGCGAGCGGAAGCAGCAGGGGCAGCAGAATCAGGGTGAAAAGGCGAAGCAGCATCCTCCGCGGAATAAATCCGGCGGTGGCGGCAGCGGCGGAGGCGGCGAGCAGCAACGCAACCGTGAGAAGGACCGGGAGAAACGGAATGACCGGGACCGTGAACGGGAAAAGGGGCGGGCTGAGCCCCTGGTATAACGGATGATTATGAAGATTTAAAATATTTTCCGTGACGTAATTGCCCGGGAAATGTGTCGAAGCCCAAGACAGAAGGCGGCTGCCTTCGGAGTCTTGGGCTTTTTTTGGTTTAGGCGTGCTGCCTATCCGGATGGGTGCTGGTCAGCAGAAGGTAACGGACTTAGGGGCCGCTATTTGACGGGAACTCGCTGTTTTATTATTCTAACGGACCTGCCAGCCGTTAATGGGGCAATAACCGTCGGTTAGGCTGTTAGTGAAGCCAATAGCGTACCGTGTGTCCGTAAGAGCTCCATAACCGGCTGTTTAGGGAGAATAGCGGCTCCTCAGTCCGAATAGTAGTAGGAAAACCCGTTTATGGCCGCTGTGATTGCAGAATCTCGGCGATCCTAGTTGAAATCATGCCCGATAAAGGCCTCCCGGACCCGGCTCCAGAAGGGGAAGGGACGGAAGCGGGCAAAGCGAATGGTTTCCTTGGACACCTGGCACCGGATGGAGGTAACCTGGTTCTCCTGAAATGACAGATGGTCCAGAGTAATCAGAAACCGCCCCTCCGATTTCGGGTAAATATCGCAATGATGATGCTTGGGCAGGATCATGGAGGAGCCCAGGGTCCTGTACACCCGGTTGTTGATGGAGGAAATTTCAGCGATTTGCAGGGCCTCCAGGGAAGGGTGCAGGATGGCGCCGCCAAGGCTTTTGTTGTAGGCGGTGCTGCCGCAGGGGGTGGAGATGCAGATGCCGTCCCCGCGGAAGGTTTCGAACGGCTCGTCATTTATGTTCAGTTGGGCAACCAGCGTAGAGTCGATTCCTTTGATGGTGAACTCATTGAGGGCCATGAAGGAATGCGCTTCCCCCGCAGCCTTGACGACCTCCACTTCCACCAGCGGATAGGTGACCAGCCGGAGCTTGCTTGCTTGGGGAGGGGCATTCATCAGGGTGATCAGCTGGCTGATTTCGCCGGGCATCCAGTCGGCAAAAAAACCCAGATGTCCCGTATGAATTCCCACAAAGGAGGCTGTAGCCAGATTTCCGCGGAATTGGTGGAATGCCTGCAGCATGGTCCCGTCACCGCCGATGGACACCACAAAATTTGGCTCGCAGCGGCTTTCGGTCATGCCATGGGCGGCCGCCAGAAGATGAAACTCCTTCACGAGCTTGCATGACTCCTCATCGCCCCGGTTGACAACAAAGTAATTCAAAACAGTACCTCCTAAGAGCTTTGCCTCAAGGCAAAACCAGCATCGTAAGCATCGGCTTGGGTTTGCTATCGGGCAAAACCAGCATCGTAAGCATAAGCTTGGACTTACCGCCAGGAAAACCAGCATCGTAAGCATAAGCCAGGGTTTTGCCGCCGGCCAAAGCCGTAAACTACCCTCATCATAAACTTTTTGCCTCCGCCAAGCAATGCAGTTCCGTTGAAAATGACCTCCTCCAATAGTTTGCCGTTGTGACTGGAGAACTTGCTAACCGTCTGCCTCATAACGATATGATGGTGTAATGGAACTCAGCAGCTCTTAACGGGCAAAATTGGTCAGATGCAGGCGCTAACGGAATTTAAAGTGCCTTAGGAGGGGATTCGAGACAAAATTGGTAACTTGGCGAAGGCTAACGGTCGCTGAGTTCCGTTAAAATTCAAAAATGCCCGAATCCGCCGTCTAAGCGTCGCTCAGTTCCGTTACATTCCGGTACGGACTGAGAATGTGAAAGTGCTAGCAATCCCCACCACTAACTCGCTTACCAGTCAGCTTTCCATCCGCCTTCAGCGATCCCCCCATGCCCACACAAAAAAAACGGATGCTCTGACGATGATTCATCAGAGACATCCGTTTAAGCAGCTCCACCAGACGGCCGTGGTTAGCAGTTCTACCCTCAGCCTGCTTTACATCAGCAGCACCGCCGTCTACAGCATCGTTACCTCGTTCATTTCGAAATCATGGGCGAAGTCCGGGCTGATGGGACGCACCCGAAGCTGGAAGTGCGGCCCGTGGCGCAGATGCGCCGGGAGCCGGCCTTCGAACTTGTAGGTGCCAGGGGAAACAGCTTCCCCAAACAGGGAGAAGGGCACCACCACCGGAACCCATGCGCCGTTCGCCTGCTCCTCCCAATACAAGGCCTCCACCGCTACGTCCTTATACCAGATTTCGCCCAGATGGACGATCACACCGATGGTTTTCAACAGGCGTTTGTCCAGAGACTCGGCAAAGCTGACCGGCGGATAAGGATCCTCAACGCCGACGATTTTCACCGCCCACCACTTGGTGCGGATAAACCGTTTGTAATCGGCCATCCGGGTGGCTGCCGCGTAATTATCCGTGCTGAAATGCAGCGAACGGTCCATAATTTTGGTGTAGTACAGATTGGTGTAGTCCTGCACCATCCGGTCCGTATTGTACTGGGGCGCCAGGGTTTCGATGGAATGGACCATCCGCTTAACCCATTGGACTGGAACCGCAGCCTGCTCCTCCCGGTTATAGTACAGAGGCACAATTTTCTTCTCCAGCACGCTGTACAGCGACTCCTGGTTCTCCTTCTCCTGAGTCTCCTCGTCCGCCCTATTATCAGCGTCGATGGACCAGCCGTTTTCCCCATCGTACCCTTCCTGCCACCAGCCATCCAGCACGCTGAAATTCAGTACACCGTTCAAGGCCGCTTTTTCGCCGCTGGTGCCGCTGGCCTCATAAGGCCGTTTGGGGTTGTTAAGCCATACATCCACCCCTTGGACCAGGTAGCGGGCCATATTCATATCGTAATTCTCCAGCAGCACAATCTTGCCGCGGAAGCGGTCCGTCTGGGACAGCTGATAAATATCGCGGAGCAGCTTCTGCCCGGGAATATCCGCGGGGTGAGCCTTCCCGGCGAAGATAAACTGCACGGGCCGTTCAGGATCATTCACCAGACGGTCCAGCCGCTCCTGGTCCCGGAAGATCAGCGTCGCCCGCTTGTAGGTGGCGAAGCGCCGGGCAAAGCCGATGGTCAGCACATCCGGGCGTAAAAAGACACTTCCGCTGTCATCGGGCTGGCCATTGCGCCGCCGCTGCTCCTCTACGTTGGTTTTGGCATACAGGATGAGACGCTCCTTCAGGCGCTGCCGGATATCCCACAGGGTTTCCTCCGGTGCATCCGCCAGGGCTGCCCATTGTTCCCGGCCGCTTTGGTGAGTCCGCCAGTTCTCCGGCAGATAACGGTCCAAGAGCTCCTTCCACTCCCGGGCCATCCAGGTGCGCAGGTGAACCCCGTTGGTCACATGTCCGATGGGAATTTCCGAGGCGTTCAGATTGCCGTGGAAACCCTTGAACATATCCCGGGAAACAGCGCCGTGCAGCTCGCTTACACCATTGCGCATAGTGGCGGTGTTCATGGCCAGATAGGTCATGTTGAACACATTTTTGCTGCGGTCCAATCCCAGCTCGACAATGGCCTGCCGATCCGCGTTTAAGGAATAAAGCAGCTCACCCAGATAATGCTCGAACATCCCCACAGGGAATGCATCATGTCCCGCGGGAACCGGTGTATGGGTGGTAAAAATCGTGCTGGCCCTTACCATCTCCAATGCTGCAGAGAAGGGTAACCCGCCCCGGATATGCTCCCGGATGCGTTCTAAGGACAGGAAGGCGGCGTGGCCTTCATTAATATGGTAGACATATGGATAAAGCTCCAAAGCGCGGAGGGCCAGAATCCCGCCCATACCCAAAATGATTTCCTGCTGGATCCGGGTATCCTGATTTCCCCCGTAAAGCTGGGCGGTGAGGGAACGGTCATCATAGCTGTTGCCGTCTACATCCGCATCCAAGAGATACACGGGAACGTTGCCAACCCGGACCTCCCAAACCTTCAGCCGTACAGCCCGGCCGGGCAGCTCCACGAAAACATGGACCTCCTCGTTATTCCGGATGGCCGGACGTACCGCCAATTTGTTGAAGTCATAGGTAACCTGCTCGGAAATTTGCGTGCCTTGGTGATCGATTTTTTGGTTGAAATAGCCGCGTTTGTAAAGAAGGCCCACCGCCACCAGGGGAAGTCCCAAATCACTGGCGGATTTGCAGTGGTCCCCGGCGAGCACACCCAGGCCGCCTGAATAGATAGGCAGGGACTCATGGAAGCCGAATTCCGCGGAGAAGTATGCAATGTGCCGGCCAATATGCTGGGGATAGGTTTCCTGGAACCAGGCCTTACGCCCGGTATAGGCATCCCAGGAGGCGATTGCTTTTTCGTAGAGGTCGATAAACGCCTCGTCACTGGCCAATCTGGCCCAATCCTCTGGAGATGTTTCGAGCAGCATCCGAACGGGGCTGTGGTAAACCGTCTCCCATTTCACTGGATGAATGGAGCGGAAGAGCTCCAGAGCTTCTTCATTCCAGCTGAACCATAAGTTGTAGGCGAGTTCCTCCAGACGGGATAAGCGTTCGGGCAACAGAGCGGAATATTGGGTCATGATTGCCACCTCTCTTTGGTTTGGTCAAACGGAAGCTTTCTCCATTTTACCACAGGGGTGGAGGAAATTTCTTCTTTAAGAGGATCATTGCCGCTTCAGCCGGAACGGCGCCTTACAAAACGGACGGCCAGCAGATACACAAGCAGCACACCCGCGATGGCGTAGCCGGTTTGCCACACCAAGCCAGGCAAGGGGCCGGGCTCCAGCCAGCGGACGCCGCCGGGTGACCCAAGCCGGGCCAGGGCGGGAGCCGGCTCAGGCTTAAGCCAGTTCCATAGGAACAGAACGGCGGCGAAGGAGAGGAGACCGTGGGCCAGCCTGGCCAGAAGAAACGGCCCGTAGCGGAGATCGGTCTTATGCAGCAGGCTGATAATCTGGGCATGGACCGACAAGCCTGCCCAGGCCAGGACAAAGGCGCCACAGGCTGCCTTATACACCAGCGGGATGGAAGCGGAGGCACCGCCTGCCGCTTTGGCCCCCAGGGTAACCTCGAAGCTCCCGTCCACCAGCGATTGGGACAGCTCCCGGGGGACACCCGCCAGCCCCAGCAGGCTGCCGAAGGTATCCTGGATAAACCGGAGCACCTGTGCGATGGTAAGCACCTCCAGAATGGTGGAGGCAAACACCACCAGGCCGCCGATAACGAAGATCAGCTGGATGGCGGCGTGAATCGCCTGCTGAAGCATCATCCCGAAGGGCCGTCCGTCCATCAGCCGTGCTTCGTGCATCGCCCGGAAGGAGCGGGCTAAAAGCCGTCCCTTGCCTTGGACCTGTGCAGGCGGAGACATCCGGCCTCCGCTGTGGAACCGCATCAGGAGCCCCAGCAGAATCGCTGTCCCGTAATGGGCGGCACCCAGCACCAGCGCCAGACGGGCATCGTGGAAAAAACCCACGGACACGGCGCCAATGAGAAAAATGGGATCGGAGGTGGTGGCGAAGGATACCAGGCGTTCACCCTCCTCCCGGTTAATCAGCTTATCCTCCCACAGCTTGGCCGTAAGCTTGGCTGTCATGGGATAACCTGAGGCAAAACCCATGGTCATCACAAAACCGCCGATACCGGGGACCCGGAATAAGGGGCGCATCAGCGGGTCCAGCAGCGACCCGAAAAAATGAACGATACCGAAGCCCAGCATTAGCTCCGCCAGCACCAGAAACGGGAAAAGGGATGGAAACAGCACATCCCACCAGATCAGGATGCCCCGCATGGAGGCGCCGATCACCTCATTGGGGTAAGCCAGCAGCATGGCCAGAAACGGGACAATGAACAGAGCGGCTGCAACCAGGGGATTCAACGGAATGAAACGGCGCATACAAAGCCTCCAAGCATGTACAGGATACTTTATGTTTATGAAAGATCAACAAAAGACATGTCCGAAGGCAGAGGCGATTTGGACGGGATTATGGTACAATATTCAAAAGTAATTCAAGAATGCTGCAAATTTGTCAGCAAGGGGGAACGTAACGGAATGGAAGGTGTAAGTCCTCTTTTTCAAATTAAGGTATCCTGCATCTGCTGCGGGCATGTGTTCATGACCTCCAGAGTCCGGCCAAGCTTCAAGAAATCGGCGGGTACGGAAACGGATTTTAACATTCTGTATAAAGTAACCAATCCTGAATATTACGTGGTTCGGGTATGTCCCCAATGCGGCTTCGCCACCACCGAAAGCTTCAGCGACAAGCTGACTCCGGCACAGCGGGAGGAGTTCGAAAACCGGGTGCGGATCAACTGGGTTGTAAGGGATTACGGCGGGGAACGTACATGGGAGGATGCGCTGCAGTCCTACAAGCTGGCTCTTTTGTGCGCACAAATTAAGGAAGAGAAGGTCAGGCTCATATCGGGTCTTTTGCACCATATTGCATGGCTCTACCGGGAAAAGAAGGATGTGGAGCAGGAACGGCGTTTCGTCCAATTCGCGCTGGATTCATATATACAGGTTTACGAAACGGAAAAGGATATCAACAACGCCCGTCTCATGTACCTCATCGGGGAGTTGAACAGGCGCTTGGGCAATTACCACGAGGCGGTCAGATGGTTCTCCAGGGTCATCAACGACAAGAGCATCATGGACTCGGCCATGATCCGGGCCAGCCGGGAGCAGTGGGTAGTCACCCGCGAGGATATGCTGAACGCACGTATGGAGCTGCCAGAGGAAATGCAGAACGGCAAGTAATGCGCCGCCGTACACACACATAAAACAAACAGCCTGACGCATCCCTTCGCAAAAAGGGGCGGCAGGCTGTTTTTGTTGATCGGCTTTACCGTAGCTTTCGGTCAGCCAGTAAATAGTCGCGGTCCGTATCCACAACAGTGAAGGAGCCGTGGCAGCAGGGAAACACCAGCAGCCGCTTGCGGCCCTCATGGATCGGCAGCAGATCCTTGACCTTCAGGGGGAGAATGACCCGCTCCGCGCTGCAGAAGGGGCAGCTGTCCACATAGACATCCTGGCGGAGGGTTTCGTAGGGCCATGTATGGGAAAAAGGAATCATTGCGGCGGCACTTCCGGTTCCGGAGCCGCGGAGGCAGTGCCGTCCGCCTCCTGGTCCTGCTGCTTGGCCAGCTCGGCCAGCTTCTGCAATAGAATATGCTGGGGCATATGCATCAGATGCTCCAGCGGCACCTTCAGCATTTGGGAAAGCTTTACTGCGGTTTCAGGCGATATTTGCAAGGGCTTCACGGAGCATCCGCATCCTTCCCCACGGAGATTTCATCGATGTGGCTCTTCAACGTACGGGCTGATTTCCGGAGAAGCTCCTGCTCCTCCGCACTCAGCTCCAGGTCAAGAATCTCCCGGACGCCGCTGTGGTCCACAATACAAGGTACCCCCAGGTAAACCTCCTCCAGATCATAATGCCCGGAGATCAGGGTGGATACCGTCAATACGGACTGCTCGTTGCGGAGAATCGCCGCGCAAATCCGGTCCAGTGCCAAGGCGATGGCATAGAAGGTGGCGCCTTTGGCGCTGATGATTTCGTAGGCGGCATCCCGGGTATTCTGGAAGATCTCCTCCTGCCTTGCACGGGGAATATCCACCTGGAGGCCCGCCACATTGGCCCGGCTCCAGACCGGAAGCTCGGAGTCTCCATGCTCGCCGATAATATGGGCATGGACGCTGCGGGGGTCGATATTCAGCTCTTCGGCGATGAGATAACGGAAGCGGGCGCTGTCCAAGAGCGTGCCCGAGCCGATAACCCGGTTAGCGGGCCAGCCGGATTTTTTCCAGGAGAAGTAAGAAAGGACATCCACCGGATTGGTGGCGATCAAAAGAATGCCCGTTGTATTGTATTTCGTGACATTTTCAATTATGCTTTCGAAGATTTTCACGTTGCGCTTCAGAAGGTCCTGGCGGGTTTCCCCGGGCTTCTGCGCGGCTCCGGCCGTTACCACGATGATGTCGGCTTCTCGGCAGTCCTCGTAATCCCCTGCCCACACCCGCACATTACCCACAAAGGGAAGGCCGTGGTTCATGTCCAAGGCGTCGCCGCGGGCTTTGTCCTTGTTCACATCGATCAGCACCAACTCGGACATCCGCTTATGCAACAGCAGGGTGTACGCAGTTGTGGAGCCTACGGCGCCAGTGCCGATTACGGCAATGCGCGTCGCTTTTGCGCTTTTATCCGGCATCTCTCTCACCATCCCATTTTGGAAGAATTAAACTGTGTCGGTCCAGCAGACACAAAGAGTTGCTTTCATTTAAGCATAAGAGGTGACAAAGCCGCAAGTTTTTCCATAATGCTCCGGCATTCGCGTGAGTATTGCCCTCTTACCATTACCATACCCGAATCCGCCGGATTCAACCGGATTGGAATGAGGCGGAAAGGTTGGGTATAACCCATTTTTACCCAGGATCTGCTTCGCATTGAGGGCGGGATTGTGGTTTAATGAAGGTATTGCAGCTTTACACTATTTTAACCGAAGGAAAGGTGTACATACGATGAAAATGGCATTGCCGCAAGTCTGGAATATGGACCGCATTTTTGAAGGAGGCAGCGCCTCCTCCGAGTTCGGCGCATTCGTGGAGGAAACCGACCAATTGGTGGCCGAGCTGGCCCGCAAGCTGAAGGGCGGAGAGCCGCCTGCCAGCAAGGATGGCGCATGGGGGCTGATGGAAGCTGTCTCGCTGATGCAAACCATTCTGTTCCGCGTCCGGGAATCGGAATCCTTTGTAGGCTGTTTGGCTGCGGCCAACACCTCCGACAAAAAAGCGCTGCAGCTGGACGGCCGCATCAAAACCCAACTGGCCGCTTACCAATCGGCGCTGACCCAGCTGGACCGGATTCTGAAGGGGATCGAGGATGATGTATGGGCCGAGCTGAAGGGGATTCCGGAATGGGATCACATCGCCTTCAATCTGGATGAGCGGAGAACCGCCGCGCGGGAGAAGCTTCCGCCGGAGCAGGAGGCCTTGGCTGCCGATCTGGCTGTGGACGGTTATCATGGCTGGAGCAGCATGTATGATACCGTTGTCAGCCACTTCTCCATCCAGCATCAGGAGGATGGCAAGGACCTGAAGCTATCCGCCGGACAAGCCTTTAACAAGCTGCATACCGGTGACCGCAAGGTTCGGGCGGAGCTGTTCCGCAAGTGGGAGGAAGCTTGGGGGGAGAAGGCGGATTATTGCGCAGACGCCCTGAACCGTCTCGGCGGCTTCCGGCTGCAGCTGTACCGCCACCGCGGTTGGAATTCCATTCTGAAGGAGCCTCTGTCCGTGTGCCGGATGAAGCCGGAAACTCTGGACGCCATGTGGGATGCCGTTTCCCGCAGCAAGGAGCCGGTGAAGCGTTATCTGGAGCGGAAGGCGCAGATCCTCGGGCTGGACCGGTTGGCCTGGCATGATGTCCCTGCACCTCTGGGAGAAACCGCTAAACATATCTCCTATGATGAAGGCGCCAAGCTGATTGTGGAGCAATTCGGACGCTTCAGCCCGAAGATGGCCGAATTTGCCCGGACCGCTCTGGAGGAAGGCTGGATTGAGGGCGAGGACCGTCCCGGCAAACGCCCGGGAGGCTTCTGCACGTCCTTCCCGTTGAAGCAGGAAACCCGGATTTTCATGACCTACAGCGGTACGATGGACAATGTTTCCACCCTTGCCCATGAACTGGGCCATGCGTACCACCAGCATGTGATGAACGATATGCCTGCGCTGGCCCAGGAATATGCCATGAACGTGGCCGAAACCGCCTCGACCTTTGCCGAGATGATCGTCAGTGATGCGGCGCTGAAGCTGGCGGAAGACAAGGAAGAGAAGATTGCCCTGCTGGAGCAGAAGATCCAGAACACTGTGGCGTTTATGATGAATATCCATGCCCGGTTTATCTTTGAAACGCGCTTTTATGAAGAGCGGAAAAGCGGGCTTGTATCCGTGGAGCGCTTAAACGAACTAATGCTGGAGGCGCAGAAGGAGGCTTATTGCGGAATGCTGTCGGAATACCACCCGCATTTTTGGGCGTCCAAGCTTCACTTCTATATTACCGATGTTCCTTTCTACAATTTCCCCTACACCTTCGGGTTCCTCTTCAGCTCAGGCATTTATGCCAGGGCGCAGGAAGAGGGCGAGGAGTTCGGCGAGCGGTATGTGGACCTCCTGCGAGACACCGGCAGCATGAGCGTGGAGAATCTGGCAGCCAAACATCTGAATGTAGACCTGAGCAAGCCGGAATTCTGGCTGCAGGCTATTGAGTTGTCCCTGAAGGACATTGAGGAATTTTTGGAGCTTACTGAAAAGTGATTCGTTTCATTCCCTGTTTCTTCGGGTAAGTAGTTCTTTCCGTTAGTTCTTTCCACACTTCCGCGCCTGTTGAATATGGGCTAACCTTGTAGTATCAAGGTTTTTCATGTTTGACGGAATTTAGGGATAGCGGGGTGAAAAGGGATGACACTTGCGAACTGCAAGCATTGCGGAATATTGTTCTTAAGAGGGAAAAGCGACTATTGCAGCGAGTGCCAAACTTCTCATGACCGGATGTACATGAAGCTGCGGGACTACGTAAGAAGCCATCCGCAGAGCACCGTTATGGATGCGCACGCCAAAACGGGCATTCCCGTTTCCAAGCTGCTTGAATTGGGCAGTGAGGAATTTACGCCGTTCTCCAGATAAGGCGTTTGATCTGTCACCCGTTGGAGTCACTTTAGGAAGGAACCGATAGCATGAGGCGAAGGACCTGGTTTTGGGGTGCCTGATAGGGGCATACCACAACCAGTGACCCGCAAAAAAAGAAGGACCGGGAGTGATCCCGGCCCTTCTTTTCTTTGTACTGCTGCGGCAGAAGTCCGATTAGCGGGCGTTGCCGGAGAGTTGTTGCTCGGCTATTTGCACGAGCTTGCGGGTAATATGACCACCGATGGCGCCTGTGTCACGAGTAGCCATGAAGCCGTAGTATCCGTCTTGAGGAATTTGAATGCCCAGTTCTTGCGCTACCTCGTATTTCATTTGATCCAATGCTTTGCTGGCTTGAGGCACTACGAGTGTATTGCTGGAACGACTTTGTCCTGCACCCATTATTATCACCTCCGTTTGATGCTAGTATGGTCGCGGAGGGGAAAATCATGCATGCAAATCAATTTCCAATTTGTTCCTGCGTGGTTGCCGCCGGTTTCAGAGCCTCCACAGCTGCAGCATCCCGATGGCCAGAGGTATCAGGAAGATGCCATATTTCAACCAGGCTCCCACACCGGCCGGGGGACTCTCCTCACAGCCGCAATCCTCTTCCTGGCGGCCATAGCCTCCCCAGGCGGATTCCACCAGCATAAACAGCTGGCAGACAGCCAAGGCATACAGCCCTATAGCCGAAAGCTTCACGATAACGGTCATTCCCGGCTCCACCTTTTCCCCTAAACCGCCATGGCGGACCAGAAGCAGGATGTATGTGGCGAAGCCGGCCAGAATGGCCGTACGGCAGCCGTAATGAACAGCGCGGGCCAGATCGGTTCTGTTCATGGGTCCTCCTTTATGAAAATCCGGGAATGAGCCATCCCAGTCCCACCGCACCGCCGATAATGGCGGCTCCGGCAATCAGCGACAGGATCAGCACGAAGCGTACCTTAAACACGGAGAGGAGCATCAGGGTGCCTTTGAAATCGATCATGGGGCCTAACACCAGAAAGGTCAGCAGCGAGCTTTTGGAAAAGGCGGGCACAAAGGAGGCAGCTACAAAGGCATCGGACGAGGAACAAAGGGACAGGGCATACGCCAGCCCCGCCATAAAAAGATGGGCGGTCATCCCGCTGTGGCCGATGGAGGACAGGCTGGAGGGGCTGACCAAGATTTGCATCAGAGCCGTGGCCCCGGCCCCCAGGATCAGATATTTGCCCATCTCAAAAAATTCATCGGACCCGTGCCGCAGTATTCCCTCCAAAAAGCTTCTGTGGGTATGGACATGCTCCCCGCGCTGCCCGGCCAGAGAATGGCGGAGGGGAGAACGCACGGCATAGCGGTACAAACAAAGCCCCGTGAAGGCTGCAACAGCAAAGGCAAGCCCCATCCGGGCATAAGCCATTTCGGGTATGGAACCGAAGGCCATGAGGGTAGAGGCAAACGCGACGGGATTCAACACCGGACCCGCCAGCAAAAACACAGCTGCCATATAGACGGGCATCCCCTTATTCATCAGCCGGCGGACAATGGGCACCATGCCGCATTCGCATACGGGAAACAGGAGTCCGAGGGAACAGGCGAACACAATGCCGAGAATGGGATTCTTCGGGATCAGCCGGCGAATCACATGCTCGGACACGGCCAGATGAAGGATGGAGGAAAGAATCACCCCCATCAGCATAAAAGGCAGGGCGTCGAGGATGATGCCGAGAAAAATGGTGCCGAAGGGACCGGTTAAGACCGGCAGCAGGATTGACCAGTCAGGCAGTGGTCTGGTGGCCGCAATCAGAATTAACAGAATGCAGCTGCCCAGGCCCATGGCCGGTGGTGCCCAGCGCAGAAATGCGGCTTGCATGGCAGGTTACCTCCTTGAGACAGGCTTAAGGGCTTGTTTAAGCCTATGCAGGCGGTGATTGACTTTATGCGGCGGCACAGTATAAAATAGGGTTCATTCAGAGGCATACGCATACTGGATGCGATGAGAGGAAAAAGTAGTCGGATTTCGCTTCTTCAGAGAGCCGGTGGTTGCTGGAAACCGGTGGAGCGCGCCAGACGAATGGGTCCTTGAGCAGACTGCTTCTCCCGCAAGCCGGGAGAGCCCCAGCCGGCTGTTCCCCGTTAGCGGAACGTTCAAAGGTTTGTATCCGGCCGTACGGCCCGGGCAAACGAATGAGGGTGGCACCACGGTCTTTCGTCCCTTGCGGCGGCAGGCCTTTTTGTGTTGAAAAAAAGCGTTATTCAAGTGAATATGAGGAGGGGCAATTCCCATGAAAACTGTGCTTTCCGGCATTCAACCCAGCGGCAAGCTGACCATCGGCAATTACATCGGGGCCATTAAGAACTACGTGGCGCTGCAGGAGGATTATAATTGCTTCTTTATGGGCGTGGATCTCCATGCCGTTACCGTTCCCCAGGATCCCGCGGCGCTCCGTGAACAGACGGAAATGATCGTGGCGCTGTATGTGGCAGCCGGCATTGATCCGAATAAGGCGGCCATCTTCATGCAGTCGCATGTGAAGGAGCATGCCGAGCTGGGGTGGCTGATGACCACCCTGACCTATATGGGCGAGCTGGAGCGGATGACCCAGTTTAAGGACAAGGCGGCAGGCAAGGATTCGGTAGGAGCGGGGTTGTTCGTGTATCCGTCCCTTATGGCGGCGGACATTCTTCTGTACAATGCCGATCTGGTGCCGGTAGGCGAGGACCAGAAGCAGCATCTGGAGCTGACCCGGGATTTGGCCCAACGGTTTAACCAACGGTATGGACAAACCTTCATGGTGCCGGATCCGTACATTCCCCAGGTAGGGGCACGGATTATGTCCTTGGACGATGCTTCAAAAAAGATGAGCAAGAGCAATCCCAACCCGGGCAGTTATATTGCCCTCCTGGATACTCCGGATGAAATCCGCAAGAAGCTTTCCCGTGCGGTTACGGACTCCGGCCGCGAGGTGCGGTTTGATCCGGCGGAAAAGCCTGAGGTTTCCAACCTGATGAGCATTTACACCCAATGCTCGGGTCTCACGCTGAAGGACGTGGAAGCACGTTATGAGAGCCAGGGGTATGGCGCCTTCAAGAAGGATTTGGCCGATGTGGTAGTAGCGGCGCTGGCGCCTATGCAGGAGCGCTACAAGGCCATCCGGGAAAGCGGCGAGATTCCTGCCATTCTCCGCTCCGGTGCAGAGAAGGCGTCAGCCAAAGCAGCACCGATGGTCAATGCGGTCAAGGAGAAGATGGGCTTCCTGCTTCCTTAAAGGATATGTGCAATAAATCAAAAAGACCCGCTGGAGCCCTCAAGGCTTCAACGGGTCTTTTGGTAGTGCTGAAGTGTTCAGGCTAGGACTGTCCGGGCTAAGATGTCTTTAAGATTGCCTGCCCAGCGCCTCCTGCTTCCGTCTCATCTTCGCCTTCATCCCGAAGCCGAAGCCGATCCACAGGAAAGCCGCCACACCGCATAGGACAACCCCCCACGGATTGCGCAGACTGATAAAGAAGCTGACACCCACCAGAAGTAAGATTCCGATACTCGCGAACAACAGAGCCATCCACCGCGGCATCTCTTCTCCCCCTCGTATTGAAAGCGTGATGAACCGTAGTGCCGGGAGTTTCCCCATCCCAGGGCGTGTCCGATAACCCGCTTGGAGTTATCAGGACACGCCCTAAAAAAATGTTGAGCTTTCATGAATATTGTCCGGCTAACGCTGCCATAATAAGTTTGCAAGCTTGAAAGAGAGCTTGCTAATCCAACTAAGATAACCAGATTGAAAGGAGTGCTTACGCAATGGGTACTGGACAATCTCGCAACAGCAACACTCTGGTGGTTCCTCAAGCAAGCCAAGCTTTGGATCAGCTGAAATATGAGGTAGCCCAAGAGTTGGGCATCCAAATTCCTCAAGACGGTTACTATGGATTCATGGCTACGCGCGATACTGGCGCAATCGGCGGCCACATCACCCGTCGTTTGGTACAAATCGCTGAGCAATCTCTTGCAGGTAAGTTTTAATTAAGCGCAAAGCGCTTTGAAGATGCTTAACCGAAATAAGCGGGCAGCTCTCCTTTAGTGGGGAGCTGCTTTTGCTTTGTTTATTAGAATGATTATAACATAAATTTATAAAAAGGAAGCAAAAAACCCGGACCGGCGAACAGCTTACGCTCGCAGGTTCCGGGTTTATTTGAATGAAATCAGGGGGTATCCAGACGCAGCTTCTTGTACAGCCGGGATTCGGAAAGCCAGCCCACATAGGAATCAATGGGGTT
This sequence comes from Paenibacillus mesotrionivorans, assembly GCF_046098205.1. NCBI lineage: Bacteria > Bacillati > Bacillota > Bacilli > Caryophanales > Paenibacillaceae > Paenibacillus > Paenibacillus mesotrionivorans. The sequence goes on along the minus strand of NZ_JBJURJ010000005.1, from coordinate 293,108 downwards.
CATATCCCGGTCAAGCAGCACCGCGGCTACAAAGGGATACTGCTTGCGGTGGCGGTACCGGACATCGGCCCAACGGACCTCATAGCCCCATTCATGCTCCTTCAGCTCGGCACAGGCAAAGGACGAAAAATACAGGAAGGCGGCCACATCCGGATGGGACTTGGAGGCATCCACGGCAGGGTGGCAGGCGCATTGAGCCGTATCCAGCCAGATCAGACGTTTTTGCTTCAATTCGCCGATGGTGTAAGAGCCGTCCGCATGCTGCTTCATCACATTCCAAGCGTACAAGTTGATGGTCGGAATGAGATAGTAGCGGTCTCCGGGCATATAATCCTTGTCTTTGATGTGCAGACTTCGCTCGAGGAAGAAGTGGTGCAGGGTCCTCCAGATGTAATACAGGATAATGAGACTGTACAAAACGGGAAATATGGTTTGCGGCTCCGCCAGCTTGAAGGCCCACAGGAAAATGGCGGTCAGATGGGAGACGAAGATAAACGGATCAAAAATATGGATGATGTTCCACGATATCCATTTTCGTGAGAACGGTTTGACGGCTTGGGTTCCATACGTGTTGAACAAATCGGTGGCCACATGGACCACAACGGCTAACAGCGTCCACAACCCCACATGCAGGAGCGGCAGGCCTGGAATAACCAAGCCGATGGCGGCGGTGATCAGCAGGGCCCATAGGAGCAGCACCGGAATCGAATGGGACGTTCCGCGGTGCTGGCGGATGTATATGGCATTTCCCTTCAAACGAAACAGGGTGTCCAGGTCAGGAGCCTGCTGCCCGAGTACGGTTCCCAACAAAACGGCGAATGCGACAGTGGAGTTTTGGGCGACGACAGGATCAATATGGGCCAGACCGGCAAGGCCAAGACCGAAGACAAGATGTGTTCCGGTATCCATGAACTGGCATAACCTCCATTAGAATAATTCTTGATATGTTCTAGTGTAACAAATAACCATTCAAAATAAATCGGCAGAAGTCACAAATTTGTGTGGGTATTATGATAAAATTGTTAACTTCCAATTAGAACAAGGAAAAACATTTAAGAAGGAGCCGCTTATTACTCCAACTGCTTCCGAGGGCATGGGTGGGATCACATGAACGTATATGGCATACACAGTCTGAATGGTGAGAGTGGTTGCAGCAGTATGGCGAAAATCATGTAAACAAATAGGTGGATTTGAACCCTTCTAGCATTGCCCTGTACCCTAAAAATGAACCATTTTTTCGATGAAATAGATACTTGGCGAAGAAAAATTTTCGAACCGACTTTGGGGTTTTAATGTGTTCACGTTGATCGTTGCTATTCTTCCACAATTTGTTTACTCTAAGTACGTACTGGCAAGCCTGTCGGGATCGAAAGAAATGAACCACTGGTTTGCGGCACCCCATTTTATCCGGCTGTTCCAAGAAAAGTATGGATGTCCCCCATGCAGGATCTGAAAATGATGATGGACAGAGCAACACATTTCTAATGATAGGGTGGTGAAAAAATGCCATTCATGGATAAGGTAAAATCACGTGTTATCGTACTGACGGACATCAGCAGCGTGACAGGGGGCTTCAAAGAACCGGATGACGGCCAATCACTTGTGCGTTTCCTGATGTATGCGAATGAATTTGATATCGAGGGGCTTATCGCTACCCATACGAATCACTGGAATGGCCGGAAGCCGGAGTACATCCGTGAAATATTGGAGCACTATGGCCAAGTGCATGGCAATCTATCGCTTCATGATCCGGCATTTCCCCGCAAGGAGGAGCTGCTGCGTGTGGTGAAGGCAGGCAACCCGCATGACGGCCGAGAGTTTGTCGGAGAAGGCCATGATACGGAGGCATCGGAGTGGATTATTGCCGCGGCGCAGAAGGATGACCAGAGGCCGCTATGGATTCTCGTCTGGGGCGGCACAACTGACCTGGCGCAGGCTTTATGGAGAGCTGGAAACCGAAACAACCCGGAACAGCTGGCGAGGATAGTGTCAAAGCTGCGCATCTACTCCATTTCAGATCAATACGGCATCGGCGCGTGGATTCGAGAGCAGCACCCGGATTTGTTCTATATTACAAGTTACCGAAACTATCGGGGAATGTATAAGGGAGGCGATGTTTCCCTGGTTACGGCAGAATGGTTGGAGGGTAATATTACCAAGCAGCACGGTCCACTTGGAGAGGCGTATCCGATCTATCAAGGTGGCGATGTATATGGAAGCAAGGTACACGGGATCAAGGAGGGGGATACGCCGACCTTTCTGTACCTTATCCCGAATGGACTGGGTGATTCAGAGCATCCAGAATACGGCGGCTGGGGAGGACGCTTCCAGACAGCCCCGAATGGCTCACCCTGCCATTATTTCGATGCAGTAGAGAATCTGGTAGAGGAGCATTCGGATTCGGCATTATGGGCAAGCGTATACCGGTGGCGGCCGGCTTACCAGCGTTCCTTCCAAGCGAGGATGGATTGGTGTGTCAAGTCCCCGGAAGAGGCGAACCATGAGCCTGTCGTCTCGGTGAGTGGACCTTTGCGGCGCACGGTGAGTCCCGGTGAAAGGGTGATGATAAGCGCAGCTGGCTCTATAGACCCGGATGGCAACGGACTCAGCTACAGTTGGGCCGTGTACCAGGAGCCTGGCTCCTACCGCGGCACTCTGGTTCTGGAGAGCGGCTGCGAGCAGCAGGTGATGTTCACGGCACCGCAGGTGGATACTCCCCAGACCATTCATATTGTGCTTTCTGTGACAAACAACGGGCTGCCGCCTATGACTAGTTATGGGCGAATTGTTGTTACCGTCGACCCGTTCAGTGAAGAAGCTGTTTCCTTAGAGTGAATTAGGAGAAGATGGTGAAAACACGAATAGGCAGCCAGTCCAGGTGGATTGGTTGCCTTACTTTTTAAAGGTTTTCGTCCATGGGATCCGGGATAATGTTCATTTACACGGCGTCAAGGTATCGCAGAAGGTTTTGGAGACTTCGTTATGGTAGGTGGGGCACATGAATAAGTTATCCAACTGGGAATAGATATTTAACGTATTCAACTATTTGTTTTTATCGCTGCTTGCTTTTGCCACCCTGTATAGTTTCGCAGGGGAAGGTATGGCTATGGCCTTCAGGACTGAATCAGGAATTCTATAAAAAGGTTATCCATTACGAGGGGATTTGGATTGCCTACGCCAATACGTTGTTCTATACAGTGGTGGGTACGGTGGTGGATTTGGCCTTTACAACCATGGGGGCATATTCGCTTTCCAAAAAACGGCTTTTGGGTCGGAAGCCCATCACGCTCTTTATCACCTTTGCCATGCTGTTCAGCCCCGGAATGATTCCGATCTACCTGCTGGCCAACGGGCAGGAATTTATCGAGCTTACGTCGCGTCATTCCCGGATACAGCTGTTTTACCTGTGGGGACACAGTTTTGAATTCGAAAACAATAATAACTGGGAGGATATGGAGAAGTTCTGCGCCATGATCGGCAATCGCCCGGAGCTCTGGTATGCCACCAATATTGAGGTGCTGGACTACGTCAAGGCTCTGAAGAGCCTGCGGTTCTCGGTGGACCAAACCCGGGTATACAACCCGACAGCAACGGATTTCTGGATCACTGCCGAGGGCAGTGCAGTGAAGATTCCCGCCGGTCAGCATGTGAAGCTGTAGCAGACAGGCAAGCCGGTGTACCCGCAGCCATTTTGGCGCTGCGGGTATTTTGCACATTGAAGACCTTCTAATCTTAAGAGAACGGGCCAAAGAGATGTGGTTAGTGCAGCTGCCTCAGCAAGTGGAAAAGACCTGGTGTTATAAGGAATATTTGCCTAGTAAAAAGCAGCTTGTTGCCACACAAATAAAAAAAGTTATGACTTTGAACTCTTAAAGTTGTGTGGGTACGTTCTTAACTGTGTGACAGAAATAGCGCGATTGTCCATGTTTTCAGGCAAGGAAATCCATGGTCTTGGGTCGGGTTTTCAGTGTAACCTAATACATGACCCCGCTGACAGGAGGAATTTCCGTGCAAAAGGCCACTATTTTTCGAGAATACTTTGTCAATAAACGAAGACCCTATTTTTTTGGTTTTGCATTATTGTCCATTTCTTGTTTGCTGCAGCTTTTGATTCCCGAATACATGGGACAATTCACAGACAAGCTGAAGGGTCACGAGCTTACCTACCACCAAGCGGTCCGGTATGCGCTGCTGGTTATGGCGGCAGGCTTCGGAGTCGCTTTTTTTCGTTCTGTTAGCAGAACGTACATATTCCGGTTGGCCCGGGTGCTGGAGATGGAGGTCCGCAGCAAGTTGTTCGCCCATTGGGAGCGTCTGTCGGCCCAGTACTTCAATAACCAGCGGATCGGGGACCTGATGTCCCATGCCATCAGCGACGTGGGGGTGATCCGAGAGGTGACCATGGGCGGTGCATTCATGGTGATGGAAGCCGCGGTGCTGATTACGGCTACGGTGACGGCCATGGTGATCACGGTTGACCCGTGGCTGACCTTGTTTACGATGCTGCCCCTGCCCATGCTCAGTGTTCTTGCTTATACCTTTAACAAGCGGATTCAGCGGCAATCCACAGAGGTGCAGGAGGCGGTGGCCACACTCACCAGCCGGGTACAGGAATTTGTGGCAGGCATCCGGGTGGTGAAGGCGTATGTGCAGGAGAAGGCGGAGGTGGACTTTTTTACCCGTGACAATCAGGATGCGGTGGAGAAAAACCGGCAGTTCGCCCGGTCCAACTCTCTGTTCGGTGCCTTAAGCTCCGGGGTGGTGGGGTTGAGCTTCCTTATCTCTGTCGTCTTTGGGGGCGTGTTGGTTTTGAACGGCACGATTACCCTGGGCAGCTTCGTTGCCTTTAATACGTACTTGTCTTTGCTGATGGGCCCTGTGGAGAACCTGGGCAAGGTAGTCAATCAACTCCAGCGCGGCAGAGCCTCGGAGGATCGGCTGCTGGCGATCTTCATGACGGAGCCGGATGTGGTGGATGACACGGAGGCGGTGGAGAGCATCGAGCAGCTGGACGGCCGGGTGGATATCAAGAATTTGACCTTCTTTTATCCCGAAGCGCCTGAGCCAGCTCTCCGGAACATCAGCCTGTCTGTTCCCAAAGGAACCAGCCTTGCTATTGTAGGGCGGGTAGGCAGCGGCAAAAGCACACTGGTTCATCTTCTGGTCCGTATGTATAATCCGCCCAAAGGAACGGTTTTTATCGACGGGCATGATATCCATGAAATTCCCTTAAAAACCCTTCGTGGCCAGGTGGGGATCGTTCCCCAGGATCCGTTCCTGTTTTCGTCCACCATCAGGGAGAATATCGCCTTCGACCCTTGTCCCCATTCCGAGGAGGATGTGCTGGAGGCGGCTCGGCTGGCGCAGGTGTACGACAATATTATCGAGTTTCCCGAACAGTTCGAAACCACTCTGGGAGAACGGGGTGTTTCCCTGTCCGGCGGCCAGCGCCAGCGGGTCAGCATTGCCCGGGCGGTGATCAAGAAACCTTCCATTCTGATCTTTGATGACAGTTTGTCTGCGGTGGATACGGTGACGGAGGATCTGATTCTGGAGGGTCTCCATTCGGTGATGAATGACCGGACCACCATTATTATCGGGCACCGGATTTCGTCGGTCCGTCACGCCGACCAGATTATTGTGCTGGAGGAGGGTGTGATTGCCGAGCGGGGCAGCCACGAAAGCCTGCTTGCCAAAAACGGCATCTATGCCGATCTGTACCGCAAGCAGCAGCTGGATGAAGCCGCAGAGGGGTTGCCGGCGGAGGAATGCGTAGAGCAGCAGAAGCCGGGTATGAAGCTCAAGGGGGGATTGGCGCTGTGAGCAGCATTCATCAGGAAAAAGAGAAGGTTGGCATCAAGGACAGCCAGCTGCTAAAGCGGATGGCCGCGTACGCCCTGCCGTATTGGAAATCGCTTTTGTTTTGTTTGTTCCTTGCTTTTCTGATTGTAGTGGCGGATTTAGCCCGGCCTTATCTGCTGAAGATTGCCATTGACGACCATATCGGCGGATTATCCAAACCCATGCTGGCCGCCAGCGCCAATGCACCCGATGCGCGGGAGGAGCTGTCCCGGTGGGGAGATATTATTGAAAGCGGAGACCGCATCTACGTGCGGATCAACGCCGGTTCGGAGGCCGCGGCAGCCCAACAGGCGGAGGGCGGTGTGGAAAAGGCGCAGATTGTGGATGCGTCGGGCTCCTCGCTTCTGGTCCGCGGCTGGCTGACCGAGGAGGAAAATGCCGGCAAGCTGGAGACCGCTGCCGCTGCCGGGACGGAAGGCGCCAAGCTGGTGACCGACCGGGGGACGTACGAGGCCGAAGTGCTGACCAGCGGAGCCCTGAAGGATTTCCGGGCGGGAGATTACAGCGGCTTCCTGAAGCTGGGGGTTTTGTTTCTTGTGGTGGTAGCAGGAGGCGCGCTGCTGAATTATTGGCAGAGCAACCAGCTCCAGTACACCGGGCAGCACATTATCTTCAACATCCGGCAGCAGCTGTTTAACCATCTGTCACGGATGTCCATGTCCTTTTTTGACCGGAATCCGGTGGGGCGTTTGGTGGTGCGGGTTACCCAAGATACGGAGTCGCTGAACCAGCTGTACTCCCAGGTGCTGGTGAATCTCGTCAAAGACGTGATCGTCATTGTCGGCATCCTGGCCATTATGCTGCAGCTGTCTGTGAAGCTGTCGCTGATTGCCTTTGCGGTGCTGCCGTTTCTGGCGGTCATCACCTTCTATTACCGGAGGCTGGTCCGGGAGGCCCAACGGCAGAGCCGGTTGATCCTGTCCCGGCTGAATTCCTTCCTGGCCGAGAACCTCTCCGGCATCCGCATCACCCAGCTGTTTATCCGGGAGGACCGGCAGCGGGAGCAGTTTGACGGTCTCAATACCGCTTATTACCGGGCGGGTATGAAGGGGACGGTGGTCAACTCTATTTTCCAGCCGGTGATCGGGTTCCTGGGCAATGTCTCCATCGCGCTTCTGCTCTGGTATGGCGGGGCCAAGGTACTGGAGGGCGGCATTACCTTCGGTGTGGTTTACGCCTTCACTCATTACATCCGGCAGTTCTTCCAGCCCCTGCAGAGTCTTGCGGAAAAGTATAATCAGATCCAGACGGCCATGGTTGGCGCCGAACGGATTGTGGATATGCTGAACGAGGAGCCGGCCATTGTGGATGCGGAGAAGCCGCAGCCGCTGCCCGCGGCAGTGCACGGGGAAATCCGGTTCGAAAATGTGTGGTTTGCCTATACCGGCGAGGAGTGGGTGCTGAAGGATGTGAGCTTCACCATTGCCCCTGGCCAAACCGTAGCCTTCGTGGGTGCTACCGGAGCGGGCAAAAGTTCGATTATCCAACTGATCAACCGCTTCTACGACATCCAGAAGGGGTCAATCAAGCTGGATGGTGTGGATATCCGGGAGATTCCCGTGGCGGATCTGCGCCGGACTATCAGCGTGGTGCAGCAGGATGTGTTCCTGTTCACCGGGGATATTGCCCATAATATCCGGCTGAATAATGAGAGCATTACCGACCGGCAGGTCCGGGAAGCAGCCGCCATGGTGAATATGGACGAATGGATCTCCAGGCTGCCTCAAGGGTATGGCACCATGCTGGGTGAACGGGGGGTTACCCTCTCCCTGGGTGAGCGCCAGCTGTTGTCCTTCGCCAGGTCAATCGCTTTCCGGCCGCAGATTCTGATTCTGGACGAAGCGACCTCCAATATTGATACGGAGACGGAGCTGGCGGTGCAGGATGCGCTGTACACCATCTCGAAGGGGCGCACCACACTGATCGTTGCCCACCGGCTGTCCACCATCCAGCATGCGGACCAAATTATTGTCATGCATAAGGGCAAGGTTCGGGAGAAGGGCAACCACTTCGAGCTGCTGGCGAAGCAGGGGTATTATTACAAGCTGTATGAGCTGCAGTACAAGGATAGGGGAGCCGAAGCGGCTGCTGCAGCTGCTGCTTCGGGCCAACGGTAAAGGCTGCTGCGGAAGTTTATAATGAAGCGCAGCTAAAAAAGAAGGCATCTTCCTAGGGGGAGGATGCCTTCTTTTTTGCGGAGCATGGGGCGGAAACGGCAACCTGGGGCCAGGGGTTCAGCAGCAGGAGGGAAAAGGCTTTGGCTGTGTTTCATCGGGGGGACGAGGCATTGGGAGCGTGCCGATCCCATCTGCAGCTTCGGGCGGTAATGGGCTTATTTGGGGTTTGCCCGCTGCACTAACGGAACTGGGAAGCGCTTAGCGGCCGAAAATCAGTGCGGACGGCCGCGCAACGGAACTGAGCGACTGTTAGAGGCAAAACTCAGCTTCATAGAAGCAGATTTAGCCTTGTAGGAGCTTCTCAGTTCCGTAAGAATTCCTTTTAGCCGATTTTCGGCGTTTAAGAGTAGCAGAGTTCCGTTACACCGCCCGCCAGCTTACCGCCCCGCATCAAGCGCCCGCTGCCTATACCTGCACCACCCCGCATCAAGCGCCTGCGGTCTACACCACCTCACCCCCGCTCCCTGCACCGGGTCCGTATACATCCATCTGGCCCTAATCCTTGCCAGTTAGTCAGCCAGCCTCGCCGGTTCATGCCGGGGCTGCTCGGATACCCGGGTTCCGTCCTCCAGCCTGAGCCAGGTATCGAAGCGCCGCTCTCCCTCATACAGCCGGATCATTCTGGCCCCGCGGGGGAAACCTTCCCGTCCGTAGGTGTTGTGCCCGCTGGCCCGGCCATAACAGAGCCGGATGCCATGCAGCTCGCCCCAATAGTCGTTGACGTGATCGTGGCCTACGAATACGCCCAATACATGACCCTGCTCCGCCATGGCGGCGAACAGGCCTGAATTCACCGGCGGGCAGCAGACTGCCTCCTGGCGGTGCCCATAGCAGATTTGCGTCTCCCACATCTCCCGGTACTCCGGCAGCGGGATATGGAAGAAGGCGCAGGCGGGAACGGACTTGCCGTCGACCCGCCGCGGCAGAGCCAGGGACTCTTGCTCAAACCAGCGGATCTGGCTGCGGCTGACCCAGGCGTAACCCGGCACACCGGGCAGCGCGGAACGGTTGCCGGAATCCAGCAGGAACAAAACCGCGGCAGCCTGATTGTCCGCACCCAACACCTCAAGCTTATAGGTGCCGGGGCCTGGGGCGGAGGCAGGGGGAGTCACCGTATGCTTCGTGCCCAATATGGCCTGCAAGAGATCCTCCTTGGTCGCCGGAGACTCGGGCTCCGCATCATGATTGCCGAAGGTGTACGCCCAGGGAATGCCCAGGGACTCCACCGTTTCCACAGCCTCCAGAAGTGCCTTCACCGGGTCGGTGCACACGGCTTCTCCATCGGATACATGGCCCGTATAAATCACATCACCTGTGAATACCGCCAGATCCGGTTTTTCGTCGTGCAGCACCCGCTCCATCAGAGCCCGGGACAGCAAATCCTTTACGCCTCCGTCCTTCCAATGGATATCCGTAAACTGGGCAATGGTGAACTGGCCTTCCTTGTTGAAATGAAGCGTTTTTGCCACGTGCATCTTCCTTCTCTCATGTGGATTTATGTTTTAGTGCGTGTATCTGGTTGCACTTGTCAACGTCAGTGTAAACACAGCCGCACGACGCCGTCAATAAAAGGCGATCAACTGACGAAGACTTAAAAAAAGACGATGTCCAAGGCCCGGCATGGCGGTGCCCTAAGGCCCAGCAATGTCTCCAATGTCATCTGCACGCCATCCGCGCAAAAAATGATGATTCCCCTTTGCAAAGAAAAACGGACCGGGAATGAATCGCCGATATACGAAAACGGATTCCGCATCGTATAGTCAGGACATCAAGCCGCCGGACACTCCGGATTTGCGTCAGGGGTTCCGATCTACATGAAACAACAAGCGGCACCAATCAATCTGGGGAGTGAAATACGGATGAAAAAATCTTGGTTACCCATTACCGCTTCTGTTCTAACCTTGTCCTTAACGGCAGCCTGCGGAAGCTCAGGCGGCGGAAGCACCGCTTCTCCCGCAGCCGGAAGCCCCGGCGCCTCCCAAGCCGCTGTGGAGAAGGCGAAGCTGACCTTCTGGACCCCGCTGAACCCGAATGCCCTGGCTGTCATCAAAAGTCTGAGCGAGCTGCCTATGGTGGGAGAGTGGGAGAAAAAAACCAATGTCAAGTGGGCCTTCCAGCATCCCTCCGGCACCACGACGCCTGATGTGGTTCAGCAGTACGGGGTGATGATCGCCTCTAACAACCTGCCGGACGCCATGCTGTGGAACTGGGCCAACGTACAGGGCAGCACCGCCAAAATGTACAACGACGGCCTCATTATCAAGCTGAATGACCTTATTGACAAATACGCGCCTAACCTGAAGAAGATTCTGGAGGAGAATCCCCAGGTGGCCAAACAAATCAAATCCGACAACGGCGACATCTACACCATGCCCCACCTGAGAGTCGGGGAAAACGGCCAGTACAAAACCTTCAGCGGCATGATGCTCCGCAAGGACTGGCTGGAGGAGTTGGGCCTCCAGGCCCCGGAAACCATCGCCGAATGGGAAACTGTTCTGAAGGCTTTTAAGGAAAAGAAAAACGCTATTCCCTTTACCTCCAACAAAAACTATGCCATCGCCCAATACGACTTCGCCGGGGCGTACGGGGTATCCAACAGCTTCTACATGAACAACGGCAAGGTCGCCTTCGGTCCTTACCAGCCGGCCTTCAAGGATTATCTGGAAACCATGCAGCGCTGGTACAAGGAGGGGCTGATTGATCCGGACTTTGCCTCCAATGATTCCAAAACCATGGATTCCAAGGTTTCCTCAGGCAAAGCCGGCGCCTTCTTCGGTTATATCGGCGGCACCATGGGCAGTCTCCTGCCGGCGCTTCAGAAGGAGCAGCCCAAGGCCAATTTGGTGGGCGTGCAGTATCCCGTGCTGAACAAGGGGGAAGAGCCCAAATTTGTCCAGGCGACCTGGGAATATGACAATGTGGGCACCGTGATCACCAAGTCCAACAAACATCCGGAGGAAACCGTCAAGGCGCTGGATTATCTGTATGGCAAGGAAGGATCGCTTCTGAAGAACTTCGGGGTGGAGGGTCAAACCTACACCATGGTGAACGGGCAGCCCAAGTATACGGACCTGATCCTGAAGAATCCGGACAACCTGCCGTTGGGCCAAGCCATGGCCAAATATTTTATCGCCAACTACTCCTTCTCCGGCATCGACGATGACCGCTACAACGACCAGTATTACCAGCTCCAGCAGCAGAAGGATGCCGTCAAGCTGTTTGCCAAGTACGTCAATAATGCCTATTCCGTGCTGATGCCGCCTATCAGCCTGACCACCGACGAGTCCAAGGAACTGGCCAAAATCATGACTGAGGTGAACACCTACCTGAACGAAGCCCTGACCCGGACCATTATGGGTGTGGAAAAGGTGGAGAATTACGCCAAGGTATTGGAGCAGCTGAAGAAAATGAACATTGACCGCGCTATCGAAATCCAGCAGGCTGCTGTGGACCGGTACAACAAACGCTAAAAGCAGGCAGGGGAGGGGTGGGCATCCCTCCCCTTTTCCTGTGAACCATCGGATAAGGAAGTGGTTTTCCATGCAAGCCATGCGACATCTTATGAGGGACATAAGCAAGAACCGGGCCATCTACCTGATGGTGCTGCCCGTGGTACTGTATTTTTTCATCTTCAAATATCTGCCCATGTATGGTGCTGTTATCGCCTTTAAGGATTATAGTGTGGCCAAAGGCATCTGGGCCAGCGAATGGGTGGGGCTGGAGCATTTCCGGAACTTCTTCGGCAGCTATTATTTTGGCCGCGTGCTGCGCAACACCTTTCTCATCAGCTTCTATAACCTGATCTTCGGTTTTCCCGCACCTATTCTCCTGGCTCTGCTCTTAAATGAAATCAGGGCAAAATGGTTCAAATCCCTGGTGCAGACCGTATCGTATTTGCCCCACTTTATTTCGCTGGTAGTCATCTGCGGCCTGATTATCGATTTTACCAACCGCGGCGGTGTCATCCAATCCATCCTTGAGTTTTTTGGCGGGGAAAGCGGCTCGCTCTTAAACAATCCCGTCAATTTTCGCACCATCTTCGTCACCTCCTCCGTCTGGCAGGAGGTAGGCTGGGCCTCCATTATTTATCTGGCGGCGCTCTCCGGCATCAACCCGGACCTGTATGAAGCGGCGCGGGTGGACGGCGCAGGCCGGTTCCGGCAGATCTGGAGCATCACCCTGCCGGGGCTGGTGCCTACCATTATGATTCTGCTTATTTTGCGGATCGGCGGATTAATGGATGTGGGCTTCGAAAAGGTCATTCTGCTCTATAACCCCAACACCTATGAAACAGGGGATGTCATCTCCTCCTTCGTGTACCGGATGGGGCTGGCCCAAGGGAATGATTACAGCTATACCACCGCCGTGGGGCTGTTCCAGTCCGCCATCAACTTTGTGCTTTTGATCAGCGCCAACAGTATATCCCGCCGCTTCTCCGGCAACCGGCTGTGGTAGAGCTCGCACGAACAGGAGGACAACATGAAACCAAACGCGTCCGAACGGACTTTTGATATTGTCAACGGCATATTGATGATTCTTCTGATGATTGCCACCCTCTATCCCTTCTATTATGTAGCGGTGGCCTCCATCAGCGATTCTAACCGGCTGATCCAGCATTCCGGACTGCTGCTCCGGCCCCTGGGCTTCAACTGGGCCGCCTTTAAGGCGGTGCTTATCAATCCTAATATCGGGACAGGGTACATGAACACTCTGATTGTACTGGTTTTCGGCACCCTGATTAATCTCTTTTTCACCACCCTGGGGGCGTATTCCCTGTCCCGCAGATTTGTTCTTCGCAAGTACATTATGGTGGCTATTGTGTTTACCATGTATTTCAGCGGCGGTCTGATTCCCACCTATCTGCTCATCAACAACGCCCTGCATATGGGCAACAGCTATCTGGCCCTGACCATACCTGTTGCCATCAGCACGTGGAATCTGATCATCATGCGCACCTCCATGGAGGCGCTGCCGGAGAGTCTGATTGAATCCGCCCGGATCGACGGAGCCGGAGAATTCCGCATTCTCGCGCAGATCGTGCTCCCCCTGTCCATGCCGGTAATCGCCGTGATGATCCTGTATTACGGAGTGGCCCACTGGAACGCCTGGTTTAACGCCATGCTCTTTATGCGGGACAGAAGTTTGTTCCCCCTCCAGCTGATTTTGCGGGAAATTCTGGTGATGAACAGTACGGACTCCATGATGACGGAGGTGTCGGTGGCCGACTCCCAGGCGATTGGGCTAAGCATCAAATATGCCACCATTATGGTAGCAACAGTGCCGATTCTGCTGGTGTATCCCTTTTTGCAGAAGTATTTCGTCAAAGGGGTAATGGTGGGAGCAGTTAAGGAGTAGGCAGCTGATTTTTATCGGATTCTGTCGATGTTGAAGTATAATAAAATCAGGATAAGAACCATGTTAAGTTATGGAATACTCCGAGCTTGAGACAGAAGGGGGCAACCGGGTTGAAACGCAGCATATTCTTATTCTGGCTTGGCTCCAGTCTGGTGATCCTGTGCATTCCCATTATGATTACCTTGGCGGTGCTCCTGCGCTCCCAGCATCTGCTCAATTCGGAGGTGATCCGCTCCAACGAGGCGCTGCTGATTCAAGTGAAGCAGTCCATGGACGCCCAGGTGCGGAATATGAAAAAAATGGGCCTGCAGCTTTCGCTGGAGCCCAAGGTGCTCCGTTATTTGGAAAAAAAGGACTACGGCTCCCCCGCGTTTAAGCTGGAGACCTTGGATCTGATCCCCACGCTGCAAACCTACGCGGCCTCCAACGGGGATATTATGGACTTCTATATTTATCTGAAGCAGCCGAAGCTGGGTGTCAGCACCTCCTCCATGGCGGAAGCGGATATTCTGTACCGGAATTTTTATAGCGGCAAGGAGATGACGGAGGCGGAATGGCGGGCTCTTATGGAGAAGAATTATCCCGGCGTGATGGAAAGTATGGCTGCAGGGGATCTGTCCTACATCCAGTCCCTGCCCCTGCAGGAAATGAACCAGGCTCCCGCCACCCTGGTGGTGCTTCTGAATACGGACAGCCTCAAGTCGGCCATCTCCAGCATTCAACTGGCCCAATCGGGAAGTGTGGCCATTGTAGACGCCCAAGGCCGCCCTGTTATGTGGGTGGGAGAACAAATTCCGGCTTCCGGGATGGATTTCCAGGGGCTGGAGGGCGACCTGGGGACGGTGGTAGACAAGCAAAACACCATCTCTTATGTAGCTTCGGAGGAGCATGACTGGAAGTATGTCTCCATTGTGCCCACGAAGATTTATTCCGCCAAGGTCAGCCAGCTGCAGAACTGGATCTATGTGTCCATGGCGCTGTCTCTCTTGATCGGCGGCTGCTTGTCCTTTTGGCTGACCCGGCGCAACTATCTGCCCATCCGGCGGATGGTGGATACGGTATCTCCCCGGGTGAAGGCCAATCTTCATGAGATCAAAAATGAATTTAGCCTGCTGGACCGGTTTATGTCCGAGCATCAGCAAAATCTGGACGTGGCGGAGAAGACCATCAGGCAGCAGAATGAAGCGTTGAGCAAGCATTTTCTCGCCCGGCTGCTTAAAGGCAGAGTGGAGCGGGGGGTAGCCCTGGCCCAAACTCTGGAATCCTTCGGGTACCGGTTTGCCGGGAGCCATTTTGCGGTGCTGCTGTTTCATATCGGATCCTATCAGGGGCTGTTTCATCCCGACCAGGAGATGGATGAGGAAAGCCGTCTGCAGTTTGTCCATTTGATTGTCAGCAATATCTCCGAGGAGCTGCTGGCCCAGCAGCATACGGTATATTCTGCGGAAGTCGACGGCATGGCCGCCTTTCTGGTGAATTTGGACGGGGAGGGACCGGAGGCGCTGGCGGGTCTTCTGGACAAGGCGAAGGAGGCCCAGGAGATTATCCAGAACAAGTTCCTGATCCAGCTGACCATCGGGGTGAGCAATATCCATTCGTCCCAAACCAGCATTCCCCAATGTTATGAAGAGGCCCTGGAGGCGTTGTCCTATAAATTCGTCATCGGCCAAAGCCTGATTATTCCCTATGAGCGCATCCGCATCTCCAAAAACGAGCTGTTTTACCCGCTGGATATGGAGCGGCAGCTCATCAACCATATTAAAACCGGCCAATATGAGGAGGCCATGATGGCGGTGAGCACGCTGATCTCCACCAATCTGTCCGGAGGCATTCTGTCCTTTCAGTCCGGCAAGCTGCTGATGTTCGAGCTCATCGGCACCATGCTGAAGGCCACCGAGCATATGGAGCCCCATGATGACGGGCTGGCCCAGGAAAAAAGCGAGCTGATCAGCCGGCTGCTGGGCGGGGAAACCTTTGCCGACATGGAGAATATGATCTACCAGTTCCTTCGGACGGTATGCGACTTTATTGACGCCCGGAAGCGCAGCCACAATACGGGCTTGAAGGAGCAGGTGCTGGAATATATCGAGGAGCATCTGGCCGACATGAACCTGAGCCTGGGCGCCCTGTCCCTGGAGTTTAATCTCAACGGCCCGTACCTGTCCCGCTTCTTCAAGGAGCAGACGGGGGAGACCTTCATTGATTATGTCAATCACCAGCGGGTGCGGCTGGCCAAGCGGCTGCTTACGGAAACCAACGCAACCATTAACGATATTACGGAGAAGGTGGGTTTCACCAACAGCAATACCTTCATCCGGGTGTTCAAGCGCTACGAGGGCATTACCCCCGGCCAATACCGCAAGGGAGAGTAGGGGGCGTCTGAAAGTCGGATCGTCGGATAATCGGATCGTTTGATTGTGCGAAGACAGGAGGAAACGGATTGTTATGAATATGCTAAAAACGGCCGACGGCCGGTTTTTTTGGGGAGGAGAGCCCCTCCGGATTATATCCGGAGCTATCCATTATTTCCGCGTGGTGCCGGAGTATTGGCGGGACCGGCTGCTGAAGCTCCGGGCATGCGGCTTCAACACGGTAGAGACCTATATTCCGTGGAATCTCCATGAGCCCAAGGAAGGCCAGTTCTGCTTCAGCGGTCTGGCGGATGTGACGGGTTTTGTGCGGCTGGCCGGTGAGCTGGGGCTTCATGTGATCCTCCGCCCGAGCCCGTATATCTGCGCCGAATGGGAATTCGGCGGAATGCCTGCCTGGCTGCTGGGTTATCCCGGCCTGCGCCTGCGGTGTATGGACCCTCTGTACCTGTCCAAGGTGGACGCCTATTATGACGCGCTGATCCCGGAGCTGCTGCCTCTTTTGTCCACCCGGGGCGGACCGGTGCTGGCGGTGCAGGTGGAGAATGAATACGGCAGCTACGGCAATGACACGGCTTATCTGGATTATCTGCGCCAGGGGCTTATCCGCCGCGGCGTGGATGTGCTTCTGTTTACGTCGGACGGTCCGGAGAACGGCATGCTGCAAGGGGGAACCCTGCCGGGGACGCTTGCGACGGTGAACTTCGGCTCCCGGCCGGAGGAGGCCTTCCGCACCTTCCGCCAATACCGGCCTGAGGACCCGCTTGTATGTATGGAATATTGGAACGGTTGGTTCGACCATTGGCTGACTCCTCATCACACCCGGGAGGCCGGAGATACGGCGGAGGTGCTGGACCGGATGCTTGCGCTGGGGGCATCGGTGAATTTTTATATGTTCCACGGGGGGACCAACTTCGGATTTTATAATGGCGCCAACTATGACGCCAAGTATGAAGCCACTGTCACCAGCTACGACTATGACGCGCCTCTTTCGGAAAGCGGGGAGTATACGTCCAAGTATCATGCGGTGAAGCAGGTGCTGGAGAAGCACTTTGGTCCGGCCCCGGTGGCGATGCCTGCCCCTGCGGCTACATGCGCTTACGGGGTGGTGGAGCTGACGGAGCGGCTGGACTTGCTGGATGTGGCCGGGCAGCTGTCCGCTCCGGTATTCCGGACAGCGCCGGAGCCGATGGAGGACCTGGGTCAGGGCTACGGCTTTATTCTGTATGAAACCCAACTGACGGGTCCGCGCACGGAGGAGCTGCTGCATCTGCAAGAGGTGCATGACCGGGCGCTGGTGTTTGTGGATGAACGGTTTATCGGCACGGTGGAGCGTTGGGATCCCCGGCCGCTGGCGGTGACAGTGCCGCCAGAGGGGGCAAGGCTGCGGATTCTGGCGGAGAATATGGGGCGGGTAAATTATGGCCCTAAGCTGATGGACCGTAAGGGGATCACCGAAGGGGTAAGGCTGAATAACCAGTTCCAGTTCGGCTGGACCATATATCCTCTTCCTCTGGATTCGGTGGAGAAGCTGCCTTTTGGGGCTTGCGAAGAAGGAGACAGGACGGCTGAATCTGCATCCGCATCTGCGGCTCTTCAAGGGGACCGGCCTGCCTTTTACCGGGGAGGTTTTCACGCGGAGGTCTGTTGCGACACCTTCGTCCGGCTGGCGGGTTGGACCAAGGGGGTGGTTTGGGTGAACGGCTTTAATCTGGGCCGGTACTGGTCGGCAGGGCCGCAAGAGACCCTGTATCTGCCGGGGCCGCTTCTGCGGCAAGGCTGGAATGAGCTGACCGTGCTGGAGCTGCATCATACGGAGAAGGCGGCGGTAGTTCTCCAGGATCGGCCCGAGCTGGGAAGCCTTCCCGCTTTAGGGGAGGAGGATAAAGCATGAATCGGGAACAAACGCATACCGGGCTTCTGGAGAGGGCTTGTGTCAATGCCCGGCTGCCGGAATTCGCTCCCGCCCTGGAGCGTTTGCGCGGGAAAGCCGCGGAGGCGTTTGCCGTTCATTTCCGCATGTCTGCCGGAGACCGGGGAGAGTGGGGCCACTATTACCACTGCCGGGAGGATGCGGCCAGGCTGGCCTTTGACTGGAGCCGGCCCCAGGAGCACCGCTGCACCGTATGCGGCCGGGTGTACACGGGACAGCGCTACGATGCCTGCTGGATCGGGCTGGCCCATCATTCTCTGGGTATCGGGGCCTTCCACATGGCCTTGTGCGGCAGATTGGACAGCCGGGAAGATTATATCCGGCGGGTGCGGGATATCCTGCTGGATTATGCCCGGTATTATGCGGGCTGGGAGATCCACGGGGATATTCCTTACAACGGTCCGGGCAAGCTGTTTGCCCAGACTCTGGATGAAGCCCACTGGATATTGGAGCTGGGGCTGGCGTTTCAGATGGTCCGCAGCTCGTTTGAGGCAGGTGAGGAGGAGGCTATCTGCCGGGGACTTTTGCAGCCATGTGCGGATTTCCTCATTGCCCGCAAGGAAGCCCAGATCCATAATCATGCGGTGCTGATTACCTCCGCTATTTCCCTGCTGGGCTTTTTGTTGGGAGATGAGGAGCTTCACCGTGCGGGACTGGAGGGGGAATACGGGCTGTTGGACCAGCTTCGGCGGGGAGTTCTGGAGGATGGCCTGTGGTATGAAGGGGTGGTCCATTACCACTTCTACGCTCTGCATCCCATTCTCCAATATGGCTGGGCGGTGGAGAATACGCCGTGGGCTGTCCGGAGGCTGGAGCCTATCCGCCGGATGCTGGACTTTCCCTTGCGGTTTATCCAGCCGGACGGCTCCTTTCTCCGCCGCCATGACGCCACCAGCAAGGTGAATATCGGCACGTATGCGCCGTATTACGAGCTGGGGCTGTCCTGGTTCGGGGACGCCCGCTACCGGGCCTATCTGCAGACGGCTTACGGGCGCAAGGGGGCGGGGCCGGGGCTTTCCCTGCCGGGTTACCGGCCGGTGGAGCGGGATTCGGTATTTGCCCTATGCTTTGGCATGAATCTGGCGGAGGAAGCGGGTGAGGCCATGGAGGAGCTGCGCCTGTTGGTAGAGCAGCCCCAGTCCTCGGCAGGCTCGGGTCTGACCCGGCTGCCAGGAGCGGCCGGGCTGCATCTGACGGTGAAGCATGGCCCCTTCGGCGGTGAGCATGACCATATGGACCAGCTGAATATATCCCTGTCGGCCTGCGGCATTCCTCTTTTGGAGGATGCCGGAACCGTTCCTTATGCCATGCCCTTGCATTACGGCTGGTTTAAGCATACCTTTTCCCATAATACGGTGGCGGTGAACGGGATGGATCAGCCCCCTGCGGACGGCAGGCGGTTGGGTTTTGGTCTGGAAACTTGGGGCTCCTGGGTTTGTGCGGCTGTGGACTGGAAGCGGGAGGATTACCTGTTTAAGGACCGCATCGTGCTTCCTGCAGAGCTGCGGCCGTGGCATGAGCCGTCCTATCAGGGGGTAGAGCTGGCCAGAACCTGTCTGGTCCGGGACAACTGGGTGGTGGACGCCGTAAGAGTGCTGCTGCCTGACCCCCGGCAGGCGGATTTTCTGCTGCATGTGGACGGTATGCTGGAGGGGGACCCGGATTTGCTGGGCGGGCCTACGGAAGAAGGGTTTTGCCGTCTGGATCCGGTTCTGTTCCGGGATCCCCGCCGTCTCTGCCTGGAGCGGGGGGCGGCCCGGCCTCTGGTGTGGGCGGCGGACCGGGGCATGCTGACTCAGTATGGCTGGTGCTCCCGTCCTTCGGCTCTGCTCAGTGCCATTACGCCCGGCAATCCTGCAGGGAGAAATCGGCATACGCTTGTCCGCAGGGTGGAGGGCGAAGGAGTAACGGTGTTCCTCCACTTCTTTCATTATGATGAAGCGGCAGGCCGGGCCGTGTGTCTGCCGGAGGGAATGATCCGGGCAGAGCTTGGGGAAGACGGCCGGCTTACGGTGGAGGAGTCGCCCCTTGGCCGGATGGTGCTGACCTGGAACGGAGAGGCGCCTCTGTTTGGGTGACCGTAAAGAGTAATGTGAAAGAGGTGACTGTAAAGAGGTAACCGTAAAGCCGGTATTTGCCTCCCCGTCTATGCATTCATAATGCAAAAGTGCATTTATTTTGTCGGTTATCCGCTTCACGGGGGAGCCCAAATGCAAAAGTGCATGTATTTCCTGCGGATTGTACCCGTCTGAAGGTTTCAGCCCAAAATAGATGCACTTTTGCAGGATAGGAGAGCAAATGTGGCACTGTAGTGAGAAATAACTGCACTTTTGCAGGATAAACCCCGGGCAGCCCCCCGGGCATCTGCTCTGACAGCCCCCCGGACATCTGCTCTGACAGCCCCCCGGGCATCTGCTCTGACAGCCCTCCGGGCATCTCCCCGGATAGCCCCCCGGATAGCCCATCCAACAGGCTGAGCCTCTTCAGACTGTCTCATGCGGAAGCAGGTGCTTGAAAAGGGAGCAATTGAGCTATCCATGTCGATCGCCCAGGCTGCGCTGTGGTAGAATATGGACATTACCAGCACACGGAAAGGGGAATGGATATGTTTGCCCAGCAGCGGCATCAGGCGATTCTGGAGAGGCTTCAAGAGGAGAAGGCCATTAAAGCCTCCGAATTGATGGAGCGGTTCAACGTTTCCTTCGAGACGGTCCGCCGGGATCTGGAGCATCTGGAGAAGGCGGGCCGCCTGCGACGGGTGCATGGAGGAGCGGTCCTGTCCCGGCTGGATTACACCAAGGAGCTGCCGCTCAACATGCGCGAAGGGGCGTATGTGGAGGAAAAGCGGGAGGTAGCCCGCATTGCCGCCCGTTTCGTAAACGAGGGGATGTCCATTGCCATGGATGCCAGCACGACCAATCACCATTTGGCCCGGCTGCTGAAGAACCAGATCACCCGGCTTACGGTGATTACCAACTCCCTGGCCATTGCCCAGGAGCTGTCGGATGTGCCAGGGTACCGGATTATTCTTCCCGGCGGCGTGCTCCACAATGAGGAGCAAAGCATGATCGGCGAGCTGGCGGAGCAGTTTACCGCCATGTTTCATGCGGATCTGTTCTTCATGAGCATCAGCGGGGCCACCCTGGAGGAGGGATTGACGGACTACGGCATCGGCGAGGTGCAGGTGAAGAAGGTGATGCTGCAAAACGCCAAACGGACCATTGCCCTGGCTGACAGCAGCAAGCTCGGCGCCGTGTCTCTGTTGAAGGTTTGCGGAGCGGATGAGGTGGAATGCCTGATTACGGATTCCGCTGTTGAGCCGGAGTTCGCGGAGTCTTTCAAGAGCAAGGGGATCGAAGTAATCTGCAGATAACAGTCTGCGCATGAATGAGGGTTGCGGCTTGATCGGCGTCGGTATGCCGTCGGTCAGGTTTTTTTGGAGTAAAATGTGTGTTTGTATGTATTTAATGGTGTGTAGTTGTGTTTAGTTGAAAACAATGCGAATAAAAGGATGTGGATCTCCGTGTCATTCTCCCTAATCCTGGTAATATGCTCCGGACTGGCCCATGCGGTGTGGAATTTGCTCACCAAAAGCAGTACGGATAAGGCTGTTTATTTATGGTGTATTTTTATGCCGTCCACCATCCTCTTACTGCCCCTCCTGGCAGGTGAGATGAGCCGGGCAGTCCTCTCTCCCGCAGCACTGGGGATGCTTGTCTGCTCCGCAGCTTTGCAGGCCTTTTATGCCTGGCTGTTATCGCATACCTACAGGCGGGGGGACCTTTCCCAGGTGTACCCGGTGATGCGGGGAACCCCCACCCTGCTGATTCCGCTGGCGGGGGTTTGTTTCTTGGGGGAGCGCCTCACCCTGTGGGGATGGGCGGGAATTGTGCTGATGCTGGCGGGTTTTGCCGTGATGGGAAAAGGCAGCCGCCCTCCTGATGCATCCCAGGGACCGGAAAACGCCGGGGCCTCTCCCAAATGGACACAACCTGTGGTTATGGCTTTGGGGGTGGGCGTCACCATCACCTGCTACACCCTGGTGGATAAATGGAATTTGCAGCATCTTTCGCCGCTGGCGATCCTGGAGGTGACGAATATCGGCTTTGTGCTGGGGCTGACACCGGCGGTAATCAGACAAGGTCGGCGGATGCTGCCAATTTTAACCTCCGGATGGGGCAGGATTCTTTCGGGAGCGATCCTCTCCCCGGGCTCCTATCTGCTGTTTCTCTTCGCCATCCGTGAAGCTGAAGTGGCTTCGCTGGCCCCTTTGCGGGAGATCGGCATTGTGTTTGGTACAGTGCTTGGATTGGTGTTGTTGAAGGAGAGTTTTCCAGCCAGACGACTAACCGCCTCGGCTATTGTCCTTTCGGGCATCCTGCTGATTGCTTTTCTGGGCAGCTAAGGATATCTTTTCAAACCCGCCCCATTTTGCTACAATGATTTTAGAAGAGTGTAGAACATACATACGTATTATCAGGACGCCCAAGGGTGTCCTTTTTTCCTCAAAGGAGACAAGGAGGCAACAAAGTGGCAACCAAAAAGAAGATTCCCGGTCCGTCGGCTCCGACGCTGCCGTCAGTGCTCACCAAAGCGGATGAGGGTTTCCCTGAGCCGGAGGATGGACAGCTGGTGGAGACGGCTGAATTTGCGGATATGGAGCTGAGACACTGGCAGGCCCGCAAGGTAAGGTTTGACGGCGTCCTGTTCCGCAATGTGTCCTTCAGCGGAGCGGCCTTGCAAAATACCGAGTTCCTGGACGTAGTGTTTGAAAACTGCGATTTATCTAATACGAACTTTCAGGAGGGGGCGCTTCACCGTGTGTCCTTCCGCAATTGCAAGCTGTTGGGCACCAATTTTACCGATTCGGTTTGGCGGGATGTGACGATAGAGGAGTGCAATATGGGCTATACCGTTCTCCGTTTTAATGACTGGCGGCATGTGCAGCTCAAGAACAGCTCCATGGCTCATGCGGACTGTTACCATTCCTCGTGGCAGCATACCCAACTGGAGGGAATGAAGCTTGAACAGACGGTTCTGTCGGGAACAAGCCTTTCGGGCATTGACCTGAGCAACTGCGATTTCCTGTCCTTATCGGCTGAGCCTGAGGATCTGAGGGGCTGTGTGATTGATGCCTCCCAAGCGGGATTATTGGCTCCGCTCTTCGGCCTCATTATAAAGGAATAAGCAAAAACGGGCCCACCGGATTTCCGGAAGCCCGTTATTTTTTCTGATATTCTGATGTTTCGATATGCTTACCGCGGCTGTGCCGGAGCCTGGGATTGGCCAGGCTGAAGCGGATAATAGTAGTTCAGCGGCTCATCGAAGGTGATATAATCCAGATTCACCATCAACAACAGAAAACGCATACCGGTTTGCGGGTCACTGATGATGATGTGGTCCCGGCCGGCGGCTTCCAGCTTGCCCTTGAAGATCTTGGCATTCCATTCCCGGTTGTTTTCGTAGGTCATGTACAAGGTTGCCACTTTACCAAGATTCAGCCGCAGGATATTCTCAATGTAGGATTGCTCAAGCGGCAGTTGTCCGGGAACAAGGCTGCCTGGTGCGGCTGCTGTGGGTGCACCGGGGATTACGGAGCCGGAAGCGGGGTACAACGGGGGAGTCGCTGCCGCTTGGGCCTGCATGGCACCCGGATACGGATAAGGGGTGGGCTTGCCGTAAGGATAGTTCATCATTGTACTTACAAACCTCCTTTAATGGATAAAAGTGTGAATAACTGCAGCTACCTGTAAACCGCCGGGCAGTTCTCAGCTGTTGGGGAAAAGAAACAATGGGCTTTGTACCTGCCAGTGTTCGGCTGATTATACCACTGGGCGGGACAGCCTCCGGAAGGCCTGAAGAACCATAGCGAATTGGAGGCCGGATGCTGCTGCTCCCCTCTGATCACCCGCTCGGCCAGCCGGATGTCCCGGTCACGGGCCTTCTGGTAAAAGTATCCCTTGACCGTTGCCTCAAACCCGCCCGGACGCTGGAAAACCATCTGCTGCAAATCCCGGATGTTCTTGAAATCCAGGCAATTGGCCAGAACCCGGTTGACACCTACATTGCCCACCATCAGCATTCCCAGCTCGCCTTCGCCCTCGGCCTCCGCACGCATGAGTCTGGCCAGAAGCTTGGTCTGCTCCGAGTTTGTTTTGATAACTGCCATGCCGTCACTCCTTCCGCCGCAAAAAACCAGCCTCTTGTTCAATCTATGCAGATGCCCGGTCTGAACATTCATGGGGGACAAACCCGAAATGAAGGAAACTTGAAAAAAAGAGCAGAACTGGACCTATGCCTGGACAATTGCCTGGACTTGGTTGGTCCGTTTAGTTGTCAAAGGGTCGGAGCATTGCTATTATAATCATTATAATGAAAGACATAAGGGAGGAAGTTGCTTCGTGGAACAAGCTGCGATAGAGAAGCAAGACCGCTATGACTCCGCAACAGCAGAGGCTTCCACTGCCGGCGGTACTGCGGCGCGCAAGCTAAGCTGGCGGGATTTCGTACAAGTTACCAAACCAGGCATTCTGATGTCGAATTTGATTACCACCTTCGGGGGCTTCTGGATTGCATCCAAGCTGGAGGTAGACTGGCTGTTGATGCTGTGGACCTTAGTGGGAACCGCTTTGGTTATGGCAGCCGGATGTGTGCTGAATAATTATCTGGACCGGGACATGGATGCCAAGATGGAGCGTACCAAGGACAGAGGGCTTCCCGCCGGTGTTATGATGCCGAAGGTGGTTCTGGTATACGGCATCGTTTTGGCTGTGGCCGGGTTGAATATTTTGGGCTTTTTGGTGAATCCATTGACTGCCTGGTTGGGTTTTCTGGGGTTTTTCGTTTATGTGTGGGTGTATACCGCCTGGCTGAAGCGCACCTCGGTCTGGAGCACCGCCGTCGGCGCTATCTCCGGTGCGGTGCCACCGGTTATCGGGTACACTGCTGTAATGGGCGTAATTGATGAAGGCGCACTGATCCTGTTCCTGATCCTGCTTCTCTGGCAGCCCCCCCACTTCTGGGCGTTGGGCATTCGCAGAAAAGAGGAATACCGCGCCGCCGGTTATCCGCTGCTGCCGGTAGTGAAGGGGAACCGCCGGACCAAAATCAGCATGATGCGGTATGTCATCCCGCTGGTGCCGGTTTCGCTACTTCTTTATACGTACGATTATGTGGGGCTGATCTACCTGGTTTCTTCCCTGATCCTGGGATTGGGTTGGGTGGTATTATGCGCCCGCGGCTTTAGGGCCAAGGACGATATCCAATGGTCCAAAGGAGTATTCGTGTACTCGATTAATTATTTGACCA
Organism: Paenibacillus mesotrionivorans; assembly: GCF_046098205.1. Taxonomy (NCBI): domain Bacteria; kingdom Bacillati; phylum Bacillota; class Bacilli; order Caryophanales; family Paenibacillaceae; genus Paenibacillus; species Paenibacillus mesotrionivorans. The sequence goes on along the minus strand of NZ_JBJURJ010000005.1, from coordinate 268,104 downwards.
TTCTCTTTATCATTATGGTGATAGATACCGCAGCCAAATAAACGCGAATAAGGAGGGACCCGTTTAAGGGATTCCCTCCTTTATTTATGAAAAGACATGGACGGATCGAGTCCGTTTGGTGTATTTTTAATAGGAAATCCTCCCTTGCTTGAAGGCAGAAAGGTTGTTACCCCATGTTTTTGTGGCATATTTTATCGCATAACGTGATTCCCTTATGTTTGATGATCAGCCTCGGCGCGTTGATGGAACGTAAATTTAAACTGGATATCCGCACCTTCTCGAAGCTGATTTTTTACCTGTTCACTCCGGTTATGCTGTTCAAGATGCTGTATGAATCCCGGCTGTCTGCAGGTATCCTACTCCAGATTGTGGGCTTCATCATCTTCTTCCTCCTGGTGCTGTATGCCATCGTGGACGGCGTCGCCCGGCTCAGGGGTTTAAGCGGCGGAATGAGAAGTGCTATGCGCAACAGCGTGCTTTTTTACAATAGTGCCAATTACGCTATTCCCTTGAACCAGTTGGTATTCGCCGGCAATCCCTTTACCATGTCGGTTCAATTGATCGTTATGGTGTTTCAGAGTGTGCTGCCGCATACCTATGGTGTTTACGCTGTGAATGCCCATAAAAGCAATACCCGAGAAATTATGAAAACCATTCTGGGCATGCCCGCCATCTATGTCATTCCTGTAGCCTTAATTATGAACGGGTTTCAGATTCCGGTACCCAAGCCGATATATGAGCCCATTACGTATATCTCCAATGGTTATGTGGCTTTATCTCTCTTGACGCTGGGGGTTCAACTGGCCCAAATGCACTGGAGAATCGACCAGTTGTGGGATGTGCTGATTTCCAACGCCCTGCGGCTGATTGCCGGTCCGCTGATCGGTTTTGGCATTGTCATGGCCATGGGGCTGGAGGGGCTTCTGGCTCAGGCGCTGGTTTTGTCCTGTGCCGTACCTACTTCCCTGTCCAGTGTCCTGCTCTCCGTAGAATTCGACAATGAACCGGAATTTGCCGGACAGGCGGTTTTTGCTTCCACCGTATTCAGCATCATTACTGTCACCATCGTGATCTACTGCCTCCGTTTTATCCCTTAAAGAGGCTCTGCAGGCGGGTAAAGGATGTAGTCCTCCAGCCCCGCCTTTTCTAATTGCTGGATCAGATATTCGTCCGGGGAGCCCTCCACTCCGGCGTATCCCCTCCGTGTATAAATCTGCACCGCATCGGGGAACTCCTCGTTGACCAGCCAGCGGATTTTCTTGCCGGAGCTGTCGTTATCCGTGAAGATGTAAACCTCCCGGCCCGCGGCGCGTTTGCACAGCTCGGCCAGCTTCTCGGAGCTGGGGGTTCCGAAGGTGCACAGAATGAGCACCTCGTCATTCAAAAGCCGCCTGAGACGGCTCTTGTCGTTTTTTCCTTCTACAATAATAACGGGTGCCATAGCAGCTTCTCCTGTCCGCAGTAATCATGTATACTCTGTCCACTCAGTATACCCGGGTAGGGTCATCTTACCACCCAAGCCGGATTTTGTCGCGGGAACCGGACTTAAGCGCAGAGACGGTGGACATGCTAAGCCTTAAGTGTCAACGGCAGCATGAGAATGCAGTTTTTAGGATGCGAGATCAAGAAAGTATAACTTTTAATGAATTAGTCAACAAAAATCAACGAAAATTTATAATTATATGATAAGATATTGGCGAGGTGAAGGAAATGACGAACATAACTAAGGAAACGAATACACGAAACTGGACTATGCCGGAAATCGAATTGCCGAATATACCGTCCAACAGCTTTACTATTACTGATTTTGGTGCGGTTGGAGACGGAGTGACTAACAACACCGAGGCTTTCCGCAAAGCGATTGCCGCTTGTACGGAAGCCGGAGGCGGTAAGGTCATTATCCCTGCAGGCTTGTGGCTGACTGGCCCCATCATTTTGGCCAGCCGGCTGGAGCTTCATGCCCAGGCCGGTGCAACCGTCATGTTCAGCACTAATTTTGACGACTATCCGCTGATTCTCTCCACTTACGAGGGCTGGGAAACAGTGCGCTGCACCTCGCCTTTGGACGGGGAAGGGCTGGAGGATATCGCGATTACCGGACCGGGCGTATTCGACGGCGGCGGTGACGCATGGCGTTATGTGAAGAAGTGGAAGCTTACAGAGCTTCAATGGAATAAGCTAACCAAAACCGGTGTGGTGGATGGAGACAGCTGGTGGCCGACTGAGCAAGGGTTGAACGGCGCCAAGCTGGTTGACCGTCTGATCAGTGAAGGTGTGAAGGATCCCAAGGCATTCGAGCCGGCCAGAGATTATCTGCGTCCGAATCTGCTCAGCCTGCGCCGCTGCAAGCGTCTTTTGCTGGACGGGCCTACCTTCCAGAATTCCCCGGCCTGGAACGTGCATCCTTGGGCTTCCGAGCATGTTACACTGCGCAATCTGACCATCCGCAACCCGTGGTACGGTCAAAACGGCGACGGCCTGGATCTGGAATCCTGCCGCTATGCCCTGGTTGAAAACTGTACCTTTGACGTAGGGGACGACGCTATCTGCATGAAGTCCGGCAAGGACAAGGAAGGCCGGGAAAGAGGCATCCCCAGCGAATATATCATTATCCGCAACTGCATCGTGTACCATGGTCACGGCGGCTTCGTAGTCGGCAGCGAAATGTCCGGCGGGGTACGCTGCGTAGAGGTTTCCGACTGTACGTTTATGGGGACCGATATCGGGATCCGCTTCAAGACGGCCCGCGGCCGCGGCGGTGTAGTAGAGGATATTCTGATGAAGAACATCCGGATGATCAACATCGACGGCGAAGCCATCTCCTTCTCCATGTTCTATGAAGGCAAGGAAGGCTCCGGCACCCTGTCCGAGGACAAACATCCGATTACGGATGAAACTCCGGTTTTCCGCAATCTGCATATGGAAGACATCGTCTGCACCGGCGCAGAAGTAGCGTTCCTGATCAAGGGACTGGTGGAAGTGCCGATGGAGGGTCTGACTCTGACCCGCTACAAGGCTATTGCCGACAGAGGCGTGGAATGCACCAATGCCACCAACCTGGCTCTGACTGATGTGGACATCCAAGTCAAGGAAGGCCCGATGGTTAAGCTGCACCAATGTAACGATGTCCGCATTACCCGGATGAGCGGCTGCGGCTCCGAGTCTGATGACCGCTTTCTGGTTGCTACCGGCAACCGTTCGGACAGCATTGTCCTGGATGGCCTGGCAACCTGCGACTCCCACAGAAAGATCGAAGCGCTGAACGGCGCTGAAGGCAAGGTTCAAGTGAAGTAATTATCGTTCATAAAAAGGCTCCGGTGTCTCCCAGCAGGGGACAGCGGGCTTTTTTGTTGTTTTGGCAAAAAACAAGCAGGAGTTTCCTTTCTATATGTCGAAATATCTGGTCATAAAATACATCATAAGGTGACGACAGGTGACGACAATATTATGAATGTGATCATTTATTTGCTTTTGGGTACTGTGGATATTTTTCTTTTAATGACGCTGATTTTTAAGGTGTTCCGGTGGCCGCTGCGGCAGTATGCCCGGGAAACCCTGATTATTGCGTTTTTGTGTTCGCTGGAATCCTATCTGTCGAGAATTGTATTCGGAGTGCCTGAGGTGGACCTGATCCTGCAGAACATCATTATTTTGGTATTGATGAGGGTTCTGCTGAAGGTCAATTTTTACTATGCCCTGACGTTATCGGTGATCGGCTCATTCCTTTATTCCGAGATCGCTTACATCACCTATAACCTGTTTGCCCTGTTCCACATTGAGCTTGATTTTTCCACCCCTACGTCTGCTGGCGTATATTTCATGCAGATATCCGTTCAGGTGCTTGCCGCGCTGTTGGCTTTTCTGCTGTACAAGTTCAATCTGGGCTTTTCCTTTGTGTCCGTCCCGCCCCACGACAGCAAAAGAAGATTTACGCCCAAGGAGAAAATGAATCTGATCATCAGCTGCGTAGCGGTGGTATGTATCTTTTTTACCGTGTATGTGGCCATCAATTATGGTACCTTCGGAATCAATGCCATCATGGTGCTTGAGTTTATTGCCTTGCTGTTTTTGCTGTACATTGCCCGGAAGCAGGATGCCATATGACGGACCCCATTGATTATGTGGCCTTCAAAACTGCGGGTTGGATCAAACGGTCCAACCCGGAGGAAACCGATGACCTGGAAAGAATGAGTCCGACCCTCAGCATCCTGCTTAATAACCTGCTGACAACGGGCTTTATCCTGCTGCTTGGCTATACGACGGATTCCTTATTTTCCACCGCTGTAATGCTGGCTACATTCGTTATTTGCAGAATTATGCTGAAGGGCTGCCACCTCAAATCTATGACTTTATGCACTCTGGCTACATCCCTGTTTGTCTTCGCAGTCTCCGCTATTCCTATAAGCCCCCTGTGGATGATCATCCTCACCCCGCTTTTCATTGTTGTTTTATTCCTCCGCTCCAGCGCATCTATTCCGGTGAAAATGATGTTCGGGATGATGATGACACTTAACATGATCCTACTATATCCTCCCCTTTTTTTGGGCTTTGCGGCGCAATGCTTGACATTATTTCCACAAAGGAGGTGAAGATGCATGAGGAGAGCGGTTGCCAAGTATGCATCCTTAGTGCTGAGTGTGCTAGCGTCCATTTTTACGATTACGGAAAAATATCCTCTTGGTGACAAACCCATACCCCCGAAGGCAGGAAAGAAATAGCCGCTTATGTTGGATCTGAATATTCCCTGCACAACGCTGACACACTTGGACGCTGTTATCTCGTTGAACAAGGTGCAATACATATCTTTGGCTTATCAAAAGAAGGTCCCCAAAATTATTATGCAAACCGCCAAAGAGGAATATATATCCAAGATTACGGGTTCGCTTGAATCATTAGAAATTCTGTTTGCCCCATTTGGTTTTATCCGCGTGGACAGCGGCGTAATGGTTAACATCAACCATTTCAGCCATTTTGAAAAAGATGGATACAGCCAGCTCTTTTGCTTCGCCGGCTCCACCAAAAAGGTTGTCTGCTCCCGTGCCGGATATGCGAAGGTTAAACATGCAATCGAAAACACCACCTGAAATGGCTCCGTGCACATTTTAGGTGGTGTTTATCATATGTTGATAAATTTGTCAATAACAGAATTCCATATCGAATTCTGTTATATCGTGGATTCCAAAATTTATGATATAGTTATGGCGAAAGTACGCAAAATAGTTGCATGGCATTGCATGATTGTGCAAAGAGAGGAGAGATTGTGATGCATAGCGTCGTGATAATCGATGATCATCCGCTTATGGCGCACGCCACTAAAGAGCTGCTGGAGCAGGAGCTGGATGTGAAGGTGGATGCTTTAGCCCGAAACGGAGAACAGGGTCTGGAGATCATCGCTGCATCACAACCGGATCTGATCTTATTGGATTATAAGCTGCCCGACATGACGGGAAGAGATGTAGCCGAGCGGGTATCCACGTGCTGGCCTTCCGTGAAAGTGGTAATTTTCAGCTCCATTGATGTGTCTTCGATGGTTCCCCAATTGCTCATGGCGAAGGTTGATGGAATCCTGTCCAAGGAAAATTCCCAGCACACCATCGTTCATGCCGTGTCCAGTGTGCTTGACGGATTCGCCGTAATTCCCCGGGCATCCGATTGGCAGGCTGGGCTGCTGGGCCAGGAGGAAGTGGTGGATGTGGAGCTGAGCAATAATGAAGTGGCTCTGATGCGATACATTCTAAGCGGATATACCATCGAGCAAATCGCCGAACAGATCCATATGAGCAAACGTTCCGTGGACAACTGGATCCGCAAGATGTATGAAAAGATGGGCGTCAAAGGCAGGACCCAAGCCCTTGAGATTTTCCTGAAAAGCAAATATTATATGAAGCAATGAAACGGCCGTTTCCTCGAAGCCTCCACGCACCGGTAACCCCACTTCGGTCAGGCGCGAGAGCCCCCGGCTGCTCACGCCTGCCACTTCTGTTGCAGCCTTTATCCGTTCAGCTTCTTTTTGTTCTGGGAGGCGATGGTGACCAATGCGACATAAATGGGCTGCAGGTTAAACTTCTTGCCGAATTCGAATTTGTAAGCGGCAGTTTTGGCATCATTGGCTTTGTAATAGGGCGATGTGATGTAATGGATGGTCAGCTCGCTGTCGTCAAATCCTGTTCCCGCCGTTTCCATGGTCACTTCGAAGATGGAATTCAGCTCAATGGAAGCCACCCGGGTTTTTTTGCCTGTCACCCCCTGATGGTCCACCAGAATGATCCGCTCATCCGTCATGAGAAACGAGTCTCTGACCAGCTTAAAGCCCGTTCGGATTTCTTCGTTCTCCATCAGATACATGCCGTATTGCTTCTTCAGATCCTCAATCGAAACCTCTGAAAAATTGCCCAATAACCCACCCAATAATCCTGCCATTCCAATCACTCCCCGGTTATGTTGTATTCACTCCTGTATTCGACAAATAGGGAATGATTTCCTGCCCCATAAAAGACAGCTATATGATATTCAACCCCAGCAGCTTGGCGAAGGCGGGGGCTTGATCGGCGGCAATCGTGCAACCCTCCAGATCCTCCAGATTGACGGTCAGCGAATGAAATTGGCATTGGCTCAGGTCGATCCCCTTAAGCTTTGTCCCTGCCAGAACAATCTGGTTAATATTGCATTGAATAAGAAAAAAATGATGTAAAGCGGCAGCGTAGAAGTCCGAGCCAATCAGTGAGCAGTCCTCAAACCGGACATGCTTGAATTTTGCATAGCGGAAATTAATGTAATCTCCTATACAGTCTGTTAATTCGACGTTTTGCAGGATGCTGCTAGAGAAATCGGCACCGATTATCTTACATTTCCTGAATTCCGTCCGATGGACAAGGGAACCCGAGAAATTTACATTAGAGAAGTCGCAATTCTCGAAGATGATATCCGTGAATTCGGCTTGTTCCAAGGCTGAGCTGGTGACCGTCACATTTCGAAACACCATCCGGTCAAAGGAACGCTTGTCGGCTTCCAGATTTTCTATGGTTCTATTTTCAATGAGGCGGTCGTGAAGCTCATCCTCAAGCTCCAAAAACGGTATCAGTTCATCCGATAATGCCTCGACATGAATTCGTGGATGTTCGATTTTCCCTCTCATTGTTTCCTCCTGAATAATAGATACGTTCTCAGGCCAGACACTATCAACCTATCACAACATTCAGAGGGGAACAATAGGCAAACAGCTATGTATCGGATTTGCACCGATAGCAACACCGACGCCTACGCCAACAATAACCCCCACTCCAACAGTTACACCTAATCCAACACCAGGGATCGGGAATCAGGAAATTCTAACCATTACATTAGTAAACGGAATTGAAAAAGAATACGACTTACCCATGAACGAAATTCAATCTTTTTTGAACTGGTATGATCAGCGTGACTCCGGGAGAGGTCCCGGCAGCTATGCCATCGATAAGCACGACAACAACAAAGGTCCTTTCAAGAACCGAAAGGACTACATCATCTTCGATAAGATCCTTACTTTTGAAGTAAATGAATATGAGGTAACCGAATAATAAAACAACAACCCCCGCAGAAGGAGGTTGTTGTGAGGCCAGGAACAGTTTCCTTGGCATTAGCCCCCGCTGGCTTGTGGCTGGCGAGGGCTTTTTTGCGTTCGTTATTTTGCCCCCAAAAGTAGAAATCTATAAAAAGAAAAAAGCCTTGATATACAAGGCTTTTTCGGTAAGCGGGTGAAGGGAATCGAACCCTCGCCTCAAGCTTGGGAAGCTGGCGTTCTGCCATTGAACTACACCCGCATGAAAAGGGGAACAGTTGTTATAATAGCATATACATGGGGGAAAGTGCAACGGTTTCATTAGAAAAAATAAGGAGAATTTCCTGTACGGCAAAAAGACTGGAAACGCTTCGCCTACCAGGTTGCGGAAGAAATTGTTATAATGACTCTCCAGAAGGGTAAAATCAATGAGACTTGTTACATAGAAGAATGCTTTTGGAGGAGGGTTGCCTATGGCCGCCAACAATCAGGAAAAAATTTATTTGCTTCCGCAAACCATAGGCTATTACCAGCAGGAATTAACCCGGCTGCTGGAGTTTGAGCGGTACCGGGAAACCATGGAGATGCTGCAGTTTCTCTTAAGCTGCGACACCTCGGACCTGAAGGCCAGGGACGAATGGCAGTCGCTTCTGGAGTGGATGCAGACGATGATCCCGGAATTGCATATGCCCCCGCCTCCGGAGGGCCAGGAGCAGGATCTGACGGAGGATGAATTGTTTTACATACATATGAAGGAAAAGGCGGAACGTGAGCCGGAGTATGTGGAGAAGCTCTTGGCGGTATTCGAGCGGCCGGATTCCTGGGACAAGCAAGTGCTAGCCTTAGAGCAGCTCCGATATCTGCAGCATCCCCGGCTTCGGGATGTGCTGCGCAAATGGCTAGAAAGCCAGCCCTTGCCGCCAATCCTTCAGTTCCGGACGCTGCAGATTCTGAAGGCCCGGGGGGAAAGTGGCTCCATCAAAATCAAACGCGGCGGCAAATTGTATGTGGTGGATATCTCCGATGTGCCGGCAGGCAGTGAGGATTACCCGAGGGCCTTGAAGGAAATTTTCCAACGGGTGATCCGTTCCGATATGAACAGCGGTTTTCCGCTGGAGGCCTTTGCCGAGGAGACATGGTCGGAGTTTGTTGCTTATGCCTTCGGGACGCCGGTCTATATCGAAATTTTGGCGGAGAAGCCGGAGGCCCGGGATGCGTGGGCAGCAGCCTTCCATTATATGCTGCTGCTGACCTCCCAGGGCAGTGCATCCATGGAAGAAATCAAGGATATTTATGGGATAACGGAAGCCTTGGAAGTCAGATGGGAGCGTGCGCTGCGGGTTTTCCGGGACTTTGCCAAGGCGGTTTTTCCGTCTATTACCTAGCAGCTGGCGGCTTATCCTTGAAATCAGGAAGGTTTATGATATAATAAAATGGTTATATTGTTAGGGAAATTTGCCAAAAGGGAATTTTGTTGGAGGGGAAAAGCATATCATGACAGCGAATTGGGAAAAAATAGAGAAGAACCTGGGGGTTCTTACTGTCGAGGTTGCGGCCGACCGCGTTGACGCAGCTTTGGATAAAGCATTTAAGAAAGTGGTAACCAAGGTTACCGTGCCTGGTTTCCGCAAGGGCAAAGTACCGCGCAGCATGTTCGAGAAGCGTTTCGGCGTAGAGAGCCTGTATCAGGATGCTCTTGATATTCTCCTCCCGGAAGCGTACATGGAAGCTGTTGCCGAAGCCGGCATTACTCCTGTTGACCGTCCGGAGATTGACATTGAGCAAGTAGGCAAGGGCCAAGTGCTGAAGTTCACCGCCAAGGTGACTGTAAAGCCGGAAGTGCAATTGGGCGATTACAAGGGCATCGAAGTACCGGCCCAATCAACCGAAGTGACCGAAGAAGATATCGAGAACGAGCTGAAGCAGCTTCAACAACGCCATGCTGAGCTGGTGGTTGTGGAAGAGGGCGCAGTAGAGAACGGTGATACCGTTGTAATCGACTTCGAAGGATTCTCCGAAGGTGTGCCGTTTGACGGCGGCAAAGCGGAGAAGTACTCCCTGGAGATCGGCTCCGGCAGCTTCATCCCCGGTTTCGAAGAGCAGCTGGTTGGTCTGGCTAAGGGCGAAGAGAAGGACATCGATGTAACCTTCCCGGAAAACTACCAGTCCGAAGAGCTGAAGGGCAAGCCGGTTGTATTCAAAATTAAGCTGCATGACATCAAACGCAAGAATCTTCCTGTATTGGATGATGAGTTCGCCAAGGATGTCAGTGAGTTCGATACCCTGGAAGAGTACAAGCAGGACATCTCCAAGCGTATTGCTGAGCGCAAGGAGCAATCCGGCAAGCGTGACCTCGAAAACGCCGTTGTGGAGAAGGTATCCGCTGCTGCTGAGGTAGAAATTCCGGAAGCTATGATCCGTGATGAAGTAGAGCGTATGCTCGGCGACTTCGAAAACCGCTTGAAAATGCAAGGCATGAACCTGGAAATGTACTTCCAATTCTCCGGTCAAGACGAAGAAGCTCTGAAGGAACAAATGAAGAGCGACGCTGAGAAGCGCGTGCTTCAATCCCTGGTTCTGGAAGCTGTTGCCCAAGCAGAAGGCATCGAAGCCTCCGATGAAGAGCTGGAAGAGGAGCTTTCCAACCTGGCCAAGCAATACCAGCGTGAAGTGGACGAGCTGCGTGCCATCCTGACTGCCAACGGCAACCTGGAGTCTCTGAAGAGTGACCTGGTTACCCGCAAAACCGTACAATATTTGGTTGACAATAGCAAGACCGAAGCTACTGTAGCGTAAACTTAAATGAAGCATCAGCAAGGCACGTTTCCATACGTGCCTTTTTGTTTCACATTGTTGAAAAGGGTTTACCGGTTTTGGAATCCGAAAAAATGACATTGATTCGCAAACATGATACAATGGTTCAAAATAAGGGTATGTTTATGTAAAGGGGTGGCCGAGATGACGATGATACCTATGGTAGTGGAGCAGGAAGCCCGCGGCGAAAGATCCTACGATATTTACTCGCGTCTGTTGAAGGACCGGATTATTTTCCTCGGCAGCGAGATTGACGATGACGTGGCCAATACCGTTATTGCTCAGCTTTTGTTTCTGAACGCCCAAGACCCCGACAAGGATATTTTTATGTACATCAATTCCCCCGGCGGTTCCGTGACGGCCGGATTGGGAATATATGATACCATGCAGTTTATTAAGAATGATGTTTCCACCATTTGCCTCGGTATGGCGGCCAGCATGGGGTCTTTGTTGCTTACCGGCGGGGCGAAGGGCAAACGGTTTGCCTTGCCTAACAGCGAAGTGATGATCCACCAGCCGTTAGGCGGCATCCGCGGTCAGGCCTCCGACATGAAGATTCATGCCGATTGGATTCTGCGCACCAAGAAAAATCTCAACGAGATTTATGTGAAGCACACCGGCCAGCCCTACGAAAAAATTGAAAAGGACACGGACAGGGATAATTTCATGAGCGCCGAAGAAGCTAAGACATACGGGCTTATCGACGACGTGATTACCCGGACCGATCTGAAGGTAGGCATCTGAACCGGATCACTAGCCTGTTAAATCTCTCTCGAACCGTAAAGGAGGAGGAATGGAATGTTTAAGTTTAATGATGAAAAGGGTCAGTTGAAATGCTCCTTCTGCGGCAAGTCCCAGGACCAGGTGCGCAAGCTGGTAGCCGGTCCGGGCGTCTATATATGCGATGAATGCATTGAGCTGTGCACCGAGATTGTCGAGGAAGAGCTCGGCCATGAGGAAGAGCTGGATCTGAAGGACGTTCCGAAGCCCAAGGATATCCGCGGGATTCTCGATCAGTACGTCATCGGTCAGGAACAAGCCAAAAAATCCATGTCCGTAGCGGTTTACAATCACTACAAGCGGATTAACTCCCAGAATAAGCTGGAGGATGTGGAACTGCAAAAGTCCAACATTCTGATGCTTGGGCCTACAGGCAGCGGTAAAACTCTGCTGGCTCAAACCCTGGCCAAGATTCTCAACGTCCCCTTCGCCATTGCTGACGCCACTTCCCTTACGGAAGCCGGCTACGTGGGTGAGGATGTGGAGAACATCCTGCTGAAGCTGATTCAAGCTGCAGACTATGATGTGGAAAAAGCCGAACGCGGCATTATCTACATTGATGAAATTGATAAGGTAGCCCGCAAATCCGAGAATCCGTCCATTACCCGCGACGTATCCGGTGAAGGTGTGCAGCAGGCTTTGCTGAAGATTCTCGAAGGTACGGTAGCGTCTGTTCCTCCCCAAGGCGGACGGAAGCACCCGCACCAGGAATTTATTCAAATTGACACCACCAACATTCTGTTTATTGTAGGCGGTGCCTTTGACGGACTGGAATCCATCATCAAACGCCGGATCGGCAAAAAGGTGATCGGCTTCGGAACCGACGGACACAAGGTAGACCTGAAGCCGGGTGAATACCTGTCCATGGTTCTTCCCGAGGATCTCCTGAAGTTCGGGTTGATCCCCGAGTTTGTTGGCCGTCTGCCGGTTATCTCCACCCTGGAGCCGCTGGATGAAGCTGCTCTGGTCCGGATTCTGACCGAGCCGAAGAATGCATTGGTGAAGCAGTACCAGAAGATGCTGGAGATGGATAGTGTCGCGCTGAACTTCGAAGCCGACGCCCTGGATGCCATTGCCAAGGAAGCCATTAAACGCAACACCGGCGCCCGCGGCCTGCGCTCCATCATCGAAGGCATAATGCTGGATGTTATGTTCGAGGTTCCTTCCCGTACGGATGTAGCTAGCTGCACCGTAACCAAGGAAGTGGTCCAGCAGAAGATTGTGCCGGAGCTGGTAACCAAGGACAAGGACAACAACGACAAGAAGTCCTCCAAGAAGAAGGAAGAAAGCGCGTAAGGGATACGCGGTTTTGTAAAAGCTTCCGTCTCCCGGGCAGGTGCAACTGCACCCGGGCGGCGGAAGCTTTTTTAAGGTGAACCGTGTTATGATAGATAAAGCTGCTCTAGGTAGGACCATGTTATTTCAGAGGAGGATTCCCCATGTTTCATCGCACCCAAACGGTTCCGGTTCGCGTAGGCAATCTCACCATCGGCGGCAGCAATGAAGTCGTGGTGCAGAGCATGTGCACAACCAAAACGGCAGATGTGGAGGCAACCGTAGCCGAGATTCTCCGGCTGGAGGAAGCCGGCTGCCAGATTGTACGGGTAACGGTTAATAATAAGGAGGCTGCGGAAGCCATCGCCGCCATCAAACAACGGATACATATTCCGCTTGTAGCCGATATCCACTTCGATTACCGTCTGGCGTTGTTAGCTATTGAAAACGGGGTGGACAAGATCCGCATCAATCCCGGCAATATCGGCAAACGCGAAAAGGTGGAGGCTGTCGTCAAGGCCTGCAAGGAGAAGGGCATCCCCATCCGCATTGGGGTAAACGCCGGCTCCTTGGAGCGCCATTTGCTGGATAAGTACGGCTATCCTACAGCGGATGCCATGGTGGAAAGCGCCCTTTATCATATTGGCATTCTGGAGGAGCTGGATTTCCGGGATATTATCGTATCCCTGAAGGCTTCGGATGTGCCTATGGCAATCGAAGCCTACCGGAAGGCCGCTGCCGCCTTCTCTTATCCGCTGCATCTGGGTATTACGGAGTCGGGTACCCTTTACTCCGGCACCATCAAAAGCTCTGCTGGCATCGGCGCCTTGCTCTCTATGGGCATCGGCAATACGGTGAGGATTTCCTTGAGTGCAGACCCCGTGGAGGAAATCAAGGTGGCCCGGGAGCTGCTGAAGGTGTTCGGTCTGATTGCCGACGCGCCTACGCTGATTTCCTGCCCTACCTGCGGCCGTCTGGATATTGATCTGTTCAAGGTAGCCAATGAGGTGGAGGAATACCTCTCCAAGCTGAAGGTACCCATTAAGGTATCTGTGTTAGGTTGTGCGGTGAATGGTCCCGGGGAAGCGAAGGAGGCCGATATCGGCATTGCCGGTGCCCGTGGTGAAGGACTGCTGTTCCGTTACGGCGAGATGATCCGGAAAGTGCCGGAGGCGGAGCTGGTGAACGAACTGAAAAAGGAAATTGACCTTATTGTAGAAGAATATGAACGCACCGGTGAAATTCCGGGCCGCAAGCAGCATGCTGCCGGGCAGTCCGGGCAGCCGACCACCGTGTAACACTCTGACATTCCCCAATATAGAACCCCCAGGCCTGCGGGCGCTGGGGGTTTTTGACGTCAGAGTGTATAACCCCCTCCCTCCCGGCACATAACAACTACGAACCATCAAAGCAGAAGGGAAGGATGGCAAGGATGTGGAAAGCTCGATGGGTTAAAATAATGGCCGCGGCACTTGCCCTTTGGATAGGATGGACAACAGTGGGGGCGCAAACCGGCTTAACGGCGGCGCAAGCAGGCGGAGAAGGAACGGAAGCCCCACCCGTTGCCAAAAAAGCGGCGATTGTCATTGACGACTTCGGCAACCAAATGCAGGGGACTCAAGAAATGCTGGACCTGCCGATTCCGTTTACGGTGGCGGTGATGCCCTTTTTGCCAACAAGCAAGGAGGATGCGGAGCTGGCTCACAGCCGGGGTAAGGATGTTATCATCCACATGCCCATGGAGCCGGTGAAGGGAAAAAAAAGCTGGCTGGGACCCGGAGCCATAACCACAGACTTATCCGACGAGGAAATCCGGAAGCGGGTGGAGGCGGCGGTGGATGAGGTGCCCCATGCAGTGGGGATGAACAACCATATGGGCTCCAAGGTGACGGCAGATAAGCGGATCATGCGTATCATCCTGCAGGTCTGCAAGGAACGGCAGCTGTATTTTCTGGACAGCCGTACCACCGGCAAAAGTGTCATTGGAGAGCTGGCGGCCGAGCTGGGAGTGCCGACGGCGGCAAACGGGCTGTTCTTCGATGACCAATATACAATGGAGCATATTATGAAGCAGGCGGAGCTGTTCAAGAAGAAGCTGGACAAGCATGAGAGTCTAATTGCCATTGGCCATGTAGGCCCTCCCGGCAAAAAAACCGCCTTTGCCCTGAGGAAGATCATTCCGCAGCTGGACGGTAAAGCCGAGTTTGTCCTGGTCCGTGATTTGGTGAAGCTGACACAGCCCTAAGGCGCACATCCGCCCCAAAAAAGAAGAACCGGCCGTTTATTTAGCGGCGCGGTTCTTTTTGCTTCCGGCGGAGCTGGGAAAGTCCTCCTTCAATGCATCCATAGAGGCTTTGGCAATGGAATCGGCCAGCTTCTGCTGGAACTGGGGAGACAAGAGAAGCTGCCTGTCCTTTTTGTTGGATAGGAAGCCCATCTCCACAATAACGGAAGGGACCCGGCTATGGGTCAGCACGTAATAGCTTTTGCTTGCCACGGGCTCCGTCTCGGTGCCGTAAAGCCGGTTCAGCTCCTGCTGCAGCCGCAGGGCTAAACGTTTGCCGGCTTGCTGATTTTTGCGGTAAATCACCAGAGGGCCGCTGCGTGATGGGTTGGAGGTCCAATTTACGTGCAGGCTCAGCATAAAAGCCGGGTTCAGCTTATTAGCGACCTCCACCCGCTGGGCCAGATCACGGCGGTGGCGGCCGCCGTTTTTGCCCGGATTATCATCGCTTAAGGCGTAATCCTTGGTGCGGTTGATACTGGTTGGCACGTGGCGGCTTTGCAGCACGGAAAGCAGCTTCAAGCCTACGGCCAGGTTAATGTCCTTTTCCAGAATGGTGCCGTAGGTGGTTCCGCCGTCTACTCCCCCATGTCCAACATCGATTACAATGCGTGCGGAGGGAGATGCAGCTTCCGGTTGAAGCCCCGGGGCTGAGCCCGGGCCTGCCAGAAGCCCTGCTGCCACAGCTCCCGCCCAAAAAACGCGCATATGGTTTCCTCCTAGCAAGAAATCTCCGGGGCACCTGATGGTTTCCGGTCCTTTAGCGCTATCCCCGCATAGTCTCCCGCATCCGGACAGGCTTCATACATTTTTTGGAGGAATTCCTTCGCAGGATGCGGTTAAGGGGGGAAATGAGGGGAATACTACCATGTATATGCAATAGTCATCGGAGGGATGGAAATGACATTAAGCTTGGTATTGATGTTTGTTCAACTGTTTTTTGCCGTGGTAATCGGGCTGTATTTCTGGAATCTGCTGCGCAGCCAGCAAAGCAACCGGTCGGCGGTGGACAAGGAATCCAAGAAGGAGCTGGATAAGCTCAGGAAGCTGCGCTCCATTTCCCTGACCAAGCCTCTTTCGGAAAAGACAAGACCGTCGTCCTTATCCGATATTGTGGGGCAAAAGGAGGGCTTGAAGGCGCTGAAGGCGGCGTTGTGCGGCCCGAATCCCCAGCATGTGATCATCTACGGACCCCCGGGTGTGGGCAAAACCGCCGCTGCCCGTGTGGTACTGGAGGAGGCCAAGAAAAACCAGTCCTCTCCCTTCCGCAATGATGCCAAGTTTACGGAGATTGACGCCACCACCGCCCGTTTTGACGAACGGGGGATTGCCGACCCGCTGATCGGCTCCGTCCATGATCCCATCTATCAGGGAGCGGGGGCTATGGGTGTTGCGGGTATTCCACAGCCCAAGCCGGGAGCCGTCACGAAAGCCCACGGGGGCATTCTGTTCATCGATGAAATCGGGGAGCTTCACCCCACCCAAATGAATAAGCTGCTTAAAGTGCTGGAGGACCGGAAGGTATTCCTGGAGTCCGCCTATTATAATTCGGAGGACAACGGCATTCCGGGATATATCCATGATATTTTCCAAAATGGCCTTCCCGCGGACTTCCGGCTGGTGGGAGCCACCACAAGAACGCCCCAGGAGATTCCGCCTGCCATCCGCTCCCGCTGTATGGAAATCTTCTTCCGCCCGCTCCTGCCGGATGAGATTGGCCAGATTGCTTCCGGCGCGTTGAAGAAAATCGGCTATGCGGAGAATCCGCAGGCGGTGGAGGTTATTAAGAAGTACGCTACCAACGGCCGTGAAGCGGTAAACGTGATTCAATTGGCAGCAGGGCTGGCCATGACGGATAACCGCAGCGAGGTGACACCGGCAGATGTGGAGTGGGTGGTGAACAGCAGCCAGATTCCGCCCCGGCCGGAGCGTAAGGTGCCGGCAGAGCCCAAGGTGGGGTTTGTTAACGGTTTGGCGGTATACGGCCCCAATCTCGGCACTCTGCTGGAAATTGAAGTGACGGCTATTCCTGCTCCTGCGGGCAAAGGCACCTTCACCATCACCGGTGTTGTGGATGAGGAGGATATCGGCGGCGGCTCCAGAACCCTGCGGCGCAAGAGTATGGCCAGGGGCTCCGTGGAAAATGTGCTGACCCTGCTGCGCAGCCTGGGCTTCCGTCCCCACGATTTCGATCTTCATATTAACTTCCCCGGCGGTATACCCATTGACGGTCCGTCGGCGGGGGTTTCCATGGCGACTGCCATTACGTCGGCGCTGACCCAGATTCCGGTGGACAACCGTTTGGCCATGACCGGAGAGGTCAGCATCCATGGACGCGTCAAGCCGGTGGGGGGCGTTGTGGCGAAGGTAGAGGCCGCCTTCCAGGCCGGTGCCGTGAAGGTTCTGGTGCCGAAGGAAAACTACCAGGATACCTTCGCCAGCCTTCAAGTGCTGAAGGTGGTGCCGGTGGACACCATCCAGGAGGTGCTGCAGGAATCCCTGGGGATCCGATTCCAGGAGCCTGCCCCGGCCCCGTCGGTGCTTACAGCGGATATACTCACCGCGGCTCCGCCACCCTTTTTTCATGCAGGACCGAAGGAATAACGCAACATATGGATGTCTACCAAACCCGGAACCGGATTGCTGTCGCAGAACCTTTGCGGCGGGTCCGGTTTTTTTGCGGAGATCTTGTGTGCCGGACATTATTGGGGGAATGTCTTCTTTTGGGTATGATAAGAGGAGGGAGTAGGGGAGTGCCGCGGAATTGGTGTTTTAAAATAACATTTGATACAATGGGGTCACGAGTTTGTTGTTTTGACCAAATGGAGGTGTCATGCAATGGTGCCGAATGCCAATAAAGGGAAGTATCGCAAGATTCCCCTTTTGCCTTTGCGCGGGCTGCTTGTTTATCCCAGCATGGTGCTGCATCTGGACGTGGGCCGGGAGAAATCCGTCAAAGCACTGGAAAAGGCCATGGTGGAGGACAGTCTGATTCTTCTGTGCTCCCAGTCCGAAATGAATATCGAGGAACCGACGAAAGAAGATATATACCGCGTGGGCACCGTTTCCCGCGTGCGCCAGATGCTGAAGCTGCCCAACGGCACCATCCGGGTGCTGGTGGAGGGGGTTAACCGCGCCGAGATTATGGAGTTTGTCAACAACGACGAATTCTATGAGGTGGCCGTCCGGGAATGGCATGAGAAGCCGGTGGAGGACCCTGAAATCGATGCGCTGATGCGCTCCGTGTTGGGCCAGTTTGAGCATTACATCAATCTGTCCAAGAAGGTTACGCCGGAGACGCTGGCGGCTGTATCTGACATTGATGAGCCGGGCAGGCTGGCGGATGTGATCTGCAGTCATCTTTCTCTTAAAATCAAGGATAAGCAGGATATCCTGGAAACGCTGGATGTGCGTCAGCGCCTGGAGAAGCTGCTGGATTTCCTGAACAATGAGCGTGAGGTTCTGGAGCTGGAGCGGAAGATCAACCAGCGGGTCAAGAAGCAGATGGAGAAAACCCAGAAGGAATACTATCTCCGGGAGCAGATGAAGGCCATCCAGAAGGAGCTGGGCGAGAAGGAAGGCCGGGCCGGCGAGGTGGAGGAGCTGCGCAGCCAGCTGGAGGGCAAGGAGCTGCCGGAGAAGGTCCAGGAGAAGGTGGAGAAGGAGATCGACCGCCTGGAGAAAATGCCTGCCTCCTCAGCGGAGGGCGGTGTTATCCGCAACTACATCGATTGGCTCTTGGGCCTTCCCTGGGGCAAGCTGACCGAGGATGATCTGGATATTAACCGTGCGGAAGAGATTCTGAACGAGGATCATTACGGTCTGGAGAAACCCAAGGAACGGGTACTGGAGTATCTGGCGGTGCAGAAGCTGGTGAAGCGCCTCAAGGGGCCTATCCTTTGTCTGGTAGGGCCCCCGGGTGTCGGTAAAACATCCATTGCCCGCTCCATCGCCCGGTCCCTGGGACGGCAGTTTATCCGGCTTTCCCTGGGCGGCGTCCGGGATGAGGCCGAAATCCGCGGCCACCGCAGAACCTATGTGGGAGCCATGCCGGGACGGATCATCCAAGGCATGAAAACCGCCGGCACGATGAATCCGGTGGTGCTCCTGGACGAAATCGACAAGATGGCCATGGACTTCCGCGGTGATCCTGCGTCCGCTTTGTTGGAGGTGCTGGACCCGGAGCAGAACAACACCTTCAGCGATCATTTTATAGAGCTGCCCTTTGACCTGTCCAAGGTGATGTTCATTACCACGGCCAATGCCGCGCATAATATTCCCCGGCCCCTCTTGGACCGGATGGAAATGCTGTACATTCCGGGCTACACAGAAATTGAGAAGCTGAAAATCGCTGAACGGTATCTCCTGCCCAAGCAAAAGCGGGAGCATGGCCTGGAGGAGGAGCAGCTGCAAGCAGGCGAGGATACGCTCCTGCAGGTGGTCCGGGAATACACCCGGGAGGCCGGAGTGCGGAATCTGGAGCAGCAGGTGGCAAGCCTCTGCCGGAAAGCCGCCAAGGAGATTGTGAAGGACCCGGAGAAGAAAGTGATTATGACCGGGGAGCTTCTGAAGGAATACCTGGGTCCGGCCAAATTCCGCTACGGTATGGCCGAAGAGAAGGACCAGGTGGGAGCCGTCACTGGCTTGGCCTGGACAGAGGTTGGCGGGGATACGCTGGTTATTGAAGTGACGGTGATGCCCGGCACAGGCAAGCTGACGCTGACCGGCAAGCTGGGCGATGTGATGAAGGAGTCGGCACAGGCGGCCTTCAGCTATACCCGGTCCCGAGTGACTGAATTGAACATCCCGGCCGATTTTCACGAGAAAAATGATGTTCATATCCACATTCCGGAAGGGGCTATTCCGAAGGACGGACCTTCCGCAGGCATCACCATGGCAACCGCATTGATCTCTGCTTTAACGGATGTGCCGGTTTCCCGCCATGTGGCCATGACCGGGGAGATCACCCTCCGCGGCCGGGTGCTGCCCATCGGCGGGCTGAAGGAGAAGTCCCTTGCCGCCCACCGGGCCGGAATCCGGACCGTCCTGATGCCCAAGGACAATGAGAAGGATCTGGAGGAAATACCCGAGAGCATCCGGGAAGCCATGACCTTTATTCCCGTGGGGCATATGGATGAAGTTTTGAAGCATGCTCTTGTACAACTTATTCCCCAAACGTGATGTAAGAACTGGAATTCAATCCGGGGCTTTTTTGGGGAAGCGCCGGATAAAAGCAAGTTGGAGAGGTTGAATCCTTTGAAGATTATGAACGCGGAATTTATTATCAGCGCGGTTAGCCCCGCGCAATATCCTCTTGACGCTCTGCCGGAGGTTGCTCTGGCAGGGCGCTCCAATGTCGGCAAAAGCTCCCTGATCAACCGGTTGATCAACCGGAAGAACCTGGCCCGGACAAGCTCCCAGCCCGGCAAAACCCAAACCCTGAACTATTACCGCATTAATGATCTGTTATACTTTGTGGATCTTCCGGGTTACGGCTATGCCAAGGTGTCCAAAACCAGACGTGAGGAATGGGGCAAGTTTATTGAAGGTTATCTAACAGGGCGGGATGAACTGAAGCTCCTGGTCCACCTCATTGACTTGCGCCATCCCCCTACCGCAGATGATATTGCCATGTACGAATGGTCCAAGCATATCGGCTTGACCGTTTGTGTAGTCGGCACCAAAGCGGACAAGATTTCCAAGGGCCATTGGCCCAAACATGCCAAAATCATCAAGGACAAGCTTGGTTTTGATCCGCGGGATTCCTTCGTGGTGTTCTCCTCGGAAACCGGCAAAGGCCGGGAGGAGCTCTGGGAGATCATCCGCGAGAAGGCGGGTCTGCCGGCGGAGCAAGTGGAAGAAGCGCCTAAAGCGCCTAAAGCACCTTGAGGAAATAGAGCAATGTCTAAAGAGCAAGAAGCCTCGAGCTTCCTGCTCTTTTTCCCATTTTTGGGCCATAGAATAGATACAGGCTATCGGGAATGGGAAGGAGAGAGTGGGATGAGAAGAAGGTGGTCCGGCTTCTGGCTTGCCGTTATGCTGTTTGTGCTGTTTGCAGCTATGCCCCTGTGGCAGCTGGCCGATTGGCGGTCAGCCAAACGGGAGAAGGAGGAGGCGGTGGTTTTACTGTATCAGGTCGCATTGTTCCAGATGGAAATGATGGGCAGCGCTATCGCTCAAAAAAGCGCCCCGTCGGGCACAGCGGAGCTGGAGGAGTGGAGGCGGGCGCTGTTCTCGGCGGCTTATGCCCATGAACGGTTAAGCACGGCCGTTCATGGCAGCGTACCGGCGAAGCTGGAGGGACTGGAAACTTTGATGCAATGGATTACGAGAGTGCAGATAGGAGGCGCGAGGCCCCTTGCGAAGGAGGAGGCTGAGCTATTGAAGCAAGCCGCCCCGCTTTGCGGCAAGCTGGTGGCGGCATACGGAAGGCTGATGGACGGCAGTTCCAGTGTTTCGGATGCCGCGGGCAGCGAGTTGAAGAAAATGAATGCAGAGCTTGCAGAAACGGTAAAAAAGAAATTAAAATAAACATTGGACGGATGATTCCAAACTTGGAAAGGCAAGCTAAATGGTAAACGCTGGCTGTAAGCCTGTTCAAGATTTGGACACAGTTATTTAAGAATCATTCTAATAAGTATGATATAATTTGAACAAAGCGTTAATCTTGCAATAACATATAGAGGAAGATCTACAGACAAAGAGAAGGCGGGTGTACATGTGCACATTGTGACGGTGGGACTTAATCATAGAACAGCTCCTGTTGAAATCCGGGAGAAATTCACCTTTGCGCCTGACCGGCTTCCCGATGCGCTGGAGGTTCTTAAGGGTACCAAAAGTGTGCTGGAATGTGTCATCGTGGGCACCTGTAACCGTACTGAAGTGTACGCGGCTGTAGACCGCAAATATAAATCGGGGCTTTTCCTCCGGAGCTTCCTGGAGCAGTGGTTCCAGGTTCCGCGGAGCGAATTCGAGCCCTATCTGTACGTATATGAAGATAATCTGGCTGTGGAGCATCTGTTCCGGGTAGCGTCCGGATTGGATTCCATGATCATTGGGGAAACGCAGATTCTTGGCCAGGTAAAGGACGCGTTCCTTATGTCCCAACGGGAAGGGGCCACAGGAACACTCTTCAATACCTTATTTAAACAGGCGGTGACCTTCGCTAAACGGGCCCATGCAGAAACCTCTATCGGTGAAAATCCGGTTTCGGTCAGCTATGCTGCGGTGGAACTGGGCAAGCGGATCCTGCACGGGCTGGAGCATAAGAATGCGCTGATCATCGGCGCCGGTAAAATGAGTGAGCTGACGGCCAAGCATCTCCAGGGGGCGGGCGTCAACGGTTTGATGGTGGTAAACCGTACACTTCAGAATGCCATGCAGCTGGCTTCCCGCTTCCAGGGAACCGCCCATCCTTATGGGCAGCTGCTAGAGCTGCTGCCGGAGGCGGACATTGTCATCAGCTCCTCCGGCTCCCAGGAGTTCGTTCTGGACCAGGAGCAGGTCCGCCAGACACTGCAAAGCCGTGAAGCCAACCGCCCGCTGTTTATGGTGGACATTGCCGTTCCCCGCAACCTGGACCCGGCTATCGGGGAGCTGCCGGGTGTGCACCTCTTTGATATCGATGATTTGGAATCATTGGTGGAGTCCAATCTGGACGGGCGGCGCCGGGAAGCGGACAAGCTGACGGCAGAGATTGAGCGGGAGGCTGCGCACTTCCAGCAGTGGATGAAGACCCTGAAGGTCACTCCCGTAATCCAGGCGCTCCAGGAGAAGTCCAACCGGATCTACGAAGAGACAATGGAAAGTATGATGAAGAAGCTGCCCGGTCTCGATGAACGGGAGCAGAAGGTGATCCGCAAGCTGGCCAAGAGCATTGTCAACCAGATGATGCGCGATCCGATTCTCCGGGTGAAGGATATGGCCGGAGGCCGTTACGGGGAAGAGGCGCTGGGGATGTTTACGGAGCTGTTCGCCCTGGAAGGGATTTTGGCGGAGCAAGAGGAGAACGAGGCCCCCTCCGGCACGATTGCCGGGCGGATGGCGGGCAAGAGCGGCCAGGAGCTGGGTGGGTTGCCGGCCCTGCTGGCACGCAACGGGACGGAAGCAATGGCGGGTTCGTGAGGCGGACCCGTTTCTTTTGCCATTATGGGGCTTTTCCTGATAGGATTTTCATCATGGGATGTGGATGTGAGCCGGCATGGAAGGATATTTCCCCGTGCTGCTGCGGCTGGAGGACAAGCCCTGCCTGGTTGTAGGAGGGGGCCCGGTTGCGGAGCGGCGGATTGCCTCGCTTATGGAGGCGAGGGCGAGGGTAAGGGTAGTCAGCCCCAGAATAACCGGAGCCATTAGACAATGGGCGGAAGAGGGTGTGCTGGAAGCGGTGGAACGGGCGTATGTGCCCGGGGACCAGGAAGGGATGTACCTGGTTGTTGCCGCCACTGATGATGCGGGCGTCAACGACGCGGTGCTGGAGCTGGCGCGCCGCCATAACCGCGCCGTCAATATGGTGGAACGGCCGGAGCTGGGGGACTTTATTGTCCCCTCTGTTGTACGCAGGGGGAAGCTGGTCATTGCCGTCTCCACTCTGGGCGCCAGTCCGTCCGTTGCCGCTTCCGTAAGACGGCAGATTGAGGCCTGCTTCGGTGAGGAGTATGAGATTTACCTCGATTTCTTAAGCGAATTCCGCCTGCGTACCCAGGAGCTGGTGCAGGATACCCGGGCGAGGCAGGAGCTGTACCGTTCGGTTCTGCAGGAGAATGTGCTGGAGAAAATCAAAAACGGTGAATTTGAAGAATGGAGAAGCCGCGTGATGAGCCAGATGGATGGTTGTCCTCCGTCCGGACCGGTTTCTCCCCACGGAGGAGAAGCATGCGCAAAATTGTAATCGGTACCCGGCAGAGCGCCTTGGCGCTGACCCAAAGCGGACAGGTGGTGGAGCTGCTGCGGGAAGCGGCTCGCAGGACCGGGGTGGAGGCCGAGTTTGAGCTGAAGAAAATTGTGACCAAGGGTGACCGGATTTTGGATGTTTCCTTGTCCAAGGTTGGCGGTAAAGGCCTGTTTGTCAAGGAAATCGAACATGCTCTTCTGGAGGAAGAGATTGATCTGGCTATACATAGCATGAAGGACATGCCGGCAGAGCTCCCCGAAGGGTTGGTCATCGGTGGGGTGCCCCCTCGTGAGGACCCCAGGGACTGCCTCATCACCCGGAGCGGCGGTGGCTTCGAAGCCTTGCCCAATGGGGCGCGTGTAGGAACCTCCAGCCTGCGGCGGGCATGCCAGCTGAAGGCGGCCCGGCCCGATCTGGTTATGGAGGTGCTTCGCGGCAACATCGATTCCCGGCTGCGCAGGCTGGATACCGGAGAGATGGATGCGGTCATTCTGGCTGCAGCGGGTCTGCACCGGATGGGCTGGCAAAACCGGGTCACGGAATATCTGGAGCCGGAGCTGTGTCTGCCTGCCGTCGGCCAAGGCGCATTGGCCATTGAATGCCGCAGCGCGGATGCCATTATCCTGGAGCTGCTGGCTGCGGTTACCCATGAGGAGACCCGCCGGGCGGTGGCGGCGGAACGCAGCTTTTTGGATACACTGCAGGGAGGCTGCCAGGTGCCTATTGGGGCTTATGCTGTCTTTCTTCCCGATGGCCAGCTTTCCCTTACCGGCATGGTGGGGGAACCGGATGGCAGCGTTCTGCTGAGGGATACCCTTACGGGACATGATCCCGAAGCAATGGGCAGCCGGTTAGCCGGGACATTGATCAGCCGGGGAGCCGACCGGATCCTGGCGAAGGTGAGGAGTGAAGCGCATGAATAAGGAACAACAGCCTTTGAACCGCAAGGGTACCGTGTACCTTATCGGGGCCGGACCTGGAGATCCCAAGCTGATTACCGTCCGCGGTGCGGAATGTATCGCCAAGGCGGACACAGTGGTATATGACCGGCTTGCCAACCCCCGTCTTTTGCGTTATATGAAGCCGGGGGCCGAGAAGATCTACGTGGGCAAGCTCCCGGACCGTCATACCCTGCGCCAGGAGGAGATTAACCGCCTGCTTGCGGATTTGGCCCTGAGCGGCAAAACCGTAGCCCGGCTTAAAGGGGGAGACCCCAGTATTTTCGGCCGGGTGGGGGAGGAAGCGGAGCTGCTGGCCGCGGAGAGAGTGCCCTTCGAGATTGTGCCCGGCATTACCTCGGCTATCGCGGTCCCGGCTTATGCGGGTATCCCCGTCACACACCGGGACTATACCTCGTCACTGGCGATTATAACCGGGCATGAGGATCCGGTGAAGACGGAAAGCAGCCATGATTGGAAGAAGCTTGCCACCGCCACCGGCACCAGCATTTTCCTGATGGGCATTGCCAATCTTCCTTACATATGCGAGTCACTTGTTACAAACGGACGTGCCGCGGAAACTCCGGTGGCGCTGATCCGATGGGGAACCCGGCCGGAGCAGCAGACTCTGACCGGCACCCTCGCTACCATTGTGGAGCAGGCCAGGGAAGCAGATTTTCAGTCCCCTGCCATCATTATTGTCGGCGAGGTAGTAAAGCTCCGGGAAACCTTGAGCTGGTATGAGAAAAAGCCTCTGTTCGGCAAACGGGTACTGGTCACCCGGGCCCGCAGCCAATCCAGCGCGTTGGCAGAGCAAATCGACGAGCTGGGCGGCGAGGCGGTGGAATTTCCGGTGATCCGCCTGCAGGAGCCGGAGGCCCCGGAGGTCCGGGCCGCGCTGGATGAGGCGCTAGGCCGGCTGGGGGATTACGATTGGGTGCTGTTCACCAGCCCCAATGGGGTCAGCTACTTTTTCCGGCGGCTGCAGCAGCTGGGTGTGGACATTCGCACTATGCATACAGCCAAGGTGGCGGCAGTGGGTCCCAAAACCGCGGAATTGCTGGCGGAACGGGGAATTATGGCGGAACGCCTTCCGGCTAAATTCCAGGGGGAGGGGCTTTTGGACGCTATCCTGCCCCAGCTGGCTCCGGGCCAAAAGGCACTTTTGCCACGATCGGATATTGCCCGGGATTATTTGCCTGTGAAGCTGAAGGAATTGGGGTTAGGCGTGACAGAGGTGGATGTGTATGAAACCGTGTTGGAGGATGACCGGTCCGATGAGGTGCTGGAGCAGCTCCGCAGCGGGGACATCCATGTGATTACCTTCACCAGCTCCTCCACGGTGGATAATCTCTTCACTATTCTGCGTAAAGCGGGTGTTGCTGAACCTGCCGCCTTACTCGCCAAATCCGCTATCGTATGCATCGGCCCGCTGACGGCGGATACCGTCCGCAAGTTTGGCCTGCGTGTGGATGCGATGGCTGCCGAAGCAACCATCGATTCGTTGGTGGACACTCTCTCCCGACTGTAGACCTCATTTCATATAAAAAAGGAGTCTTGCATGATGAGCTTTCCCTTGATCCGCCACCGCCGGCTGCGCGGCAATACGGCTATCCGCAATCTTGTGCGCGAGCATGCGCTTTCGGTACATGATCTGATTTATCCGCTGTTCGCTGTTCCGGGAACCGGCATCCGCGAGGAAATCCCTTCCATGCCAGGTGTATATCATCTGTCGTTGGATATGCTGACTAGTGAGCTGGATGAGATTGTGGAGCTGGGCATTCAGGGCATTCTGCTGTTCGGGGTGCCGGAGCACAAGGATGAATGCGGCTCAGGAGCCTACCATGAACACGGGATTGTGCAGGAAGCCACCCGTTATATTAAGCAGCGCCACCCGCAGCTTCTGGTGATTGCGGATACGTGCCTGTGCCAGTTTACCAGCCACGGGCATTGCGGCGTGGTTCATCATAATGAGGTGCTGGGCCAGGCGGAGGTGGATAATGACGCCAGCCTGGAGTTTCTGGTGGCAACGGCTGTTTCCCAGGCCCAGGCGGGAGCGGACATCATTGCTCCGTCCAATATGATGGACGGCTTCGTCCATGCGATCCGGACAGGCCTTGATGAAGCGGGCTTCCGGCATGTGCCGGTGATGTCCTACGCCGTCAAGTATGCCTCAGCCTTCTACGGCCCCTTCCGGGAGGCCGCCCATTCCGCCCCCCAATTCGGAGACCGGCGGACC
This sequence comes from Paenibacillus mesotrionivorans, assembly GCF_046098205.1. Taxonomy (NCBI): domain Bacteria; kingdom Bacillati; phylum Bacillota; class Bacilli; order Caryophanales; family Paenibacillaceae; genus Paenibacillus; species Paenibacillus mesotrionivorans. The sequence goes on along the minus strand of NZ_JBJURJ010000005.1, from coordinate 241,347 downwards.
TATCAGATGGACCCGGCCAATGTCCGGGAAGCCTTGCGGGAAGCGGAGTCCGACGTGGTGGAGGGCGCAGATTTCCTGATGGTGAAGCCGGCGCTGGCGTATATGGATGTGATCCGGCTGTTGAAGGAAAGCTTTGATCTGCCGGTAGTAGCCTATAATGTCAGCGGTGAATATTCCATGGTGAAGGCTGCCTCCGCACAGGGCTGGATCGACGAAAAGTCGGTGGTGCTGGAGATGCTGACCGGTATGAAACGGGCCGGAGCCGATGTGATCCTGACCTATTTCGCCAAGGATGTGGCAAGGTGGCTTATGGAGCTGCCAAGAAATTAGCACCGAGCAGTTATTTCCAGATAGGAGGGGTGGACATGTCACCACGCAATATTGACGAGTTGGATGCTGCGATTTTGAATATTTTGCAGGAAGGCATCGATTTGGTGGAGCGTCCCTTCCAGGCCATCGGGGAACGGGCGGGTTTGACGGAAGAGGAAGTCATGACCCGCATCGGGGCGCTTAAGGAAGGCACCATCCGGCAGATTTCCGCTATCTTCGATACACGGACCTTAGGTTATTCCTCCAGCCTGGTGGCGGCGCGCATCGCTCCGGAGCGTCTGGATGAAGCGGCTGCCATCATTAACCGTCATCCCGGGGTTACGCACAATTACAAGCGTAACCACAGCTTTAATTTGTGGTTCACCCTTGCCGTACCCCCCAATTCCAGACTGGGGCTGGAGGAAACCGTACGCATCCTGGGTGAGCAGGCCGGGGTGGAGGCCATCCGGATGCTGCCGACTCTGAAGCTTTTCAAAATCGGTGTCAACCTGGACATGTCCGGCAAGCAGGACCTGACCAAAACCAAAGCCGCCCCCCAATACCGCGAGGAGGACCGCAGTCAGGCCTCCCGTGTGGTCACGGAGCGGGATATCCGGATGATCCGGGAGCTGCAGAAGGATCTGCCTGTTGTGCCCCGCCCCTTTGACCAGTGGGCTGTCAATGCGGGAGTGACGGTGCAGGAGCTTCTGGAGGGCGCCAAGGCTTTTGTGGACAAAAAACAAATGCGCCGCTACTCTGCTGTGCTGAACCACCGGAAGGCGGGTTATACGGCTAACGGGATGGGCGTGTGGATGGTGCCGCCGGAACGGACCGACGAGGTCGGGTACCGGATGGCCGAGTTCAAGGCGGTCAGCCACTGTTACCTGCGGCCGGTGTACGAGGATTGGCCATACAATATATTTACGATGGTGCACGGGCGGTCCGTGGACGAATGCGAGTCCATTCTGCAGGCGATTGAGGATGAGACAGGCATTACCCAGCGGATTACGCTGTATTCTACCAAGGAGTACAAGAAAACCCGCGTTTCCTATTTCACTCCGGAAATGGATGCCTGGGAGGACGAGGTAATCCGCCGGGGGGAAGCCGGAACAGCGGCGGCAAAGGGAGAGGTTGATTATGCAGCGGGCAAGAATTGACGAGAAATCCAAAGCAGCCTTCGAAAAGGCGCGTCAGGTGATCCCAGGGGGCGTAAACAGCCCCGTTCGGGCCTACAAATCGGTTGGGCTGACCCCCGTGTTTGTGGATCGGGCGGCTGGCTCCCGGATTTATGATATTGACGGCAACAGCTTCATCGACTATATCTGCTCCTGGGGACCGCTGATTCTTGGACATGCCCATCCCCAGGTCATCGAAGCCATCAAGGCTGCCGCGGAAAGAGGCACCAGCTTCGGCGCGCCGACGGAGCTGGAGGTACGGATGGCCGAGCTGGTAGCGGAGCGTATGCCTTCTGTGGACATCGTGCGGATGGTAAACAGCGGTACGGAGGCTACCATGAGCGCCCTGCGGCTGGCCCGGGGCTACACGGGACGGGACAAGATTCTGAAGTTTGAGGGCAGCTACCACGGCCACGGGGACTCGCTCCTCATTAAGGCCGGTTCCGGCGTCGCCACGCTGGGTCTGCCGGACAGTCCGGGTGTGCCCAAGAGTGTAGCGGCCAATACCATTGCCGTGCCGTATAACGATCTGGAAGCGGCCAAGCTTGCCTTCGCACAGTTTGGGTCGGAGATTGCCGCTGTTATTGTGGAGCCGATTGCCGGGAATATGGGTGTGGTTCCACCGGCGCCCGGTTTCTTGGAAGGGCTCCGGGAGCTGACGGAAACAAACGGCAGTCTGCTGATTTTCGATGAGGTGATGACGGGCTTCCGGGTGGGCTACCATAGCGCACAAGGGCTCTATGGCGTCACTCCGGATATCACCTGTATGGGCAAGGTCATCGGCGGAGGGCTACCTGTTGGCGCTTATGGCGGCAAACGGGAGATTGTGGAGCGGATGGCTCCCTCCGGCCCTATCTACCAGGCAGGCACACTGTCGGGCAATCCGCTGGCCATGACGGCAGGCTATACCACCCTGTCTTTATTGACGCCAGAGGTATATGCCGAGCTGGACCGGAAGGCAGCCCGGCTGGAGGCAGGCTTTACGGAGAATGCGGCCCGTCTGGGAGCGCCCGTGACCATCAACCGGGTCGGCTCCATGGTTTGTCCGTTTTTTACCCGTGAGCCGGTGGTCAACTTCGAAACAGCACGAACCTCCGATCTGGAGCTGTTCCGGCGGTATTTTGCGGCTATGCTGGATTTGGGCGTGAGCCTGGCGCCTTCGCAGTTTGAGGGGATGTTCGTCTCCACCGCCCATACGGACGAGGATATTGAGGAGACCATTGAAGCTCAAGGAAAAGCGCTGGAACGCGCGTTGGGTTAGGGTGTGTCTGAAAACTCAGAGGGGAGCAGCTAATACCCTCATTTTCGTGCTAATAAGCGGCGGGGCTTAGCTCCGCCAATCTGCTCTGGCGGTATTCCCTTGGGGATACCGCCATTGTGCGTTTGAAGATCTTGGAGAAAAGCAGCTGATCCGCGTACCCGACACTGGAGGCAACCTCCCCGACGGTGAGGATCGGATTCTGCAGCAGCTCGCAGGCCCGGTTCATCCGGAACTGGATGAGGTACTGCTGAGGCGTAATGCCCATCTCCTGCTTGAACATCTTGGACAGGTACTTGCGGTTTAGGCCCAGGGTTTGGGCGATGGTCTCAATATGCACGTGGGTGGCGTAGTTTTGCTGGATGAGGGAGATGACGCGGCTGATATAGTGGGCCTGCATATCCTCCCGGCTGCGGCTGCTCCGGTCCGGGCTCAGAATAGCGGCCAGAAAGGAATAGAGGGCTCCCTGAAGGCGCAGCTCCCGGTTAAAGCCGGGTTCGTCGGCTTTGAACATCTCGATGAAGCAGCTGCGGATATACTCGTCATGATGGGCTATATCGAACACGGGACAAGTTACAGACAGCGCGGACTGCTTCAGAATCTGCTCCACCTGCAGGCCGTTGAACGCTACCCAGGAATACGTCCAGGGCTCCTCCTTGTCCGCGCAATAGTAGGAGAGCTCCTCCGGAAACACCAGAAACCCTTGTCCGGCCTCCAGCTTATAAGTCTGGCCGCCTGTGGAGTAAATCCCCGTTCCGCTGTGGATATAGTGAATCTTATAGTAGTCCCTAAGCATCGGTCCCACCGAGTGGCCGGGCACACAGTTTTCCGTTCCGCAATAATAAAACTTCAAATCCATTAAGGCATGTGGAGGGTACGTCTGGAACTCAAACTCCCCTATATTGTTCATGATATTGTTGGCCTCCCGGCAGACAGCATATAAGCACGTGATGACATTATACCATACGGGTGTGGGAGGAAGGGGAGAGGGAACGAGTGGAGAGCTGATTACAAAGGGGATAGTAGGCGTGGCGTTCCCGCGTCTAACGGACGGGACGTGAAATAACGCAGTAAGGGACGAAAAGGCGATGAAAGATGCCTTCAACAAGTTTTCAGACACGCCCTAAAGTAAAGGTTGAACATGCAATTCGCTAAAATTGTTGTTTAGCGCCCACAAATGCTTTTCGAACTTCCACCAACCTTATCCTGCAAAAGTGCATCTATTCTGCTGGAATTGCACCTCTCCAAGCACCCCAAATGCAAAAATGCATCTATTTTCCGCCGCGTGGGGCAGCTTGCTCCCATCTGACGGAAATAACTGCACTTTTGCAGGATAGACCGTAAAATTGAAGGTTTGTTTACCAAATAGATGCACATTTGCATTTCGGAAGAGGTTGGGAGTAACGTTCCTACACGCGCGTCCCTATAGGACACAAAGTTTGAAGATGCAAGAGGCCGCACACACATAACAACAAACACCCCCATCCTCTGCTGCTGCAGGAGAATGGGGGTGTTGCTGTTAACCGCCGTTCCCGGCATTGGCTGCTGCCGCCGGGGAACCGCCGCTGCCGGCTGCGCCCGTGCCGGCGCCGCCTGTGGTGGCTGTCGGCGCCGTAGGCTTCGCGACGCCGGCGGCATCGCTTTGCTGCCCAGCGGAAGCGCCGGGCAGCTTCACATCACCGGGGGACGCGGTGGAGTTCGCCTTCACAGAAGGCTGCACCGACGCCCCTGCCCCGGCTCCCGCCGAAGAGGACGGCTTCGGCGTCGCACTGGCGCCCGTTCCGGGCGTGGCGGTGGTACCGCCTGCTCCCGCGCCTGCACTGGCGCCGGGGCTTGCGGTGCCGCCCGTGCCTGCTCCGGCAGAATTAGCCGGAGCAGTAGGAGTGCCGCTTCCGCCGCCTGCGGGTGTGCCGCCGGAAGGGCTGCCGGCTCCGGGCGAGCCGGAGGTATTCGGCGAAGCCGGTTTACCGGATGCCGAGGAGCTGGGCTCCGTGCTTTTATCAGGCTTCGGCGTTGCCGAGGTTGAAGCGGAAGGGGAGACGGAGGGTTTGGGCTTGTTCTTGTTCTCCGCCTGCTCCTTCAGGAAGTCCGGGTGGTCATAAGCGCCGCCCGGATCAATATTCGTTACCCCGTCCCACGGGTTGTTGGGCACATATTCATCTGGATTGCCGAATACCAGCAAGGCCGAAGGAAGACGGCGTTCTCCGTAACGGCTGGAGGGTTTGGTAATCAGCCCGTCCGTATGGGTAACCAGCTCCGAGGAGGCGCCGCCATCCAGGAACCCGGCATTCACCACACCCTCCTCCAGCATCAAATCCTGGAGTTCCTTCAAGGTGGCACCCACACTGTGGGTCTGGCGGCCGTCGATGACCATAATCACCACGGTGCCGTCCTCCTTCTGGCCGATGGCCGTCCGCGGGCCGCGGCCCCAGCCGCCGTCACCGGAGGTTATCAGGCCCTTGCCGTTGGCAATGACCCGCGGGTAAAACATAACCGCCTCGGAAATTCCCATCTCCAGGAGCTGGTCAATGGTATATTTGCCGACAACAAGTACACCTTCTTTGGTGAAGCCTACTACGTGCTGGGCAATGCTGCCGTCCTGGTCCGTATACAGAATCTCCCCGCCCGAAATAATAAAGCCGATGGGGGCAAAACCGTTGCCCAGACCGTCGGGATCCACAAAGCCGCCGCCGTTAATGCCTGCATAAGCGCCGGTCCGCTCCACCATGGAGGAGATACGTTCGCCTTCGCCGCTTTTGGACGGCACCACCACGCGGATAGCGCGGGGGTCATACACGTACATTTTTTTGCCTTTCCACAGAGGGGCGGAAATATCCTCCACCTTGATCAGCTCTTCAGCCGACCGCTTCACCGTTTTGTGGCCGTTCCCGACATTAATCATGCCGAAATTCTGGCGTTCGGTGCCCATAAGCTCACGGTCCAGGTGAAGCTGGGCCACCATACGGTCCCGCTTCTCCCCGCCGACGAACATCCAGGCCCAGGATCGGTGCTGGGTAGTGATAACCGTCTGCGCCATCCATTCCCGGGATGCCTCCCCCGTAGGTGTCAAAAACAAAAAGCTCGATATCATAAAGCCAATTGCAAATATAGCAGCATAAGTCCGCTTCAGCCAGCTCCAGCTCCGCATTTGGGCCATGGCACGGCTTAAGGCTTTTTGTGGTTTGTTCAAAGGATGTCTCTCCCGTTCTAGTAAGTTAACATAACTCTATCATTTTAGCATAAATCGAACGGGATGATAATAGGATGCCGCTTCCTGGGATTCCTCCGGACTCCAGGAAACTTACGTTTTTCATGGCTTTGTCACTGATACCGTTCCTTATATTGGGTTAAGGTCAGGCCGTCGCGGAATTCTCCCTTATAAATTACATTGCCCAGGTAATCATAGAGTGTGCCGATGCCATGCCGGTTGTTGTAGGCGAAGCTGCCCTCGTATTCCTTTTTGCCGTTGTCGTAATAGCTGATGCCGTATCCGGAACGGTCATCATTCAGGAATTGGCCTTCGTACACAAGAATCTTATTAACGTAGAGCTTTCCGCTGCCGGTTTTGCGCCCGTTCTCGAAGATCCCTTCATATTTGACGTGAACATAGTCGTTTACCGTCTCCAGCACACCGCTGCCATGCCATTTGTTATAGGCGAAATTTCCTTTATACGTGCCGTTGGTGAGCTTTTCCTCCCCATAGCCATGGCGCAGCCCGTTTTGCATATCCCCTTCATAGACCAGCCGTCCCTTGTTTCCGTACGAGCTAAAAACGGTCAGGTCTTCCTTTTTGTCCGCGTCATAAAGCCAATATTGGGTGCCTTTGCTTTTGCCTACGCCGTTTTTCACATCCGTATAGACCTGATATACATTGCCGGAGGAAATCTGCGAGCCCTGGCTGAATTCCGCTTCCGTCAGGGTAAAGCTGGTGTTGGCTACGGAAGAGTCAGGCGTGCCATAGCCATAAACCCAGCCCTTGCCGCTCCTGATGCCGTTCACCCACGGACCGTAATATTGCATTTGTCCGTTAGCCATAAACGAAAGGCCGTTGCCGTCCCGGACACCGCCGCTTAACTGCCCGTCGTATTCCTTCGTCCCATTGCCGGTGTACAAGGCTCCGGTGCCCGTCATCTGTCCGTTCTTGAATTGCCCTTTGTACAGCGGCTCCCATTTATTCAACACTCCGGCACTGGACGAAACAGTTCCCACTATCCGTCCTGCTTCCCCTTCGCCGTGGAGCTCACCCGCCTCATTAAATTCGCCGCGGTACACCAGATCGGATTCCGTTTGCTTAAACAGAATGCCGTTCCGGTATTCCACATCGGATACATAAGCGACCTCCACCTCCTCCTCAGAAATAGCGGTTACGCCGTCAAGCTGGTACAGCTTAATCTTGCCGAAGCGGCGGAGTTGACCTTTCCCGTTTTCGTGGTCCTCCAGCCAATTGCCCGCATACAGCACCTTTCCATCCTGACTGAAGGATTTGCCGTAGCCGTAGCGCTGGTCCTTGACCCAGTTGCCTTCATACACCTTCTTGCCGTCCTTATCAAACAACACCCCGTAGCCGTAACGGAGCCCGCCGTCAAAGGTTCCTTCGAAGAGGGCTTTCCCTTCCGCGCCGTACAGCTTGCCGTTGCCGGACATCCGGCCTTCTTTCCAATCCCCTTCATAAAAAAGCGTATCGCCTGTATACAGCTTTCCTTTGCCATTGGGCCGCCCGTGCTTAAACAGCCCTTCATACCGTTCGTTTCCGATGTCATAAAAGGTACCGGGGCCGTCAGGCAAATTGTTCGATAAGCCGCCCTTGTAGATGACCTTCCCGTTACGGTAAAGAATGCCCGCACCGTTCATTCCGCCACCGGACCACTGGCCTTCATAAACCAGCTCGTCTCCCAGATAGAGCTTGGCATCCCGGTTTGCGCCGGAAACGCCGCCATATACCCCCTCCAGCCTGTAGCTTCCGGTGTTTAAGGCGGTCCTGATCTGATCCCACAGGGAGGTGGAAAGGTAGAGCTTGCCCCGGTAGCGGTTGGTTTCAATCCCGTAGCCCATTAGCTCCGGGATGCTGTAGCCTTCCATTGCTATGTATACGCTGCCGTCGATCAATACGGGAGGCGGATCGATCCGGAAGCTTTGGCCGTCCAGAACGATGTACGGATCTCCCGCTGTCAGCTCCAGCCGGTGAAGACCCTGTTTTTCCACAATAATTCGGCCCGCGGAGGAATTCCAAGATACTCTATAATCCTGCTGTTCAAAAAAGCTCCGCATGGGCAAATAATAGATTCCGTCGCGCATGATGGTTTCCTTGCCCCATGTCGATATGGAGCCGTCCACTACAACACTGGGGGAAGCTTCGGCCAGGGCGGTTTGGGTCCAGGGACCGGCAGGCATCATGAACATGATAATCCCGAGGGCCAGCGCCACGGATTTCGATCGTTTCGGCATCACTTTTCGCTCCTTTAGCTGGTAGGCAGTAAGTCTCATAAGTCTATCAGACTTTACTCCTAGGTGGATTATATCATGGAACCTGCGCCCCGATAAGACATGGACGCCAGAATTCTGTTGGCGTAAAATATGGGCATGTCCCATATAGAAGGTGAACGAAATGACAGATTATCGGCGCAAAGGGGAATGGCTGGAGCTGCCATCAGGCCGTATGGAGCTCTCCCATGAAGAGCAGCTGGCAAACCTTTCGGCCGCCTCCGGTATTCCTGCTGCATTCCTGCAGAAGCTGGAGCGGGACGGTGGGATGGAGCGGCAGGCGGGCAAGCTCCGGCTCCGGCTGTTTCCAAGGGAAACGGCGCAGCTCGAGGGTGAATATACGGATGTGCAAATTGTCCATGAGGACGATTTTTGCCTGGTGGCTATGAAGCCTGCGGGAATGCCTGTGCATCCGTCCCAGCCGGGGCAAGGAGGGACCCTGGACCATGCCGTGGCCTATTATTATGAAACCACCGGGCAATTTTGCAAGCTCCGGCATATCCACCGGCTGGACAACGATACCACGGGTCTGGTGCTGTACGCCAAGAATGACTTTGCCCAGCAGGTGCTGGATCACGCCATGCGTGAGAAGGCTATCCGCCGGACCTACCAGGCGATCGCCCAAGGACGGCTCACGCCGCCTGCGGGGATCATTGACCAGCCCATCGGCAAGGACCGTCATCATTCCCAACGGAGGCGGGTGTCCACTAGCGGCGCGCCTGCCCGCACCCGGTACCGTACCGTGGAGCAGGCCAAGGAGGCTGTATTGGTGGAGCTGGAGCTGGAAACGGGAAGGACCCACCAGATCCGGGTGCATCTGCAGTTTGCCGGAGCCCCTTTGGTAGGGGACGCAATGTACGGGGGTTCGGTGAAGCTTTTCTCGAGGCAGGCGCTTCACGGCTACAAGCTGGAATTTGCCCATCCGTGGTCAGGGGAGCCCATGCTGTTAGAGGTGGCTATGCCCGAGGATATGGCGTTGCTGTGGAGCAAGCTGCTGGCAGGGACTGCTCCCTGACGCGAAAAAGATGGCATGGCGGGCGGAATCCTCCCATATATTGAAGAGAGGGCTTGTTTTGAACAAGCATTCCTGGTATTCAAGAAGGGAGGATATAACTGTGGCAGAGCAGCAATCCGGACTCAGATTTGATATCTATGAACGTGTGCATCTATCCGAGGACACCGCAGCAGTCAAAGAATTGGACGAGGTGGAGCTGGTACCCCATATACAGGTGTATACGGAGGAGGAGCAAGCCCTCCTTAAGGGGCATTTGTATCTGACGGGACTCTATGAAGGAACAGAGGGGGAGGCGCGGCGGACGCTGGAGCATCTCATCCCTGTGGAAATTACGCTGCCGCTGAACCGGATCCAGGATGTCAGCCAGGTATCCGTGAACATCGATAACTTCGATGTGGACATCTTATCACCGCGCAGTCTGAATGTGACAGGGGTGCTTACCCTCCAGGGCATTGAAATGCTGTCTCTTCCCGATTCGGCATGGGATGAGGAGGAAGAGACCATCTTCGTCCACGAGGTCCCCCGGCACAGCGCTCCCGAGCTGCCTGAGCTTGCCCCGCCTGCCGCTGCAGAGCCGGCCTTGGTGTATGCGGAGGAGGAAATTGTGCAGATGCCGGCTTATGCATGGACCCCCTTCCAGCAGCGGAAGGTAGAGGAGCACCGTGCGGAAGAGCCTGTGGCGGAGCCGGCGGCAGAAGCTGCCGTAGAGGATAACGAAGAGGTAGAGGTTTATTTTGACCCGTCCGAAAATGTGGAGACTCCCGAATGGATGCCAGGCGCAGTGGAGAACGTTCCATATAACGAGGTCCCCACGCAGCTGCCTGCCATGGAGGAGCCTGCTGAAGCCGCTCCCCAGGAGGACAAAAAAGAGGTGAAGATCGCCTTCACCAGCAAAGCTCCCTCCACCGACACATCGTATCATCTGCAGTCGCTGATACATACCAGTCCGCATGACTACCGGGCTGTGCCCCAGGTGGAGGAGGAAGTGTCTCCAACACCGCGTACGGATGCGCTGGAGTGGAAAAGGCTGTTCTCCCGGAGTCAGGAGGAAGAACGCCGGGTCCGTCAATTGAAGGTGTGCATTGTCCAGAAGGAGGAGACTCTGGAGGACATCGCCACCCGTTACGGGCTGAACCCCAAGGAAATCCAGCTGTATAACCGGCTTCAGGATGCGGAGATTGCCGAAGGCAAAACTCTCCTTATTCCGGTCTGAGGCTGACCTCCCGGCACAAAGCAAAGAGCCATCCGGCCATCAACGGCCAGGTGGCTCTTTTGTTAATAAACCTTAAATAAGAAGCCCAGATAAAACAAGAATAAGGCAAACAGGAGAAATACATCCACCGGATTGGGAAACAACAGGGTCCGGACAAACTGAATGCAGATCAGCGGGAACATGACTGCCTGGATGGTATACCGGGTCCGCCACCACCACCGTTCAATTTTACGCCACCATTGCTGCATGAACTTGGCTCCACTCCTTTTCAGCCTGGTCTATCATCAACTTATGACAGGGGCTGTCCGGGTTATGCCGGAAATTTCCATTAAACCGAAATTAAAGGATGGGTAAGTGTTTATTCCCGCACGAATGCTCCGTACATGATTTCTCTGAGCTGCTCTTTCCGGGAGGGGGGCACATCCATCTGCACCATCAGCTCCTCCGCACGGTCTACGCAAAGGCCCTGAACCACCATTGAATATTCCAGGCATCCCGACGCGTCAATAAAAGTCCCGTAATCGCCGGTCCGCTGCAGAAACTCTTCCCAGTCCATTTCACCGCGGTAATACTGCTGGAAGTGCCGGAACTCCCATTCCTCGGTTAAGGAAAGCAAATATAGAACCGGCAAGGTTCTGCGCTTCAGGAGAACATCGTTCTTTTGGCCCAGACGGGTGATGTCCCGGAGATCATTCTGAATCTGGTGGATCATCCCCGTACAATCCGCCAGGTCCATCAACAGGTTCCATTGCGGGCCTCCGGCGTCCGCTGCGGCGCTTCCCAGATGCACCACCAGCTGGAAGAGAGAGCCGGATTTTTCTTGCACCAGCTGAAGATATTCGTCCGGGGTTTGCGCTGTATTCCGGATGTCGCGGTATTGGCCCTGCAGGGACCGGGAGATGATCCTGCCCGCATCCGCAATGGCCTCAGATGGCAAACCGCACCTGCCAAGCTCACTGGTGAAGCACATCATCAGCGCCACGATCGCATTCAGTGCATGGGCAGGGGGGCATTGCATCCACAGCTTGTCCGTTTGGTCGTTATCCTGCAGATCGTCCATAATATCTGAAGCCAATACAGCTAATTCCGCTGCCGCGGCAATGGTGTCGATCCGGGGGTTGGCCCCGGAGTATAAGGTATGTACACAGCGGACAATGTCCGACCAGGAGCCGCGTTCCTTGGCTTTTTCCGAGACGAATGAAAGCAGCAGCTCCTGGAACTCGCCGTCATACGGCTGTGACCGGATAATACGCGCCATTTCCTGTGCGGTCTCCTGGTTCATGGGGATTTGGTTCCCTTGACCAGAAACGCCTCAATGGCCTCCAGCCGGTTCTTAACTCCCATCTTCTCGAAAATCCGTTTCATATAGTTGTCCACGGTGCGCCGGCTCATATGGATGTTGTCGGCAATCTGATCGTAGGTGGCACCTTTGAGGAGCATATTCATGATGTTCAGCTCCTCCTGATCAAGCTTCGAATGGGGATCGTTCATATGCCGGTTGCCCAGACGCAGCTGATGGTACATGGGCATCGGCAGCATCGTGTGGTTATCCAGCACACACCAGACCATATTCCGGATGGTGCGGATGCCGGATTCCTTGGACAGTACCCCGCTCACCCCGGCCTCCACCAACTGGTCGTAGAATTCCATGTAGTCCACACCGGTGAAAATAATGATATGAATGTGCGGATATTCGGCCTTGATGATCTTGGTCAGCTCTGTTCCGGTGGTATCCGGCAGCTGGTAATCCAGGAAGATCAGCCCGGGCTCATGCACCCGGACCTGTTCCAGGCAGTCCGTTCCTGTTCCTACAACACTTACTACGTCAATTTCCCCTGTTTTGTGCAGCATGTCCCGTGTAGCATGAGCAAGCAGGGGATGGTCGTCAACGACCAGTGCTTTGACGATTGCGTCCATTGTCCGGCACCTCCCGCATGGGTATGGAAATAGAAATATGTATATCTGATCCGGGCTTATACGGTCCCTAACTGAAGACCTATTTTCCCGTCCGTTTCCGGAATTGCATACACAAAAAAAGACAAAAAAACCGAAAAAAATAAAGCCTTCTTTATTAGTCTGTCAGAAGAAACCGATTGGCAATCGAACGGGTACTAGAATCTTGGTATAATTTTACCAAACCGCTAAAGAATTGTACATCGGCTGAATTGAGCGGATGGGCAATTCTTTTTTGTTTGAAATTTTTCGTTATATCAGAAAGGACATTTCTCATTCCAAAATCCGTCAGCATGTACCGTTTTTATGCGACATGTACCCTTTTTATGCGGTACGAAATAACTTTTATTGGTATAATCCACTTGATGATGGGAATGGTTTCCTGTCAACAATAAGAGCTGGGAGGGATGTTCCGTTGAAGCTGGAGCTGCCGGTTACGTTGATTGGTTCCAGTCCGCTCGCATTGCCTGTAAAAACCGTCCAGGGAGAGTATGTGCTCCTTTATCCCAACAGTCAGGAAATGATGCTCCGTTATGGGGAATTCGAGATCCGGGTGAAGCGGGATCAGGCAGTCCTTGTTCCACCGCCTGCGAAGAAAGTGCCCCTTCTGCATGTGGAAAACGAAGGAAGGATGATCCGTTTCCGTGCCGCGCCTTTTCTGGGGAGAGCGCTTAATGAGTTCCGCCATCCGGTGGTTATCCCTCCGGCTTCCGCCATCCGGCGTACACTGGAAACCTTCCGGACAGATATGGATGAGCCTCAGGATCTGCATGGGCAATTTCTTTATTCGTCCGCTCTTTATGCCTTGATTACGGAAATTTTGTATGTCCTGCATAAGGACCGTTCTGAACAGCCTGAACCGGAGCGCGAAGCCCCCACGGATATTAAAGGCAGGCCTATTATTTATGCAGTCCGTTATATGACCGCGCACTTATCCGATGCGGATTTGGATCTTGCCGCAATTGCAGCGGCGGTGAACTACCATCCGAATTATTTCTGCGAGGAGTTCAAAATCATCATGGGCGTTACCCCTATGCGCTATCTGAAGCTGCTCCGTTTGAAGACTGCCGTTCAGCTTTTGGAAACCACCGGATGCACCATTAAAGAAATTTGCCGTCAAGTGGGTATTAACAAGCCGGATGCGTTGGCCTTGCATCTCAGGCAATCCACCGGGCTTACACCGGTGCAATACAGGCAGAAGCACCGGAGGCCTCCGGCATATTCGGACAGGAAAATAAATGTGCTGCAGATGATTCAGGCAGGAACTTAATAATAAGGGGTAATATTAAAAATAAGGTATATATAGGAATTTTATTGTGTTTTATAATAATACAAAAGCGGACAAGGGAGCGTGAATAATGATACGGATCAATGAGCAATTGATCACAAGGGCGGATGTACTTGCCTGTATCCGTCCTATGGTTGAAGGCTTTGACGGTTGTTTGGTGGCGGTTGGCAGCAATGATCCCTTGGTTTATTTAGGAGCTGTTTTGCATGCGATGTCCACGGACGGCTCTGTTCTTCTTTTGCCTTCGGATACCCCGTTCCATACAGCGCTTATGCAGGCTCAGAATGCAGGAGCGCATCTGCTCCTGACAGGCGGTACACCGGAGATTGTTCCACTGGAGAGTGACCGTGCCCGGGGGGAAGCCTCTCTCTACCAATATACCTCCGGGACGACAGGCACGCCCAAGCTGATTCGCAGAACCTGGCAAGGTGTGCAAGAGGAGATTGTTCACTACAATGCCGCACTTGGCGCAAGCCCGGAGGAAACGCCTATTGTGCTGGTCCCGTTGTCCCATTCCTTCGGGCTGATTACAGGTGTTCTTGCCGCATTGGAACGGGGCACCGATCCCGTTATTATAACGGGCCAGAATCCCAAGCTTGCCATTAAGGTCATTAAATCCATTCCGCAAAGCATTGTGTATGCTGTTCCCTTCATGCTCCAGCTGCTACTTACTCTATCAGGGGACAAGCTTGCCTTCCACCGGGTGGTCGCATCCGGCGCACCGCTTACCCAAGGTTTACTGGAAAAATTAAAACGAAGCTCCATCCAAGTGCTTCAACAGTACGGCTCCACGGAAACCGGAGCTTTGTCCTTGTCCTTCAATCCATCTGCAACAACGGATGTTGGGAGTCCTCTAAAGCATGTTTATTTAAGCGTTTCCAAAACAGGGGAAGACCCTGGAGAGGTAGCCGTCTTAATTGGCGGACACTGGTACCGGACCCATGATTGCGGGTATTGGGATGAAGCCAACCATCTTCATATTCTCGGCAGGGCGGATGAGCTTATTAATGTTTCGGGCTATAAGGTGATTCCGGGAGAGGTGGAGGAGGTCATTCTGTCTTGTCCGGGCATAAAGGAGGTGGTGGTCTACCGGTCCAGACATCCGGTCTGGGGCGATGCGGTCAAGGCAATGATCGTAGCAGAGGAGATATTGATGACGCCGGAAACGGTCAAAAGCTGGTGTGTGGATAAGCTGGCACCCTACAAGATTCCGCGGCATATTGAGTTCGCAGCGGAGATTCCCAAGAACGAGCGGGGGAAGATCAGCCGGACTTTATTAGAAAATAAGGAGCGTGTGTGACAATGACAAGAGAGCAAATTATGAATACCCTATGCGAACTGATGCAGCAGAACCTGGAGGTTAAGCTTCCCGAGAATGTGACGGAGGCAAGCCGGGTCTATCAGGACCTGTTTATTGACTCCATTATGGTTTTGCAGCTGATTGTATATGTGGAGGAGGAGTTCGGCATCAGTGTTCCGGAGGAGGATGTGGATCCTGCGGTATTCCAGACCCTGGGCTCCCTCGTTACATTCATTGAGGAGCTCCGCCAGCACAAGATTGCTTAGGAGTTGCCCATGAGCGATGTGATCCGTTTAGGAATTGTCGGATTCGGGCGTATTGTGGAGCTGATCCATCTTCCCATTATAAAGAAAATGGAAGGCATCAGCGTAGCCGGTGTTTATGATATCACCCCGGAGCGGGCTGCATTGGCTGCCAGGAGGGGGCTGCCGGTCTTTCCCTCCCTGTCAGAGCTTCTGGAGGAGAATTTGGACGCCGTGCTTGTGGCTACCCCTCCGGTATCCCATTATGAGATTGCCCGGCTTGCCCTGCTGGCGGGGGCCCATGTGCTTATGGAAAAGCCCGTTACGGTAAAAACCGGCGAGGCTGTGGAGCTAAAACGATTGGCTGACAGTGTGGGACGGGTTGTCAGTGTATTTCATAACCGCAGGTTCGATGCGGACTTCATGTTTGTGCTCCGTGCTTTGGAGGAAAAGCTGGCGGGGGAGACGCTGTTTATTGAAAGGCGGCACCATATGTTCGGCTCCGGGGCTTCATTCGGTGTGAAATCCTATGATCCCGAATGGCGGAACCGTCAATCCTCCGGCGGCGGCGCCATACTGGATTGGGGTGTGCATTTGGCAGACCAGCTTCTTATGCTGCCCCTGGGAAGAGTGACCACAGTCCGCTCCTTCTCACAACGCCTCTCCTGGAATAAGGGGGATACGGAGGATTATGTTCATGGAGAACTGATGTTCGACAGCGGAATTACTGCCTTCATGGAGGTGAATTTTGCCTCTCAGGCCAAGCTTCCTCTATGGATCATTGGCGGAGACCGGGCCACCATCCAGGTAAACAGCGATAAGGAGGCTGTTCTCCTGGAGAAGGGGCATGAGCCGGTGGTTCTTCCTCTGGAGAGCAACAGCCGCTCCGCAGCCGAGCGGATCTATGCCACCTTCGTGCAAGCCATCAGGGGTAAAGGGGTTCCAGAGGTGACGCTGGAGCAGGCGATTCAAGTGATGAGCTTATTGGAACAGATCAGGCAGGGCGGCACGGATCAAACGGCCGTGGAGACTCCTGCCGGAATAAGAGGGAGCTGAGAAGCCAGATGAGAGTAACCTTTTCTTCGCCACAGGCGGAGTTTGCGCTTATCCGCGATGAATGGCTGCGGGAGGTAGAGGAGATTGCAGCCCGGGGCGTATTCGTCGGGGGAGTGCCGGTTACCCGGTTTGAGGAGGCCTTTGCCAGCTATTCTGGTGCACAGTATGGAATTGGCGTTGCCAATGGGACAGATGCTATTTATCTGACGCTGAAGGCACTCCATATTGGGCCCGGTGACGAGGTCATTACGGCGGCTAACACCTTTATCGCTACTGTGGAGGCCATTCATCATACGGGTGCTCTTCCGGTTCTGGCCGATTGTGACCCGGATACGTACCTGATTGATCTGGAGCAGGTGAAGCGTCTGGTTACGCCAAGAACCAAAGCGATTATCCCCGTACATCTGTACGGACAAATGGTAGACCTGACCACGCTTATTCCCTGGGCGGAGGAGCGGGGCATCGCTGTGGTGGAGGACAGCGCACAGGCAGCCGGTGCATCCTTATTGGGCAGGAAAGCGGGAAGTATGGGAACAGCAGGCTGCTTCAGCTTTTATCCCGATAAGAATCTGGGGGCCCTTGGTGACGGCGGAGCTGTTATTACCTCAGATCCTCAGCTTGCCACTGGCCTGCGGAAATGGCGCAACCACGGGGGAGAGGTTCGTTACCAGCATGAATTTCCCGGTGTGAACAGCCGGCTTGACCCCATTCAGGCAGCGGCCCTTCAGCTGAAGCTGGCTTATTTGGACGAATGGTCCGGGAAGCGCCGGGAGGTTGCGGGCATGTATGAGTCCTACCTGGGGAACTGCTCCGGGGTCAAGCTTCCCGGAAGCCGGGGCGACGAAAGCCATGTGTACCACCTGTACGTGATCCGTATAGAAGCCGACAGGCGGGATACACTCCGCAAGCAGCTACAGAAGCACGGGGTTCTTACCGCCATCCAATACCCGGAGCCTATTCACCGTATGAAGGCCTTTTCGCACCTCGGTTATCAGGCAGGAGACTTCCCGGCGTCAGAGGAGATTGCGGGGGAAATCTTATCCCTGCCCATGAATATTGCCTTGACAGAAGAGGATATAGCGGGAATCTCAGCAGTTGTCAGGGATGTGCTGGGGAAGGTGCAAATCTAGGATCGGGTGGGGGAAACGTATATGAGTTCTTCAAATACTACTCTTAAGCAAATAACGGACGAAATTCAGGAGCTGATTGCCGAGCTGGTTGAAGGAACAGAGGTTTCCCCAACAGATGATCTGAAGGAGCTGGGGGTGGATTCCGTTCTGATGATCAACCTGATTGTCCAGTTGGAGCAAAAGTATGGCATCTGCTTTGATGATGAGGAGCTGGACCACTCCTATTTCTCCACCATTTCCACACTGGCAGAGCTTGTGTCCCATAAATACCGGGAGAAGACAGGATGAGGGGGATAAGGCGGCAGCGCATCGGATGTGTGGGCGGCCAATCCGGCAGAATCAACGAGCGTGCCATCGATACTCAGTGGATCGAGTATTTAGGGTGTTATGCAGATGTGGTGAAAATTCCTTCCATCCGTTGGATCAAGCTGATGGGGGGTCCTGCTGATACATGGCCCGATATGTCGGCAGCAAAGCTGGGAGTGATAGCGAAGGGACTGTCGGAGCTGGTTCGGGCTTATGAGCTGGATGCCATCTATGCCAATTTGCCTGCTTTGACCCCCTACCTGCTGGCAGCGCGGAGTCTGGCCGGACTTCCAACGGGCTTTCTGATGATTGCCCATTCCGTCGGATCGGAGCACTGGCTCCGGCATTGGCTGAGCATTACCCCTTTTCTATGCAGCAGGGATGTGGTGCTGGCTGCCACCCATTCAGCCAAGCAGGCTTTAACAAACCTGTCTCCGGTTTATGAGGCTTCACCGGTTATTCCATTGTGCATCCGGGTGGAGGACAGTCCGAAGAGGGCGGGGGAACCGGGTATGGGGAGGCAGGGTGATCCGGCCTTTCACATCCTGTCCATCGGACGGCTGGAGCAGGTGAAGAATATCGACAAGCAGCTTCTGATGCTTCATGAGGTGAGGCAGCATATTCCATCCGCCCGCCTGCTGGTCGCAGGGGATTATACCGGCACCGATCATACGGAGATCACGGAGTACCGCCTGAAGCTCCAGAGCCTTGTTCACGAGCTGGGGTTAGAAGAAGCGGTTTCCTTTACAGGACCGGTTATGGGTGAGGAAAAGGAAGAGCTGTTCCGGAAGGCGGATGTGTTGGTCAATTTGTCCACTGATCCGGGGGAAACCTTCGGTTTTAATCTGCTTGAAGCCAAGGCCTGGGGCATTCCCGTGGTGTGTACAGGCTGGGACGGCATACGGGAGGTGGCGGAGCATGGGAAGGACGGACTGCTGATCAGCTGCCGGTGGTCCGGAGATACGCCGGTTTTTGATTATATGGAAGTTGCCAAACAGGTTGTCCGGCTGTACCAGGACCGGGAGCTGGCCCGCTCCATGTCGGACCGGGCACACTGGAATGCCAAGCGCTACAGCTACAAGCTGATTATGCCCAGGGTGGTGGAGGCTCTCGACAGGGCTTTAGCCACGGATAACCCCGCCGGCCTGCAGGCAGCCCTTCTTACCCGGCCTATCGGAGAACAGCCGGAGATGTACCGCCTCTCGGAGCTTAGGGCGCCGGAGCTTTTGAACTGCAATCCTTTGACCGTGCTGCGCAGCACCCGGATGGACCGGGAGCGTTGGGCTGCTGCGGCGAAGCCGATCATCCATCATTTTCCGGGGAGCTATGATAATGTCTCTGTATACCATGATTAAAGCGATTAAGCCGCTCATCGTTTCCCGTCCCAGGCACCGGATCGCCGGATTCGCCTGTATGCTGGGGGATCTTGGCTTCAGCTTGATACAGCCGCTTATATTCGCCCGGTTTATCGACAGAGTCCTGATTCAGGGCCATCACAATGAGATGTGGCCGCTGCTTATCCTGTCCCTGGTGCTGGCTGCCGCTTCCGCCGGGTCCTCTGTGGGAAGGTGGAGCCTGTTCAGCTACCTGGACATCCGCAATACGCTGGATATCCGGGAGACGCTTACCCGCCATATCCGGCAAATTCCCATCCGCCATATTGAAAAGGACGGGTCGGGCCGGTATCTTGCCCTTCTCGGGTTCGATTCCGCCTCACTCTCCTTTTTCCTGAACAAAACTCTGGTGGACATGATTTCACATATCCTTATGATGGCCATGGCATTGGGGATTCTGTGCCTGATGGATTGGAGATTGGCCTTAATGGCAGGAGTAAGCACCGTTCTCATTATGACCGTTCCCCGCATTTTCCGTTCCCTGATCCGGAGGTATGCCGAGCAGGTGCGCAACCACAACGAAACCATAGGCGGGCATTTGGTGGAGTGTATTGACGGCTCCAAGGAAATCCGCTTATTCGGGCTGGAGCACTGGGAGGAGGAGCGTAACCGGCAAATGTACAAAGGGCTGGTCAGCAGCAGCACTAAGGAAACTTTGTTCCGCTCTTCCATGAATTCGGTCAGCTCCCTTATTATCAGTGTCATTATTGTACTGACCTATTATATGGGAGGACGCCAGGTGATCGGCGAAAGCATCACCATCGGTGTGCTGATCGCATCTATTTCCTATCTAAATAACGTACTGAACCCTATTCGCGCGATTGCCGACTCTTATGGGGATATCCGTAAGGCGGAGGTGGCATCAGACAGAATTGCAGAATTCCTGAAGACACCGCCGGAAAAAAGCTTTACCAGCCAGCCTCCCGCTCAGAATACCGAGATGATCCAGGCACCGGCAGCAGCAGAGGTAGAGATGGATGCTGTTCAAGTGTGGGACCTGCATGTGGCAAGTGAAGGGAAGGTTATTCTGGATGAAGTCAGATTCCGTATTCCCAAGGGGCAAACCGCCGCATTCGTAGGGCGCAGCGGCTCCGGCAAAACCACGCTGTTCAAGGCAGTCCTTGGTTTGGTGGACAGGCAGGCAGGAGAGATTATTGTAGACGGCAGCTCCTTGGACTCCATATCCCGGAGCGAGATTAACGCCCGGTTTGGCGTTGTGTTCCAGGATACCTTCCTCTTCAAGGGGACCTTATTCGAGAATATTGCCATCGGGAATCTGAACGCTACCGAGGAGGAAGTTTACGAAGCGGCCTGCAGCGCCAACCTGAAGGAATTCATGGATCAGCTCCCCCAAGGCATCCATACGCCTGTGGACTACAAGGGTGCCCAATTATCCGGCGGGCAGCGCCAGCGCATTGCAATTGCCCGGGTTCTCCTGAAGAAGCCGGATATTCTGGTGCTGGATGAACCAACCTCCTCGCTGGACAACATTACGGAGGAAGAAGTGCTGCGCGAGCTGCGCAGTATGATGAAGGGGAAGACCATTCTTGTGGCCACCCATCTTCTGGATACCATCCGCAATGCCGATCAGATCTTCGTGCTGGACAGCGGGAAAATTGTGGGTCAGGGCACACATGAGGAGCTTGGACGTCATTGTGAGCTGTACCAGTCGCTTTTGGCGGCCCATGATGATGAGAGCCAGGCTGTGCCGGTTTGACTACCCTAGGAGTCTGTCCGACGAAAGAAAATGGTGAATAAATATTCAGTAACATGAAACGGGAGGGATAGGTCGTAAAAGTTTTCCGTAAGGAAAACTGGCTTCGGAAGCATACGCTTTGAGGGCGAGTTTTTTGGCGGCTTTGACACCTTAATAATCTAATCCAATCAAAGCCGACAAAACGTGTTTGAGCTTCCAAGCCAAGCCTATCCCGGTAGTGAATGTTGCCAGTGAATATTTATTCATTAAAACCACTCCGTCGGACAGACTCCTGGGAACGTATAGGAGGTGTATAGAATGGGAGAAGCCGCAGAAATAGCTTATAAGCCCCAGTTCCATCTGATTCAGCTGGCGCCTATGGAATGTATCGCGTCCTGCGTCATGACAGCTCTGGGTATGAAGGGCCGGGTGCCCGAATGGTACCTTCTGGATTATTGGAATATTAACTATTTCTTCAAGGTGCTGGTTTCCAGCAAAAAAAGCATGAACCTGAAAAATCTCAAGACCATTTACGGAGTAGAGGTGGCCTTCCGCAAAACTACCCCCGAAGAGCTTACTCACCGTTTTGCCGACGGAGGATTGGCATTATTGGACTGCAAAGCCTCCAGGCTGCCGTTCTTTCCAAGCTCCATGCTAAGTTATGACGACTCGGGCTTTACCCACTCCATTCTGCTGTGCGGCTTCCGGGAGGAGGACAGATGCTTTCTTGTAGCCGACCCGGTAGCCGGATATGAGGGCTGGGTGCCGGAGGAGATCCTCTTGCAGGCAGGCGTTTACAAAGGGCAGCTCTATGTGCACATGCTGCATTTCTATGAACCCTCCCCTAAGCATACAAATCAGGAGCTGTTTTTGTATGCGGCCCGGAACAACCGGGATTATTTCGAAACGGAGGAAACCCGAAGCGGCCGCAATGCGCTACTTTCCTTTACCAAGGATATTGCTGTGCTGCTGCAGGCGAACCCCTCCAGGCTTCCGGACTGGATCGGACAAAATATTTTGACGGTGACCTCCATCATTACCATGAGAAAGAAGGTATGGGAGGCCTTGAAGCGGCTTCACGTTATACCGGAGAAAGACGAACAGAACGTCTCCGGCTTATTCGACGATGTCGTGAAGCAATGGACCCGGTTTAACTATCTCCTTGTGAAGCTGAAAATCAACCCGCTTCCAAATCTGCTTGATTCACTTGTGGCTAAAAATGAGGACATTATCCAATCGGAACGTACATTCCTATACCGTTTGTCAGAGCTGGGAGGAAAATAGTGATGAACTGCTATCTGTGTACCATTTCATTCCGGCACGAGCTGGCCGGCTTTGGCGATCTGATCCGTTTTGCCAAGGATACGGGCTATCAGGGAATTGAGCTGTGGGGGGTTCATGCCCGCTCTATGGCGCAAGCCTCCCGGGAACGCGCGGCAGCTCTTGTGGAGGAGCTGTATGCCTGCGGGCTGTCCATTAACATGATCAGCGATTACCTGCGGGTAGCTGAAGGCGGCCCTACGCAGGAGGCCGTCCGGTGTGCGGAGGAGGCTGATAGGAAGGAATTGGACCGTAAGCTTGATGAATGGCTGCAATTGGGACTATTGTTCCGGACGCGTCATATTCGGGTGTTTGCGGGAGGCAAGGCCAGCGCCGCAGCACCGGAGGAGTATAAGGAGCGCACCTGCCGGATGCTTCAGCGGGCAGCGGAAGGGCTTATGAAGGAGGATATGGTTCTGGTCGTTGAGACCCATCCCGATACCTTAGCGGATACGCTGGAGTCCACCGAATGGCTGCTGCAGAAGGTAGATATGCCGAATATGAGAGTTAACCTGGATATTCTGCATCTCTGGGAGAGCGGCACACCGCCCTTGGAGGCTTATGACGCCTTGCAGGATGACGTGTATCATCTCCATCTGAAGAATATTACGGCAGCGTCCTATCTGCCGGTATTTGAGCCGAATAATGTGTATTCCCCCTTTGGCTCCCGGCAGGGAATTGTGGCATTAGGGGAAGGGGCCATCTCCTATAAGCCGCTGCTTCGACACTTGTCGGAGCTCCAAGTTGGTCATGGGCTATCCATGGAATGGTTTGGGGAACGGCCGTTTTATTATTTGAAGGAAGAACGGGAATGGTTGCGAGAGCTTGAACGAACACCTGCATATGACGGAATGAGAGCTTCTGAATGACAGCAGGAACGGGAGAGGGATGAGCTTAGCTATGGACAGGAAATGGGGCTCATGGTTCAGAGAAACTGCCAGAAGCGGCAGAGGGGTCTGGTATTCGGAGGGAGGCAAGCTTATCCGGATGGATTATTCGGATATGTATGCTGGAGCCCTTGCTTTATCCGAAATTCTGCAGGAGGAGCGGGATTGCACCGGGACCTTTCTGGCCGTTATCTGGATGGAGCAGTCTCCCGGCTATTTGCAAGCCTTAATGGCGGTTCTCCTGGCAGGCGGAATTGCTGTACCCGTACATCCGCGGGCAACCAAGGAGGAAGTCCGGGAGCTGTGCCGGTTTCTGGAGGCGGAGCTGGCCATTGTCCCGGGTGAACGCATTTCCGCGTTCAACCGCAGCGATACCCTGGATGGGAACGTATCTTATCCCGCAGCCGTTATGGACGGGGAATGCGGAATTGTGCAGCGTCTCCATCCAAACGGCCTGCGTTCCGTGCATACGCGGAGCTACTCGCCTCCGCCGGAGGCCTCGGTTATCTTCATGTCCTCGGGTTCTACTGGCAAACCCAAGGGAATCATGCTCAGCGACTGCAACATGCTGTCCAATGTCCGGTCCATTCAGGACTATATTCGTCTCACGGCCGATGACCGTGTCCTTCTCACCAAGTCCTTCGGGTACAGCTCGACCATTACCGGTGAATGGCTGCTGGCGTTGGATAGGGGGGCGGATCTGTTCTTGTTCGACGGCGTCCTGCATCCGCTGGAGCTGATTCGCCTGGTCAAGGCCCACG
Source organism: Paenibacillus mesotrionivorans (assembly GCF_046098205.1). Taxonomy (NCBI): domain Bacteria; kingdom Bacillati; phylum Bacillota; class Bacilli; order Caryophanales; family Paenibacillaceae; genus Paenibacillus; species Paenibacillus mesotrionivorans. The sequence continues at coordinate 217,563 of NZ_JBJURJ010000005.1, read as the reverse complement.
GGATTACCTTTCTGTGCACAGTGCCTTCTGCTGTTGTCCCATGGATGAAATCCTCCCTATGGAAAAAAGAGGATCTGGCCACTCTGGAGAGGATGATTATCGTAGGCGGAGCGGTACCGCCGGATACGCTCCTTGAACTGAAACAACGTATTCCCTGGGTGGATATTATGCCATCCTATGGTCTTACGGAGGCTTCTCCGCGGGTTTCTTATCTGCCAGCTGAAGAGCTGTGGTTAAGGCCGGGTTCGGCAGGGATTCCGGTGCCGGGGGTTGAGATTACGGTGCGTAGGCCGGATGGCGGGGAGGCTGACCCGGAAGAGCAGGGGGAAATCTTTGTCTCCGGGCCTAACGTGATGCTTGGTTACTACAATATGCCTGAACGTACAAGGGAGACATTGACTCCGCAGGGCTTGCGGACCCGGGACCTGGGCTGCAAGGATCGGGAGGGTTTCCTGTATGTGGCAGGCCGTGGCGATACCGCACTGAATGCAGGAGGCCATACGGTTTATCCGGAACAAATTGAAGCTGTGCTAGCCACACATCCTGCTGTCGGAAGTGTTGGGGTTACCTCCTACACGGCGGAGGAGGGGGAACGCCTGGTTGCCTTTATTGAACAGGCGGGCGGAAGTGCCGTTGAGGCAGGGGAGCTCTGTGAGGAGCTGTCTGCTTACGTACGCAGCACAATGAGTCCTATGTACCGTCCCAAGGAAATTCGCATCGTCTCCGGCTTGCCCATTACCAATTCCGGCAAACTGGACCGAGCTGCACTACGAATCTGGGCCATGGAGTGTGAGAGGATTGTGTCCGAAGGTGGAATCCGTTGAAGAACCGATTATGGAACTATTATCAGCCATCAGCAAGCTCCCCCGGGAGAAAATTACGGTGGATAGCCGTCTGACCCTTGACCTGGGGTTGGACTCCATCCAGTTTATGGAGCTCCTGGCATCGTTGGAAGACCGTTTTCCTATTAGACTGGAGGTGGAGGATATCCGTCCTGAGCTGTTTTTCTCTGTGGGGACGGTGCTGGAATTTGTACAGGAGAGACTGAAGGATGATTGACCAGGCTGAACCAAAACTTCAGGAGCTGGCAGCCGTGCTTCTTCAGAAGCATCCCTTCTATAAGAATTACTGCAGCGGGTCAGCGGACTTTATGTCGCTTCCTCTTATGGACAAACGCATGATGAACCGGCACCGGGAGCTGTTTGTGCCAGCAGCTTCAGATCCCGATGTAGTAGAGTCCTACACCTCCGGCAGCACCGGAGAACCCTTCCGCTGTCTCAAAACGAGAAGCGAGCTGATGGCCCTATCCCTGGCTATTCAAAGAAAGCGAATGAGTTGGGGGCTGCCGCTTCGCTACCACAGTGTACTGGTTGGAAACTCCGCAGGCATACATCCCAAGATGCTTGCCAAGTATGCTCAGGAAATCGTCAGGACCTCTCCTGACATGATACAGGGAAGAAGCTCCATTCTGGCCGAGCTGGTGGGCCACTTCCAGGAGCGGAGGCTGGCTATCCCCTCAAATCTGCGCTTTGTGCAAAGCTGGGGTGAGCATATTTATGATTCCGACCGCCGTGTTATTGAGGAGGCCTTCGGGGTTCCACTGGTGGACTACTACGGCATGGAAGAGCTGTGGATGATTGCATTCACCAACAGGGAGGGGAAGCTGGAGGTGGACCAGGAGCATGTGTACGTGGAAGCGGTGGACCCGGACAATGGACATCCGGTGCTCCCCTGTGAATACGGCGAGCTTGTGGTCACCTCTCTGGTGCTGAAGCACATGCCTTTTGTCCGGTACCGGACAGGGGATATGGGAAGGCTAATCCGCGACGAAAAGAAGGGTTCGTTAACCCTTGAGCTGCTGCCGTTCCGGGGCTCCCAAATCAGGCTTCCCGGCAGAGTGCTGAGCCCTTCGGTGCTCCGATATCTGGACCGCTTCTATAAGCAGCTGTCTGAAGAGATCGGCATGCGCCAGTACCAGATGGTTCAGGAGGATTACACCTCCTTTCGGCTTCGGCTGGTAGCCGCACATCTGGATGAGGATAAGCGGCGGGAAATCGGAGAGAAGCTGGCACTTCAGCTTAAGCAGTGCCTGCTTGTAGATAAGCTGGACCTTCAAGTGGAAGCGGTCAGTCAAATTCCTCCACACCCCATAAGCGGCAAGCGTCATCCTTTTATATGTTTAATCGGGGAGCCGGCAATGGTTTCACCACATGAGGAGGCTTAAAGGGACATGATCCAAGCTCTGGAATTGAGAATACCCAAGAAGTACCATCATGGTAATCAGGTGCTGCAATGCTATGAGACACTGGTCAGCGCTTTTTACGCATCGGTGGACATTCCCTACCAGTGGTTGTTTTCCGACAGCTGGTCCTTTTATTATTTTTCGCCCATTGGTCTGTTTACCAACTCCTCACCCATCCGCTACCCGTTGCAGGATAGCATCGACAAGATTTTGAAGAAGCCCCAGACCACTTACACCAATCAGGATCTGATCGATCTGCTTACAATCAAACGCGGCCCGGACCGTTGTCTTATTGTGGTTATTGACGGCTGGTACATTCCCTGGTCGGCCAGCCACAGGAAGACACGTGAACCCCACTTCATTGTTGCCACTGACTATGATGCTGCCACCAATCAGATCTATCTGGTGGACTTGTTTCCTACGGAATTCGTAGGCTGGTTTGATTTTAACACCTTCAACGCTTCGTTCATTTCCAATGGCAAACACGCCTTTGAACTGGAGAAACCGGATGAATTCGTACCGCCCGCCGGTCTTGCGGCCAGCCAGGTGGAGAAATGTGTATCCAGAATCCGTGGAACGAAGGACGGGGAGGTTCCGACAGGCATTTATGGAATTATCCAGTTTATGAAGGATATGCTGGAGCTTCGGGAATATGGGGCGTTTTATGTGGATTCGTGGTACAAGCAATTGAAGAGCTTGACCGATTCCCGGCTTATGTTCATCGAATTTTTGACCTTTATCCAGCAGGACAAACGGAGCCCCCACTATGGGATGGATGCCTCAGAATTAAACCTTCTATTCGATAAGACCATCAGTGCATGGAATACACTGCGGAACCATCTTATGCTGACCAAGATTAAGACCCAGTATGATCCGGCAAAGTTTGAGGATAAGCTGCGTCTGATCATTGATCTGGAGGGGCAATGTGCCGATGAGATGGAGAGACTGGTTGGGAGGATGAGGCAGCTTGACTAAAGCAGCTGGCATTTGCGTTTATCACGTTGATCTAACCCCCTATTTCAATTGGAAAATTGTAAACTGGCCACCTCTCGATATGGACATCAGGATGGACCAAAGCTTCTCCAGTCTGCCCGGTCCCGTCCTGCCCAACGGGGTGCCGGTGGAGCTTAACCGGGTTTCATTCCAGTTTCCGGTAACGGATGCTGGCCGCGAGGATGTGGTCTGCTGTGAGGAGCAGACGATTCATCTTGATCCGGCGGACGGGTATGGAAGGCTTTCGGTATTGGGATTGGCTGTTAACGGCAGCTTTAGCGAGGAGATGACGGTTACTTATACGGATGGAAGCTCGGAGCAAAAAAGACTGTACCTGTTGGACTGGTACGACCATGATAAGTTTCCGAACAACGAGTATCCCTATGGAGAGCAGCTGGCTATTCTCATGCCCTATCACCACCGGCAGGATATCCTTATGGAGCAGTCCACCGCTGTTTGGCAATATGCCGTTAACCTTCGGCGAGACCAGCCTGTCCAAAGCATACGGCTGCCGGATAATCCGTTTATGTACATTTTTGCAATAAGCCTTTACGATGAATAAACCCAATCCATAATGGACATTGGCAAACGGTATGCAAAGGGAGAGGCTATTCCTCCGTCACCTTCGTGACTTTTGGAATAGCCTCTTGTTGATTATCCGTATTTGTAGAACCGGCTGGCTGCTTCAGAATTTACGTGATCTGGTGGATGGACCAAACAATGCCGCTGCTTGCGCCGCCGCCCAGATTAAGGGTTAGGGTTAATCCGTCGGCATCATAAAACAGTCCGATGACATCCCCGGCGTTCAAGGTAACATCTCCCGCTAAGGTGACGGCCGCGCTGCCTAATATTGATCTTAGGGTTAACAGCGTCACACTGACGTTAAGGATGGGCAACAGCCCGTTGATTAAACAGACAGGTGGTGGTGTTTACGTTCTCCGTGAGCGTAACCGAGCGAAAAAACGGTGAGGTCTTCCCTTAACGTTGGGCTTTGTACAGCCAGTATTTCAATTGATGCACTGTGAGATTCTGGGCTTCGCACCAGACTTTCATCGTTAACCCGCTGGCTTGATCGGCGGCAATTCGTTCGGTCCATTGGTTTTGTAACGAGCTTTCCATAAACAGAATCCACCCTTTCGCGACGAGATATGCAGGATGATGGATCTCGTTGGAAGGTGGGTTATTAGGTTTGACGCTTACGATCTACGGGAAACTGAAGCGAGACAACTCACTCTCCTGACAAATCCCTTTCGCTGCCGATGATTCGTTTTAGAGCGGCTTGCTCCCGGTACATGGAGGGGGTGACGCCATATTTCTTTTTGAACAGGGTAGTGAAGTAGGAAACATTGTACATGCCCACCGATTCGCTGATCCTGAACGCCGTTTCCTCGGTAGTCAGGAGCAGATCTCGAGCTTTCTCCAGGCGGGTATGGCTCAGATATTCGCTGAAGGACATGCCCATCGTGCTCTTGAACAGCTTGCCCAGGTAGCTGGAGGACAGGCCTGCGAATTGGGAAACCGTCTCCAGCGACAGATTAGCTTCGGCATAATGGTCATGGACATATGCCTGGACCGTTTCAATTACACTGTTATGCTTCTGGGCATTGAGCCACTGGCTTTTCTCCCGGATCAAGCTGCGGATGCCGAAGCAGAACTCCTGAATAATCCCCGTAATCTCCTCCAGACTCTCCGCCGCTTCAATGGCGGCCGCCGCATCCAGATATTTGTTAAAGAAGGAAGCCTCATTGGTTCCCAGGTATTCAAAATGCTTATACTGCGACAGGAGAAGCTGCAGGCAATAGGTGACAGCCTGATTGCAGGTTGCCGCCGAAACATGCCGGACAAAATGCTCCACCTGCTCTTGGATGTCCTCCGGCTTTCCCGACTGGATCAGCTCGGTCAGTTTTTTCTCGGCGGCAGTGGGATAGTTCAGCACCGTCATGAAATGGGAGCGGATTTCCCCCTGATCGAGAATGGATTCCTTTCCGTAAATCATCCGGTACTTGACATACTGCAGCGCGGAGGAATAGGAATACTGGATATTTCTCCGTCCGCTGAACCGGTCCCCGATGCCGGCGGAAACCGTCAATTTGAAGTAGCGGCTCATGAAATGCTGGACAGACCGCAGGGCATCCTTCAGCCCGGCCGGAAGCTCGCCGGAGCTGCTCTGGATGACGGCAACCGATTCATTCTCTTCCGTAATCAGAATGTCGGAAGCGCCGTAGTGCTCCAGAATTTCCTTGGCAATATTGCAGAGGGCAAACCGGAGCAAGGACTGCTCGGTGCCGCTCCGGTCTGCCATTCCGCTCATATCGTCCATTTTAAACACCACGGTGTAAAAATAAGGTCCGGTCAGTTGTTTGTCAATCATGGCGATGATTTCCTCCGGCGCGTCCATGTTCCGGGTGCTGCCCTTCAGCAGCGCCTGCAAATAATGCTCCCGGAGCGTCCGCGCGGAACGGTTGATCACAAACTGCATGGAGCGTTCATTTTCCTCCAGGGAAAGGAACATCTCTGTCAGCACCTGATACTCGTCAATGACCGGGGAGGATGAGGGCGCCGACCGGGGCTTTACAAGATCAAACAGGGAGGACATGGGCTTATACATATTCCTTGTCAGCAGGATGGAAAGCAGGAATCCGGCCAGAACCAACCCCGCGGCCGTAATCAGAGTGACCGTCCGCAGCTCGCGGATGTTGGAGATCATCTTCTTGTAGGGAGTGACGCTGACAAAATACCAATTCATCGAGGCGGATTTTACATAAGTAACCAGATGCCTTTCGTTTTCGATGGTGGTTTGGAAGCTGTGCTCGGGTTTGTTCTCCAGAAGAATCTGCTGGATATACCGCTGGGCGGAAAGATCCTTCATAAACAGATTGGAATCGGTATGGGACAGCACACGCCCCTCCTGATTCATAACAAACACATTGTTCATGGAGTTTCCCTTGTCAATTTTGTTGATGGTATTCAGAATGGTATTCTCTTCCACATTGATATAGATCAGTGGATTGGCCGAGGAACGCAGCGAATAATCGGGAAAAAGCAGAAAGGTCAGAAGCTTGACCGGTTGATTGTTGTTGATGCCGCTGGCGGTCAGCTCCCGAGGATAGAACTCCATATACTGCTTGGCGCTGATTCCGTAAAGGGACTTGTCAAAAGGCAAGCCTGACGTATCCACATTGGTTCCTGTGGAAGGACGGTAGAGGCCGATGCTGTACAAGGAGGGATAGGCGTTTTTGATCTGGGCAAGCTGCCTGAAAACCGAATAATTTTGCGTTTTGTCTTCTTGGGCGGCATTCAGAAAGGAAATCATCTGGGGTTCGGTGATCAGGGCGTTGCCGATGGTCATGACCTGATTGTACACCACATCGGAGGCATAGCTGATTTGGGCCAGCATGATTTTGGAGTTGCGGTCAATTTCCTTCACGGCGCTGTTGGAAAAGAGGGAAAACAGCACAGTCGAAAGCACGCTCAAGGTAAGCAGAACGAGCAGGAAATAAGAAATGGCCAGCTTTTGAAAGCTTTTGTAGCGGATCAGGCGGCCCAGGATGCGTCTCATGGCGGTTTTCCTCCCACTTGCTGCTGGAATGGTACTTATACTATAGGGCATATTCACTAAAACCGATACCCGATTGCCGAAAAATGAAAGCGATTCCCCCATTTTGAAACCCCTTGGCCACAATCTGAAGGGGAAAGCCGGTTTTTAAAATAGACAGTCCCGGAGGCGCCGCCTATGATGAGGGGGAACTGCGATAAACCGGAGGGATAAACATGAATGCAGGCGCTTTGCAGGTAAAGCTGATGACCTTTAACATCCGCAACCCTTCAGGCTTGGGAGATGCGGGCTGGGATAAACGCAGGAGGCTGGCCGTCCGGGCCATCCGCTCCTTCGGACCTGATCTGGCAGGGCTGCAGGAGGGATATGAAAGCCAGATTCAAGACCTTCTTGCCGGGCTGGGCCCTTCCTATCAATCCATTGGCGTATCCCGCTACGGGAATACGGAGGATGAATACAACAACATTCTGTATCGTGCGGACAAATATCAGGTATTGGAATGGGGGCAATTCTGGCTCAGCGATACGCCGGATACCGCAGGCAGCAAGAGCCGCAGCGAAGCCAAATATCCGCGAATCTGTACCTGGGCCCAATTTGCGCTGCTTAATGATACTTCAGCCCCCGCCTTCTATTACTTTAATACGCATCTTGGGCTGGCGGAGGAGGCCAAGGTCCAAGGGGTCCATGTCATCCTGGAGAGGATCGGCCAGATTGTCTCCTCCCCGCAGATTCCGGTTTTTCTTGGCGGCGATTTCAATCTGGAGGAAACCCATCCTTTATTCAGGCGAATCGAAGGCACCGGCTTGCAGGATACCTGGACCGGCGCAGGCCGCCCCTTTGACGGGGACGGAACCGTCCACCACTTTGAAGGCTCCCCCGATAAGGAGCATATTGATTGGATATTTCAGAGAAATGCCCTTGGAATCCGTTCCATCGAAATCAACCGGTATCACCAACAGGGGAAGTACCCCTCCGACCATTATCCGGTGCAGCTGGTTATCGATATTCCCGCGCCCTGCAAGCTGGCAGCCGCATTATGAAAGCAAAAGCCGGGATTTGAAATATACAAAAGGCTTGGAGATGCCGTAAAGTTAGCTTCACAGCGAACAACACGGCTGCACGACATTTGAATGGGAGGACTTGAGCGTGAATACACATCTTCGCCGGAGGAAGGGGCTTTTATCCGATATCCTGAAAAATCCAACATCGTATGTGCTGGTGTTCCCGGCCATGCTGTACACCTTTATTTTCGGATATATGACCTATCCCTACATGATGATTGCCTTTCAGCGGTTCAATTACAAAAAAGGAATATGGAACAGTGAATGGGTGGGGTTGAAGAACTTCGAATTTTTCTTCCGCTCCAACAAAGCCTTTACTGTTACCTTCAATACCATATTTCTGAATATGCTTTTTATCTTCTTCGGCACGTTGACGGCACTGACCATCGCGCTGGTCCTGAATGAGCTGCGCAAGAAGCTTTTTGTGAAGCTCAGCCAATCGATTATGCTTTTTCCCAACTTTATCTCCTGGATTGTTATCAGCTATGTGCTGTACGCGTTTTTTTCCATGGATATGGGGATTGTCAACCAACTACTGGTCAAGCTCCATCTGGACGCCGTTAACTGGTATACCCAGCCTGGGGTGTGGCCGGTGATTCTGACTGTGATGCATGTGTGGAAAGGAGCGGGAATGAGCGCCGTGATCTATCTGGCCACCATCACCGGGATTGATGATACCTTGTATGAGGCGGCGCAGATCGACGGGGCAAATCGCTGGCAGATGTGCTTGCGGATTACCATCCCGCTGATGATGCCTACCGTGGTGATTCTGATGCTGCTGTCCATCGGCAAGATTATGTATGGGGATTTCGGAATGATTTACGCGTTGGTGGGAGATAACGGCACTCTCTATCCCACAACGGATATCATTGACACCTATGTATTCCGCTCCTTGAGGCAGGTCGGCGATCCTTCGGAGGCCATGGCTGTGGGATTGTTCCAATCCGCAGTCGGTTTCATCTTGGTCTTCGGCACCAACTGGATCACCCGCACGTTCTTCAAGGACGGCGCCCTTTATTGAAGGAGGAATGAAAGTGAGAAAGCTTTCCGTCAGCAGAGCAGTCATGTATGTATGCGTTGCCGTTTATTCGGCCTTATGCCTTCTTCCCATGCTTCTTGTCCTGATAATTTCCATAACGGACGAGGATGCCATTTTGCGCAACGGATACAGCCTTTTTCCGGAGAACTTTTCCTTATATGCATACCAGGTCATTTTTACCGGCGGATCACAGGTAATGCGCAGTTATCTGATCTCCATTTTTGTCACCCTTGCGGGGACAGTAGCGGCGGTTCTGATTACGGCTATGGCCGGCTACACGCTGGCCAATAAAAGTGTGCGGTACCGCAATGGGCTGGCCCTTTATTTTTTCATCACCATGATCTTCAGCGCGGGCATTGTTCCGTGGTACTTAATGAACCGTTCCCTGGGGCTTACCAACAATATTCTGGCGCTGATCATTCCTTCCCTTCTGTTCAGTCCGTTTAATCTGTTTCTGGTGCGCAATTTTATGGGGGGCGTTCCCGATTCCCTGCGGGAATCCGCTACCATCGACGGGGCCAATGATCTGGCGATTGCCTTCCGGATTTACTTTCCCCTCAGCACGCCGGTTCTGGCCACCATTGCCCTTTTTTACGGGCTGGATTATTGGAACAACTGGTGGAACGCCATTATGCTCATTGACGACAAGAGTCTGTACCCACTGCAATTTATGCTGCTGCGGCTGAAATCCGAGATCAGTATGCTGAACGAAATGACCATGCTGGCCGGAGCGGATGATGTTACCCTTCCGGCGGAATCGGTGAAAATGGCTACTGCTGTAGTTACCATCGGTCCCATCGTCTTCTTTTACCCCTATTTGCAAAAGTATTTTGTGAAGGGCCTTGTAATCGGTTCGGTAAAAGGTTGATATAATATAAATCCCATTCGGGTTTATATATAGATGAGAAAAGGAGTCGATCCACATGAGAAAAAGCTTCACTCTTGCCCTTGCCGGTCTTCTTGCAGCCAGCTCCATTGCCGGATGCAGCGCGAAAACATCCGACAAGGTCCAGGAGGGGACGGCCCAGCCGTCATCCGCTGCAAATTCAAACGGCGCCACCGCAAAACCGGCCCAGCCGGTCAAGCTGAAGTACATTGCGCCCGGCACAGAGCCCAAGGATTACAAGGAAGTCATGGCTGCCATTAACAAGAAGCTGCAGGCGGACGGGCTGAATATTGAGCTGGAGAAGGTGTATATTCCCAGCGACGCCTGGGATCAGAAGCTTAATCTGATGCTTTCCACCGGCGAGGATTTCGACCTGTTTCATATTATGCAGGACCGCACCCCCTTCTCCAGCTACTACAACCGCGGCGCCTTGGCCGATATTACCGGAGCCATTGAGAAATACGGGAAGAATCTGAAAAAGCATATTCCGGATGACATTTTCGACGGGGCCCAAATTAATGGCAAGTATTATGCCGTACCCTCTTATTGGGTGGAGATGGCCAGCGAGGGAGAATTCAACATCCGCCGGGATATTCTGAAGCAGAACAACCTGAAGGAACCCACCACTCCGGATGAGCTGATCAGTGTCTCGGAAATCGTCATGAAGAACTGGAAGGGAAGCACCAAGCCGTATTTTACCACCAAGGCGGACTTTGATCCGGTCAGCCTGCATACCACGATTTTGCACCGGACCTATGATACGTTTCCGTTTACAGTCAAGGACAAGTTTTTCTATGTGAATCAAAACGGTACAGTGAAATCGTGGATTGAGACGGAGGAGTTTAAGAAGGATGCGGAATTCCTGCGCAAGCTGTACACCAAAGGCATTACCAATCCGGATATTCTCGTCCTGAAGCAGGAGCAGGTCAAGGCCCAGCTTGACAACGGGGACTGGTTTATCAATCTTGGCACAGGCGGCAGCTTAAGCGCATTGAAGAAGAATAATCCCGATGCCACCGTGAACGATATCGGAGTCGTCTGGTTTAACCCGGAGAAGGTATATTTGCGGCCGCTGACTTTCAAGAACGGCAATGCCGTGCCGGTGAACAGCAAACATCCGGAGGAGGCTATCCAGCTTATGGACTGGATTTTGGCCAGCCAGGAGAATTACGACCTGTTCCAGTATGGGATTGAAGGCAAGCATTATACCAAGGACGGGGACAAGGGCATGAAGGCCATCAATGATCCGGCCAACAACAATAAACCCGGCTACAAGGGATCAGAATCCCAAAACGGCAATGTGAACTTCATGCGCTTCGATCTGGAGAACAGCATTCCCGAGAATAACAAGGTTCTGTATGAGGCCAATACCAAGGCCGTGAACAGCATCGCCGCCAACTTTGTATTTGATCCCACCAGCGTGCGGACAGAATACACCAATATCGCCTCGGAAGCCGCAGCCAGCATTGTTCCCATTTACATGGGGGTTCTGGAATATGACAAAGCCTTCCCGGCTGCCCTTGATAAGATGAAGAAGGCGGGGCTTGACAAGGTAGTGGCCGAATACCAGCGGCAATTCAAGGAGTATCAGGCCACACAAGGGAAATAAGGCCGGGCCGGAACAGGCTGGAAATATCACATACGGGAGTGAACAGAAATGAGTCTGCTTGAACGAAGAGCTGCATTTGAGCTGAACAAACATATTTATGAAAGTGCGCTGCTTGCCTTCCGCGGTGTGGATGGTTTTGATGTCTATAATTGCTCTATTCCTTTTCAGTGGAACGGCAAACGCTTTTTGTTTGGAAGGGTGGAGCGCCGTGAGGAGTGGGCCCGGTCCTGGGTGCGTCTGTTTGAGGAAACGGGCAAGGATGAATGGACGCTGGTGCCGGACAGCATGATTTATACCCTGGAGGACCCTTTTGTCAGCATCATCAATCATGAGGTTGTTCTTGGCGGAACCAGTGTCCAGTATGAGGCGGGAAAAGTCAGCACCTATTTCGGATATTTCTTCCGCGGTCCGGATTTGCAGGATTTAAGATATTTTGCCACTGGACCCAGGAAGATGAAGGACATCCGCCTGGTGCAGCTGGCCGACGGGCGGATCGGGGTCTTCTCCCGGCCGCGGGGGGAGGAGGTGAAGGGGAAGTACGGAAGCGAATCCATGATCGGCTTTACGGTGATCAACAGCCTGGATGAGCTGACATCGGAGACAATTGCCCAAGCTCCATACATCTCCGACATTTTTGGCCATGGCGAATGGGGTGGAGTCAACCAGGCTTACCTGCTGGACAGTGGTAACATTGGAATTATTGGTCATATTTGCTACAGGGACCGGGATGAGGACGGCGGCGAGCTGAAGGTGTATATGAATATGTCCTTGGTATTCGATCCGCAGACACGGTTGGCAAAAGACCTGCGCCTGATTGGAACCCGCACCTGCTATCCCCCCGGACCGGCCAAAAAGCCGAATCTGGCGGATTGCGCGTTTACCTCCGGCATTGTTATGCGGGCGGACGGCAAGGCCGATCTTTACAGCGGCATCGGAGATTGCCAAACGGGAAGGCTCACCATCGACTATCCGTTTGCGGGACATGGAAAGATCGTGTAAGGCAGGTGAAGGAGCTAATGGCCGGTCTTGGTGTATGGCAAATTGACTATATGGAAATCAGCATCCGCATTGGGATGGCTCTCCTGGTTGGTGGTCTTGTGGGATTGGAGCGGGAGCGGGGGCAGCATCACGCCGGGTTCCGCACCCATATTCTGGTCTGCCTGGGCTCTACGCTTATCACCCTGATCTCCATCTACGGGTTTAGCCAGTTTGTCGATGAACCCAGTGTGCGGATGGACCCTGGCCGCATTGCTGCGCAGATTATCAGCGGGATTGGCTTTTTGGGGGCAGGCACCATCATGCGCAACGGCAATGCCATCTCTGGCCTGACCACCGCCGCCTCCCTGTGGGTGGTGGCCGCTATGGGCATCGCCGTCGGGGCAGGGTTTTATTACGGGGCATTGCTTACCCTCGTCTGCGTGCTGGTCAGCCTCCTGGTATTGCCCAGGCTGGAGAAGCGGCTGTTCGCCTCCAACAAAACAGAAGCCTACACGGTCACCCTTGCGAAGGAAGGAAATCCGGGAATCTTTCTGGACTTTTTCCGGGATGAGGGAGTCCGTGTCAAATCCCTGAAGATGAACATGCTGGAGGAGGGCACGGTGCAGCTTCATTTCATCCTGTCCAATAAACAGACGGAATGGAAGCAGCGGATCTCGAAGCTGGCGGTTCGCGCCGACTCCCATGTGCGGCACGCGGAAATTAAGATGTAGTGGAGTGGTTATATTGTCAGCGTACAAGCTGCTTGCTCTTGATATGGATGGAACGGTGCTGAATGCCGCCCATGAAATTACCGACACCACCTGCCAATGGATCGGGCAGGCCGTCGCAAGCGGAATCACCGTCATGTTCGCCACAGGCCGGGAGGTTCAGAGCATTGAGGGGTATATCCGCAAGCTGGGTCTGAACTCCCCGTTGGTAACCCTTAACGGCAGCGAGGTATGGTCTGCTCCGGGGAAAATTATGATGCGGCATGTGCTTCAGGATGAGTGGGTAGCCGAGCTTTATGCTTTGGCCTCCGGGCGGCATTGCCGGTATTGGGCCTATACGGTGAATGACGTGTTTACTACCCGAAACTGGCCCGGGCATGTGCGCCGCCCCGCTGATGATCCGTGGCTGAAGTTCGGTCTTCATTCGGATGATCCTGCCGTGCTTGCGCAAATCCGGGACATTCTGGCCGAAACAGGCCGGTATGAGCTGACCAACTCCAGTCCGCGCAATATTGAGGTGAACCCGCTGGGGATCAATAAAGCCAACGGCCTGCGGGAGGTATGCCGCTTGCTTGACATCCGCATGGAGGAGGTGGCGGCCTGCGGCGACAGCCTGAATGATCTGGAAATGCTCCGGGCGGCAGGACTGGGCATCGCCATGGGCAATGCCCAGGAGGCAGTAAAGCAGGCTGCCGACGCCGTAACCGGCACCAATGAAGAGGATGGGGTGGCCCAGGCCATCCGTACTTATCTCCTGAACTGAAATAACTGGCGGCAGCGGGAAGCCTGGAGAATGGCATCAGGAAAAACAGGGGGACAGGTGAAAAGTGGCTTGTCTCCTTGTTTTTCAATCATTAACCACCAAAGCTCAGACTAAATTCAAACCTTCTGTTCCATTCAGGTCAAGCAAAAGGCCGATGAGCTGGTGCTCCAGTACCAGACCCAGGGGCACAGCGTGCTTCAGTTCCAACTGGCGGAAGGGGGATAATCCCATCCTGCTGTATGTGAAGGATTCCGCCGGATACACCACCACCTACACCCTGCGCATCTACTAGGAATCCGGAGAGGCGGCTGGACGCAGAGGTCCACCAATTCGCCGTTTAACGGTCCGACGGCTTCGGTCTCCTCCTATAAATCTATCTCTCCGGAAAATCTGACGCAAAATCAACTGTTCAAATTCAAGCTAGCGGCGGGTCGGACGGTTGCCTCCCCGTCGGATGTGCTGGATGCCTTTCTATGCCTCGCCCGGCATCTATGACACCAGGATCGGCAACGAGCCCAAGGATGCCTATACCCGGATCGAAGCGGGGGAATATGACGCCTTCTCGGTTGTCCATGCGGAAGGAAACAATTTGGGCGGCTCCCTCTCCGGGTCATGGGCATTCTACTCCAATGTTCAATTTGGAGAGATCGGTGCGGAAGCGGTGTGTTCTCCGACGCCGACTGCATCGATGTATCTTCCGCAAGCGGGGATACCCAGGCTCCAACAGTCTGGCATTGCGATCGATCTCCTTGATGACGCTGGCAGAGAATAGGGAGAACAGCACGCCGGACAGCAAGCTTATGGAAATAAGGATGAGGACAAAATAAGAGATCACGATTTTCTTGAATGCTTTATATCGGATGAGTCGGCTTAAAGTGCCCTTCATGAATGAATTCCTCCCATTGTTTGACGAAAGCCCTTGTTGCCCAATTTGTTTCACTATGCTTAAAAGTGAAAGCGAATGCCGGATTTTGAAAGCAGGATACGGCACATTTAAAGCCGTATCCAGTTTTCGAAATTGACCTATATTGCAAGCGCTTGCTAACCTTATAAGGCAAACAATAATTGTGTTAAGGGAGTGAATGGATTAATGGCGGGTTTTAAGATAAGAAAGCGCTTTATCTGGTTTCTAACAGGTTTGTTGGTATTTGCGGGATTGGGTCTTGGTATATATGCCCCTAGGGCAGAAGCGGCGGAGGGTTCCTCAGGTGATATTGCGCCTTTGCTGCTTGAGGACTTCATCGATGTTTCAGATTGGACGGACGTCTACAAAGGTCGTGGTACATTTGAAGTGATCGATGGTGTTGGGGTGATGACCCCCAATAGTAACAGTTATGGATATTCAGCGAAATCGGTGATCTACAATGTCTCTGAGCTACCCATCCTTCGGCTTAAGATTGACAGCGTTGACGAGGGAGGTCTGTGGGCATTAAAGCTGAATGCAGGCGACGGAGATAAAACGATACAAGGCGATACGAATAAAACTGGCGAAATTACCTTCGATTTGAGGAAAAATGAGTATACAAAGAACTGGAGCGGTGAAAAGAACTTCGAAATAAGACTGATGTTCGGGAGTAATACGAAGGACAAATCGTTCCGTATCAGCGAACTTTGGGCGGAGCCAGGAGTGCCATCGACGCCAAGCGGCCTCATTGCAGTAGCCGGTGATACATCGGCGACCTTGTCATGGAATGCTTCGGCAGGTACGGTCAGTTACAATGTATACCAATATGAAGGCGCGGTTGCACCGGTGGATCCCGCTGATTGGAATCTTGTAGGAACAGACGTGACAGATCCTACGTACACCGTGACAGGACTTACGAATGGTACAAGCTACACATTCGCGATAAAGGCTGCGAACGAACTAGGTGAAAGCGATTTTTCCGGGACTGCGATCGTGATACCTGCATCGGAAGATTCCTCAGGTGAGATTGTGCCGCTGCAGCTGGAAGACTTTAGCGATGGCGATGTTTCAAAATGGACGGACTTGACAAGGGGTACAATTGAGGAAATTGACGGTGTTGGGGTGATCACCCATACGGAGGATAAGTGGGGGAATGTAGGAATTCCGGTGACCTACAACGTTACCGATCTTCCAATCCTTCGTCTTAAGATGGACAGCGTTGACGAAGGAATAACATGGGCACTAAAACTTAAAACAAGTGACGGGGAATTAACGGTAGTAACTGACACTGTCAAAACCGGCGAATTTGCCTTCGATCTACGTAAGGTAGATCAGTCATGGGGGATGGCTGGTTTAAAAAACTTCACAATCAGACTCGTGTATCCGAGCGGCACAGGAAACAAGTCCTTCAGAGTCAGCGAACTGTGGGCGGAGCCAGCATCAGCACCGGCGGCACCCAACGACCTCGTTGCATCGGTCGGGAATTCATGGGCGGCCTTGTCATGGAATAATATCGTAGATGCGGGTGGTTACGGGGTAGCGGATCGTTACGATGTATACCAATATGAGAGCTCGGCTGCACCGGAGAATCCTGCTGATTGGGAGCGCGTTGGAATAGACGTGACGGACGCTGCGTTCACGGCGACAGGCCTAACGATCGGCAAGGAATACGTATTCGCGGTAAAGGCTAAGAACGCTGAAGGAGAGAGTGATTATTCAGCGGTGGCAATCGCGGCACCGATTCCAACGTACAAACTGAATTTAATGACGTTCAATATCAAGGACGGATCAGGTGTTGATGCAGAATTATGGAACACTCGCAAAAGAATATTTACCAAAATCATTAATGATTTTGCTCCAGACGTGTTTGGCATGCAGGAAGCCCATAACGAACTTATTAATTATTTGATCAATAACTTGGACGAACAGTATGCCTCAATTGGAGTCTCGCGCTATGGCAATACGGAAGAAGAATATAATAACATTTTGTATCGTTCTGACAAATTCGAAGTGGTGGATTCGGGAACATTCTGGTTAAGCGATACACCGAATCTTGTGGGCAGTAAGAGCTTATTTGATCCGCAATTTCCTCGTATAGCCACCTGGGCTAAGTTCAAGGCAATAGATAACCCGCAAGCTGAGTTTTATTACTTTAACACCCATTTCTCAACGAAAGATGAGGCTAAGAAGCAAGGTTCCTCCGTAATTCTGGATCAGATGGACCAAATTGTGGACTCGCCAGATGTACCCGTATTTCTGGGGGGAGATTTAAATGCTGACACAGACAACGCCGCTTTTAGATTGCTTGAGAATTCCAGCCTCAACGATACCTGGGCGAAAGCGGGGCACTCCTATACGGATGACGGCACCTACGGTAATTTTGAAGGCTTACTTAACGAGGGACACATCGATTGGATTTTCGAACGCAATGTAAACAAGATTCAATCGATCAAGATTAATCATTACAATGAAGGTGGTATCTATCCTTCCGATCATTATCCAGTTGAATTGGTCGTGGAAATTCCATTAACCGGCCGCGTGGGGGCAACTGTTCCTGGTGCGCCCCACGACGTATATGCGGCCTCTGATGAGGGATCGGCCAAAGTGCTCTTCGTTCCATCCAGGGATGATGGAGGAAGTGACATTCTGAATTATAAGGTTACCGTATTGCAGGGCGGCATTCCCATCAAGACGGAGAAGGGAGACGCAAGCCCAATTTCCGTCACAGGGCTGGATAAGGATGGCGAATACACGTTTACTGTGTCAGCTGTAAATGCGGTCGGCGAATCCGCCCAATCGAATCCTTCCAAGCCGATCTACGAATTGGCGAATGAGGAACTTGGCTTGCCGTATCTGGCAGCTGCTGTTTCGTCGGACCATTTGGTAAGCGGCAAAATAACCATCACGCCAACGAATAACCCCGTTGACGACCAGGAATACGCCCTATTTTGGGGAAATGCAAGCGGGAAACTGTCAGAGGTTCCAATCGCAACAATTCCGGTGGGCAACATGGAAGACGTAAATTACACTTTTGACAAAAAAACGGTACCAAGTGGAGCGACAGCGATCCTCGTGTACACCCGGATTCTCGGATTCCAATCCACAGCGTACTCCAAGGACATGTTGCCGACAGCTGGTGTTCAACCTTTGCAAATCGAGGATTTTTCCGATGTTTCGGATTGGACGGACTTAAGATACGGCAAAGTAACAGCGACTGACGGTGTCGGTACGATTAGCGTAAATGAAATGAACTATGACGGAACTATCTATAAGGATAGAAGTTTCGGATATGCAGGGATTCCTGTGTCTTACAATCTTACCGATCTTCCCATTCTTCGAGTCAAAATTGATAGCCTGGACGATGGGGCGAAATGGGCGCTCAAGCTTCATACGGAACCTCATCAAGGTGGAGGAGATATCACAATACAAGGTGACACTGATGAAACGGGTGTATTCACCTTCGACTTGAGGAAAATAACAAGTTGGGACGGCAATAAAGATTTCATCATCAAGGTGTTCGCAATCGGTGTGGGTAAATCGCTCAAAGTTAGCGAACTACGGACAGAACCGGCTGTCGTGTTACCAGCTGAACCGTCAGAACCGTCGACACCCTCGGATAACGGTAACACCCCAGTCACCGACAACCCTGTCAAATCGACCAGCGGCAGCATCGTCATACCTGCCGGGAAAGCCGGTGAGGTTGGCCTTGAAGATGCAGCTCTCGTCAAGGTTCCCGCAGGCGCAGCCGAACAAGAGTTGCGCATCACAATAGAGAAGCTGCTTGATGCGGCGCAATGGAAGACGGATCAGGGTGACATCGTCAGCCATGTGTTCGAGATGCTGAAGAATGTCTTCGGCAACTTCAAAAAACCGGTCACGATCTCGCTGAAGTTCGATCAGACTGCGGTGAAGGCAGGTCAAAGAGCTGCGATCTTCTACTATGATGAAGCCAAAAAAGTTTGGGTTGAAATTGGCGGCAAGATTGAAGGAGATCGTATCACAGCCGAGGTAAATCACTTCACTAAATTCGCGGTAATGACGATAGAGCAGGCCGATGGTGAGCCGAACCCGTCATTGCCGACATTCTCGGATATTGAAGGGCATTGGGCGAATAGCTCCATCATCAGCGCAGTGGCCAAGAAGCTGGTTGTCGGTTATCCTGATGGCACGTTCAAGCCGAACAAGTCTGTCACACGCGCCGAGTTTACGATCATGCTGATGAATGCGCTGAAGAAGGAGACTACTGACACAGTGCTAACGTTCAAGGACCGCGACAAGATCGGTGAGTGGGCGGCGAAAGCGGTCGCCCAAGCCGTCGAAGCTGGTATCGTCAGCGGTTATGAGGACGGCAATTTCCGCCCGAATACAATTATCACGCGATCGGAGATGGCAGTCATGATCGCCAAGGCGCTTCAGTTTCCGGCGGATCAGGCAACGGATACGGGTTTCGTCGACGACGAGAAGATTCCGCAATGGGCCAAATCGGCGGTCAAGGCTCTCACAGGGCTCGGCATCATCAGCGGACGAGGAGGGGATATATTCGCTCCGAACGATTCAGCGACCCGCGCGGAAGCCGTGACCTTGCTGCTGAATATGCTTGACAAATAGATTCTCAATTAAATAGTTTGACAAACATAACGCAGAGAACTCATTATGATGCTTCTGCGTTATGTTTGCATTATAAAGCGAGGAGTGATAATGATGTTTGCAAATATAAGAAAGCGTTTTATTATGATGCTGGCAATCGTGGTCGCCTTTACCGGATTCGGCCTTGGCGTACAACCAGTCTCAAGAGCAACAGCCGTGGAATTGAGCCCGTACAATCTTAAGATTATGACTTTCAATATTCGCAACGGGGGATCGGGAAGTGGCGACCAAGCCTGGGACGTTCGTAAAGACAGGGTCGTCAACGCGATCGATTCGTTCGGCCCTGACGTATTGGGAATGCAGGAAGGCTATCAATTTCAGATTGACTACTTGTTGGGTCACTTGAACGGACCGTACGCTTCGATTGGAATCTCGCGCTTCGGCAATACAACCAATGAATACAACAACATCATGTATCGATCGGACAAGTTCGAAGTGGTAGAATCGGGACAATTCTGGTTAAGCGATACGCCGGATATCGTCGGCAGCAAGAGTTCGTATGATACGGCTTGGCCTCGCATTTGCACCTGGGCCAAGTTTAGGTCCAAGGATAACAATAAAGCCGAGTTTAATTACTTCAACACTCATTTTGGATTGACGGAAGGCGCACAAGAGCAGGCAGCTTCCGTTATCCTGGATCGGATCGCCCAATATGCGATTTCACCTAACGCGCCGGTGCTTCTCGGAGGAGATCTGAACGTACAGGAAACAAGCAACGCCTTCCTTGCGCTTCAGAATTCAGACCTGAATGATACGTGGGCGGATGCGGGTCACTCTTATGCGGATGATGACGGCACCTATAGCAACTTCGACGGATCTACGACGACAGGTCATATCGATTGGATTTTCCAACGAAATGTTCGCCAGATCCAATCGATCCAAATTAACAGATACAACGAGAACGGGCACTATCCTTCCGATCATTACCCGATTCAATTGGTGGTAGACATACCGTTGACAGGAGACCCGGCCCCGGATCGTACGAACTTCGGAAGCCCGTCGTCACAATATACAGACAGTCCGGTCGGCGAGGATATAACAAAGGCGTTCGATCACAACAAATTAACTAAATATTACACTCCTCACGGCACAGCGTGGATTCAGTTCCGATTCGCAAACGAAAGCCAGTTTGTCGTGAATCGGTATCGCATCTCCTCAGCGAATGACAACAAGACGACTCGTGATCCGAAAAATTGGACGGTCAAGGGTTCGAATGACGGCGTGAATTGGGTCACTCTCGACACCAGATCCAATCAAAGTTTTGAATTGCGTTTTCAGACGAAGGAATATACGTTCAACAATGCCACCGGCTTCGAATATATCCGGCTAGAGATAACGAGCAACGGCGGCTCCGCTCTACAACTGTCTGAGCTGCAATTGTTTGATTACGTGAATGTCGCTCGAAATGCATCCGTAAGTGCGGACGGCTATCGCAGCGAGGAAACGCCGGAAAAAGCCGTGGATGGAACAACCGTTGGAAATAGCAAATGGTGCTCTGTTGGGGCCGAGCCACATTGGTTGCAATTGGATTTGGGTGTCCGTCACAACTTCACACAATTTATCATACTGCATGCCGCAGCGGGCGGTGAGAATGCTGATTACAATACGGTGGCCTACCAAATTCAAGTAAGCGACAATGGCACCGATTGGACCAGCGAAGTGAATGTCGAGAACAACAAGGCCAATGCAACCACGCACCAAGTGAATACATTCGGCAGATATGTTCGATTGCTCGTTACGGATAGTACGGCCAGGAACGGGGATAACTCGGCCCGCATCTATGAACTTGGGGTATACGGGCAGCAGCAGGGCGGGACATTCTACAAGGACGGAAGCTATGGCGGATATGCGGTCAGCCTGCCCAAAGGGAATTATACGCTTGCCGAGCTCCAGGAGGCCGGGATCCGAAACGACGATATTACCTCCCTGAGAATATACGGAGGAGCGACGGTAGAACTATATTGGGATAATAATTTTCAAGGTTCCATGCTGACATTGACTGCGGATCAGACATCGCTAAGTCCATATGGCTGGAACGACAAAACATCTTCCTTACGTATTTATTAACAAATATGAAATCAGGCGGGAGGGTTCCACTTAGCTGGAGCCCTCTTTTCTATAAAATGAATGTTTTTTATTGCTTTCATAAACCAAATGGATGAATTGTGAAAGCAAATGCTGTTTTCGAAATACAAAAATGCGCTGATATGGCTTAGTGTTAGTCTCACAAACAAGCACAATGAGGAGGATCGGAAGTTGGAGAATCAACTGCAACGCCGCAAAGGTTTTGGAATCGGCTCTTACGAAGGAAGGACAACCTAACACGCCCCGCTGCCCGTAAGCTGGCAATACCGTTGCGTGTTGCGGATGGCTGGCATTTCTATTAGCAGTTATTACAATCTATGCATGAAAAAGGGATGTAAGACTTCTGTTCCGGTAGAAGAAGCGGGGGCTTGGTCGAAAATTCGGGGATTTAGGTCGTGTTTACAAACACGGCTTAGAAGAATGGAAATTCAATGCGCAGCAGAAATTTCCCGGCGCAGCTTTTCAAAAATAGAGTTGACGCCTACCCACCATTCGGGATCCTCCGCGCACTGGGAGTTCAAGCACTGGTTGGGATGGGTATCCTCCGGTCGGGTGCGGCTGATGGTGAGGATGGTTTTGGAGGCAATATGGGCCTAGTCGGCAATGCCTATGTTATACGCTTGCCAGCTGTGATGCACATTGAAGGGATTGTTGGCAATTTTCTTCGCCTGCTTGTTTTCCCTGGGCACATATCCCTGCTCCTGTCCGGTAATGGCGAAAAGAAGCAGCGGATTCAGGTTGTTCCTCTCGGCTGCTTCAAGGATGGCTGAGAAGTAGGGATCATCGGCAAACAGAGAGTTTCTGGCCTGAAGCCAGTTCTTCAATTGCAGGGGGTCGACAGGATGATAGGTATATACAAGGGGAAGCGGAGAATCGGAGACAATGGGCATGGGCATAGATTCAGAAGGTCGGGGAAAAGAGGGAGGCGCCGGAGCTGTCCTCAGGGGGAAGCACCGGTTTAGTCGGAGCACCTGCCCATTTGCCGGCACCTGCGAAAGGCTGCAAAAGAAGCCGCACGGGCAGAAGCCCTCCGATAGATCCGGTGGAGGGCTTTGGACATCATAGCCTCCCGCTGTTCTGCGGTGAAGCCGGTTTCCCCGGTAGCTCCAGTAATGCCAGTAGCTCCAGTGGAGCCTTTTATAATAGGCCCGAGGTCAAAGGAGGAAAAAAACAACTTCTATCTGGGATAGAAGTTGAAAAAAGGTTTTTTTATAGAATTATCGAATGATCAAGTCACCTTAAGACACGACGAACTGAACGACAAGGGGTGTGCCGTCACTCAGGACGTCTCCACCCGGGATGGTAATCGCAGTCGTCGTAACGGTGGACGTATCCGCTGTTTGCAAAATGCCGTTAATATACAGATTGTAATAATTGAACGAGCCCGGAAATGCTGTCGCGGCAGTGCCGCCGTCGTCAGTAAATGCTGTGGCAGCAATAGCGAATGTTGCCCCCGTTCCTGTCCCTGCACCAAAGGTGGATGCGAATCTCAGACTATTTTGATATGGGGTTACGATTGGCATGATTTCTCACCTCCCTACCTAAAAATAGTATATGTGGTAGATTCGGAGGTAGTAAGGGCGAAGGAACGGGGAATGATAACCATTTTTATCCACCTTGCAGTTGAAGATTAAATTGTACAGTCTCAATAATGATAGGCGTACCAGCAAATATGCTGCCGCTTTGTGCAGGAAAGAACAACATGCCGGGACTAATGCTATATAAATTGCCAGGTTGTACAAGACCATTAATGAATAGATTATTGAAGCTGTTTGTGCCTAGTCCGGCAAATTCGGTAACGCTGTTTCCATTATCATCGCTGAACTCCCCTGCAGGAATTGTAACAGAGGAAGACAAGTTCAGATCTGCAGGTGGGAAATGAAAGTATCGGTTTGCGGTAGAAACAATTTCTATTGCCGAAATGTCGCCCGTCGCACCCGTCGCTCCAGTAGCCCCAGTTTCACCGGTAGCTCCTGTTGCTCCGGTTACGCCAGAAGTTCCGGTCACCCCCGTAGCGCCAGTAGCCCCCGTGGCTCCCGTAGCCCCCGTGCCTCCAGTAGCCCCGGTCACCCCCGCGGTCCCAGTAACACCCGTAGCCCCGGAGGCCCCCGTTATCCCCGTCACTCCCGTAGCTCCGGTACGTCCCGTGGGGCCGGTTTGCCCTGCAGTTCCCGCAGTGCCAGTGGCTCCCGTGGGGCCAGTAACACCCGTTACCCCCGTCACGCCTGTAGCTCCGGTACGTCCCGTGGGACCGGTTTGCCCCGCAGCTCCCGCAGCGCCTGTGGCTCCCGTGGGGCCGGTTACGCTAGGAGTGAGATCAACAGCGCTCATCAGAATAACATCGTCCACCAATATGCTGGTTGTGGAAGGCTGCGGAGCCATACTGATGGAAATTTGGGCAGAAGCGGTTCCCGCCGGTGCCGGGGTAGTTACGCCCTCAAACATCTGCCACTGGGAATTGGTGAAAAAGCCCGGTGGCACCACCAGCGTAAAACCATTGCCGAGATAGATGGCGGAGCTGGAGAAAAAATTAACAGTTACGACTACTACCGGGCTTGTTCCGGCAAAAGGATAGTCCAGAGACACCGACACATAAAGTCCTTCTCCGGGAGCTGTCACGACTGCTTGCTGCAGGGAAGCGTTGGGAAGTCCGGCCAATAGCTGGGCGCTTTGAAAACCGCTTTTGGATATAGAGCTGACAACGGTGTTGACGGCCACCCAATTTGTCAAACCTTGTTCGAAGCTGTAGTTAAGAATTCGGTTATTTAATTGAATTGCCACTTCATCATCCACTCCTGTTTTTAGAAAATCCCAGGGGCTTTTGCGAACCCAAATTGACGATTGTTTCAAGCTGGTCTACCGTTCAAGTGGGTTGAACAAACGCAAATGCAGCACCTCCTTCTTCAAGGGATCAGCGCTTCCTATTAGCAGTTATTATAATCTATGCATGAAAAAGGGATGTAAGACTCCTGTTCCGGTAGAATAAACGGGGGCTTGGTCGAAAATTCGGGGATTACGGCCATGTTTGCAAACACGCCTTAGAAGAATAGAGATTCAAGGCTTAGCAGGAATTTCCCTGCGCAGCTTCTCAAAAATAGAGTTGACGCCCACCCACCACTCGGGATCCTCCGCATACCGGGTATTCAACCATTGAATCGGATGGGCTCCTTCAGGTCGGGTGCGGCTGATGGAGAGGATGGTTTTGGAGGCAATATGGGCCGAGTCAGCAATGCCTGTGTTATACGCTTGCCAGCTGTGATGTACATTGAAGGGATTGTTGGCAATTTTCTTCGCCTGCTTCTTTTCCTTGGGCACATAACCCTGCTCCTGACCGGTAATGGCGAAGAGAAGCAGCGGATTCAGGTTGTTCCTCTCAGCGGCTTCGAGAATGGCGGAAAAATAGGGCTCTTCAGCCAACAGGGAGCTTCTGGACTGCAGCCAGCCTTTCAATTCTGCCGTGTTGACTTGATGGTAGGTATATTCATCGGGAAGCGGAAAGTCGGAGATTGCAGGCAGGGAGGTGGAATCAACAGATGCGGAAGAGAGCGAAGCGTTGTAGTCAACCTTGGGATGAATGTCCGGTTCAGTAGGAGCGCCTGCAGCCCACAAAAAGAAGACCAGCAAGGCCGCCCCGGCCAACTGCCAGATCCTGCGGCTACCCGATGAAGGGAGTGAAGCTTGATGAGCAAGGGGCTCCTGAGACAAGTGCTCCTGAGGAAGCGACAGCTTTTTTGGTATCAACGGATATGGAGATGCAAAAGGAGGACAAGAGCCGGCGGCTAATTCATGTTTGCCCATCCACACCTCAAGCTGCGCAAGAGCAGGCTCCTCCAGCTCCAGCAGCAGGCAAGCCTCCAGCACATCCTGGGTCAAAAGTGGCGCTGCCCCCTCCTGATTCAAACGTGCCAGCAGCCTCTGACGGAGTATGACCCGGGTGCTCTCCTCAAATTCCGGCAGCTGGACATCGATGATCCGATGAATGGCATTGGAGAACACATCCTCCTGCTGCTCTGCAGTGAACCCGGGATGTTTGCCGGCAATATAGTGTTTGACCCGTCTAATGACTGTATCGTCGATAATCGCCCGTTCTTCCGGAAGCCCCTTCTGCTGCAGCATAATCACGCTATCCACCATTCCGCGTATGATATGAATATTTTACCATATGCTCCCCGATTGGGGAACTTCCTGTGCATACAACCTTCACAACTTGCCCATACTAAACGTAAGCCTGCCTGTTGACTCACGTGCGGCAGTCGTATATCATAGAATATATAAATTTTCCATACAAGCTTGGATGGGGAGTAGTAGACGGATTTTCCTTCACAGAGAGCGGAGCCGGTAACGGCTGCAAGGTTCCGCGTAGGAGCAAGCATCCACGAAGTCGCCCCGGAGCTGCAGATTGGAGGGACCCGAGAGGGTGCCGTGTACAATTTGCCGGCAGACGGCCGTTATCCGTTTATTGAGTGCCGCAGGCGTACCCTTATGGTTGTGCCGCGGAATGAAGGTGGTACCACGGAAGCGTTAGCCTTTCGTCCTTTGATGAGGACGGAGGGCTTTTTTTGTTGGCTTGAACTCAATTTGAATGAAATGGCGGAGGGGATTCACATGGCAGAACTGCATGAAGAAGCGCTGGAAACAGCCGCAGCCGACACGTCCAAAGCGGCCGGCGGCATGCCGACCACATACGATCCGAAGGAAGCGGAAACCAAGTGGTATGAATATTGGAAGCAAAACGGGTATTTCGAAGCGGGCAAACGTCCGGACAAGGAAACCTTCACTATCGTGATCCCGCCCCCGAATGTAACGGGAATGCTGCATATCGGGCATGCGCTGGATTTTACCCTGCAGGATATTCTCACCCGGATGAAGCGGATGCAGGGCTACGACACCCTGTGGCTGCCGGGTTCGGACCATGCCGGAATCGCGACCCAAACCAAGGTGGAGCAGAAGCTCCGTGCCGAAGGGATTACCCGCTATGATCTGGGCCGGGAGAAGTTCCTGGAGAAGGTGTGGGAGTGGAAAGGGCACTATAACGACATTATCCGCGACCAATGGGCCAAAATGGGTCTGGCGCTGGATTATTCCCGGGAGCGGTTTACCCTGGATGAGGGCCTGAACAAGGCAGTCCGCCAGGTGTTCGTCAAGCTGTATGAGAAGGGCCTGATTTACCGGGGCAAATATATCATCAACTGGGACCCGGCAGCCCGTACGGCCTTGTCGGATATTGAAGTGGAATATAAGGAAGTGCAGGGGCATCTGTATCACCTGGAGTATCCCTTGAAGGACGGCAGCGGCAGCATCATTGTGGCCACCACCCGTCCGGAGACCATGCTGGGCGATACGGCGGTAGCCGTCAACCCCAAGGATGAGCGCTACGCCCATCTGATCGGCAAGACATTGGTGCTTCCAATTGTGGGCCGGGAAATTCCGGTGATTGCAGACGACTATGTGGAAAAAGAGTTCGGCAGCGGTGCGGTTAAGATTACCCCCGCCCACGACCCCAACGACTTCGAAGTAGGCAGACGCCATAATCTGCCTCAAGTCCTGGTTATGGACGAAACCGGCACCATGAACGAAAATGCTGGCAAATACAACGGGCAGGACCGTTTCGAATGCCGCAAGCAACTGGTTGCCGATCTGAAGGAGCAAGGTGTGCTGGTAAAGATTGAGGACCATCTGCATCAGGTGGGCCACAGCGAACGCAGCGGCGCTGTTATTGAGCCGTACCTGTCCACGCAATGGTTCGTGTCCATGAAGCCGTTGGCGGAGCGGGCGATTGCCGCCCAGAAGAGCGGTAAGGGCACCCATTTTGTGACGGAGCGTTTTGAACGGACGTATATGCAATGGATCGAAAATGTCCGCGATTGGTGTATTTCGCGCCAGCTGTGGTGGGGCCACCGGATTCCCGCCTACTATTGTGAGGCTTGCGGCGAGCTGCATGTTTCCGAAGAAGAAGTGACGGCTTGCGCCAAGTGCGGAAGCGCCCAAATCCGCCAGGACGAGGATGTGCTGGATACCTGGTTCAGCTCCGGGCTGTGGCCGTTCTCCACACTGGGCTGGCCGGAAGCTACCGATGATCTGAAGCGGTACTATCCCACCAGCGTGCTGGTTACGGGTTACGACATTATTCCGTTCTGGGTGTCCCGGATGATCTTCATGGGATTGGAATTCACCGATGAAATCCCCTTCAAGGATGTGCTGATTCACGGTTTGGTGCGGGATTCGGAAGGACGCAAGATGTCCAAGTCCCTGGGCAACGGTGTGGACCCGTTGGAGGTTATCGAGAAGTACGGCGCGGACGCCATGCGCTTCATGATTTCCACCAGCAGCACGCAAGGCCAGGACCTTCGTTTCCGGTGGGAACGGGTGGAGCAAATCCGCAATTTTGCCAACAAGATCTGGAATGCCTCCCGCTTTGCACTGATGAATCTGGAGGGTGTGGAGCTTGCGGATGTTCACCTGAACCGGAAGCTGTCTACCTCCGACCGTTGGGTTCTTCACCGTCTGAACGAGACTGTACGGGATGTTACCCGTCTGATGGATCAATACGAATTCGGCGAAACCGGCCGGCTTTTGTATAACTTTATCTGGGATGACCTGTGCGACTGGTACATTGAGTTCGCCAAGCTGTCCCTCTACGGCACCGATGTGGAAGCCAAGACTAGCACCCAGGCGGTTCTCGCGTATGTGCTGGACCGGACGCTGCGCCTGATCCATCCGTTTATGCCGTTTATCAGCGAAGAGATCTGGCAGCATCTGCCCCATGAAGGCGAGACCATCATGCTGTCCGATTGGCCGCAATACAACCCTGCCTTGGAAGCGCCGGAGGCTGTTGGCGAGATGGCTTTCCTGATGGATATTATCCGTTCGGTGCGGAATATCCGGGCGGAAGTGAATGTGCCCATGTCCAAAAAAATCGAGCTGCTGCTGAAGCCCGCAGACACCCAAGCCCAAGCGGCCTTGGAGCGGAACACGGAATACCTGAAGCGCTTCTGCGGCACCTCGCTGCTTGAAGTGAACACCGCACTGGAAGCGCCGGCCAAGGCCATGACTGCTGTGGTAACAGGAGCCGAGCTGTATCTGCCTCTGGCAGGTCTGATTGATATTGCCCAGGAAATTGCCCGTCTGGAGAAGGAAATCCAGAGCCTCAACAGCGAGGTGGAGCGTGTCGAGAAGAAGCTGGCCAATGAAGGTTTTGTCGCCAAGGCTCCGGCCAAGGTAATTGAGGAAGAGAAGGCCAAGATGGCCGACTATTCCTCCAAACGTGAAATTGTGGCAGCCCGCCTGGCGGAGCTGAAGGGTTAATTGAAGCAACGGACATAGCAGAGTCAGCGTCTTTATGAAGGCGCTGGCTCGCTTGTGCGATAAAGAATGAATATATATCCGCAAACATGAACGAGAGGGATAGGTTGGCTTGAGGCCGACAAAACGTGTTTGAGCTTCCAAGACAAGCCTATCCCGGTAGTGAATGTTGTCCAGTGAATATATATCCGCCCTGGAGCTTTTTCTAATTTTCGCCAATTATCCGTCGCAAGCGTGACAGATGGCTGTATCCGAAGGGACAGCCGATCATATAGTGATAAGGGATGAGCTCATGGTACATGAGAATCGGATCGACAATAGGAATGATTTGGACCGGGAACACAGCGGAAAGCCGGAGACGGGAGAGCATACGGAGTTCGCGGAAGCCGGGCTGGGGGATTACCGGGAAGCGGTGGAATGGATCACCGGGCTGGTATCCCTGGGGATGAAACCCGGGCTGAAGCGTATGGAGCGGCTGATGGACATGCTGGACCACCCGGAGCGCAGACTGAAGTTTATTCATGTGGCGGGCACCAACGGCAAGGGCTCCACCTGCGCCTATCTGACTAAGGTGCTGTTGGCTAACGGCTATGATGTAGGCACCTTTACCTCCCCTTATATCGAAAAGTATACCAACCGGATCCAATACAACGGATTGGATATACCGGAGGAGGAACTGCTGCGCCTCTGCCGCCGGCTGAAGCCTCTTGTGGAGGAAATCGCTGCTACAGAGCTGGAATCCCCCACGATGTTCGAGGTTTCCACGGCTCTGGCTTTGATGTATTACGGCACCGTAACCTACCCGGATTATGTGGTTTGGGAAACCGGGCTTGGGGGAAGGCTGGATTCCACCAATATCGTCACTCCGGTGATATGTGTCATTACCAATGTAGGGCATGATCATATGGAAATTCTGGGTGACACACTGGCCAAGGTGGCGGAGGAGAAGGCGGGGATTATCAAATCCGGAGTGCCGGTGGTGACGGCCTGCGATCAGCCACCCGTGCTGGAGGTGATCCGCGCCAAAACGAAGGAGCTGCAGGCGCCTTTGTATGAACTAGGGCGGCAGTTTTCTTATGAGGTGAAGTCGGAGGAGTTGAACCGGCAAAGCATTCACTGGAACGGTCCCTTTTGCCGGTACGACAATCTGGTTGTGGGGCTGAATGGCCCCCATCAGTTGAAGAACGCTTCGGTAGCAATGATGGTGATTGAGGTTCTGCGGCAGTATCAGGCACTGGTGCTGGAGGAGGATTCCTTGTATGCCGGTTTTGCGGAGGCACGCTGGCCCGGACGGCTGGAGCTGATTTCCGCCAATCCCCGGGTTCTCCTGGACGGCGCCCATAATCCGGAAGGAGCGGAGAGTCTTGCCCGGGCACTGGAGGGACCCGCCTACGCCCGGCAGAAGCTTCATCTGATGATGGGCATGATTTCCACCAAGAATCATACGGGCTATCTGGAGCATATACTGCCTATAGCAGACACTGTGATCTTTACGGAACCGGATTTCCATAAAAAACTGGATGCCGCCAAGCTGGCGGAGCTTGCCATGCCTTTGGCGTCCCGCCTCTCCCCGCAGCCTGCCATCATCATAGAGCCCGACTGGAAAAAAGCGCTGGAGCGGCTTACCGCTCTCACTTCGCCCGGGGACCTGGCGGTTGTATCGGGCACATTGTACTTAATATCTGACGTTCGGACCTGGATGTTGTATCATACCGATTCTGAAAAGGGCTGGTGAGACGCGCGTGAACACTTCGGAGCACGTTCATTTTATAGGAATTGGCGGTTATGGGATGAGCGCCATCGCCAAAGTTATGCTGGAAATGGGCTTCCATGTGTCGGGGTCCGACCTGGCGCAGCAGGAATTGACCGAGAAGCTGGCCAAAAAGGGAGCCGACGTGTTCATCGGCCACGAAGCCGAGCATGTGCAAGGGGCCGACCTGGTCGTGTATTCCACCGCGCTGTCCAAGGATAATGTGGAGATCAAACGTGCGGAAGAGCTGAATATTCCCGTTATCCACCGCTCGGAGATGCTGGCCCGGCTGTTGAATACCAAGAAGGGCGTTGCGGTTGCAGGCGCCCACGGCAAAACCACCACCTCCTCCATGATTTCGCTGGTGCTGGAGCAGTGCGGAACGGATCCGACGTATATTATCGGGGGCGAAATCCTTAATCTTGGCAGCAACGCCAAGGCGGGCAAGGGCGACTATGTAGTGGCCGAAGCGGATGAAAGCGACGGCACCTTCCTGCAGTACCACCCCTACCTGGGCGTGGTCACCAACATTGAAGCGGATCATCTGGAGCATTACGACGGGGATTTCGAAAAGCTTAAAAGCGCTTATGCCCGTTTCCTGAGCCAAGTCAAATCGGACGGCAAGGCGGTGGTATGCGCCGACGATCCTTATATCGAAGCCATGCTTCCTGAGCTGGGCGGCAAGGCCGTTACCTACGGGCTTGGGAAAGGAGCGGATTATTCCGCCCATGACCTGATTCTGGGTGACCGCAGGGTCCAGTTCACGGTTCATCATAAAGACGAGATTCTGGGGACCATGAGGCTGTCCGTCCCCGGCAAGCACAATGTGTACAACGCTCTGGCGACCCTGATTGTCTGCCTGGATGCTGGCTTAAGCTTCAGCCAGATCGCAGAGGCCATTGTGGACTTCCGCGGCGCCAAACGCCGGTTCCAGGTGATGGGGGAGTCGGGTGGCATCCTGGTCATTGATGATTATGCCCACCATCCCACCGAGATTGAAGCCACCATCAGCGCAGCCAGAGCAACGGGCAAACGGATTGTGGCCGTCTTCCAGCCCCAGCGCTACACCCGGACCTTTTTCCTGCTGGACCAGTTCAGCAGGGCGTTCCCGGAAGCCGATGAGGTGGTGCTGACGGATATCTACAGCCCGGCGGGAGAGCAGCAGATCGAAGGCATCAGCTCCGCCCGGCTGGCAGGCCTGATCCGGGAGAACAGCAATCCGCAGGTGCGCCATCTGCCCACCAAGGATGATGTGTTCGACTATTTGCAGAGTACGGTAACCAGCGGTGATTTGGTCATCACGATGGGTGCAGGCGACATCTGGAAGGTAGCCGACCGGTTGGCCAAGGATCTGCGGGCTAGGTACGGCGAGGAATAAGGTAATATAATGAGCAGCCCCGGAATCCCTCCATGGAGAGGCGGTCCGGGGCATTTTTGTCCTACAACCTGGACTTCCCTGTTCTAACTCTTCCATCTCTATCATAAAGTAAACTATCGATGAGTTGGACAAGGAGAGATACGGATGAATAAAGCAAGAATCACATACCGTTTTGACGGGGATAAGGACAAGCGGAATGACGGAGTGAATGATGCCGGGAACGGACGCGAGCCCAACAGAGTGATTCCTTTGTTCCAGGAGGAGTACCAGGTGGTGGAGGAGCAGAAGGGGCCGGAGCAAGAGGACGCTTCCGGAAGCCAGGAGGACTATTGGCAGCAGAAGGGCTCCCGTGGTCCCTCCCAGCAGCGGGAAATCCGGGATTATCAGAGCCTGAACCAGTATACGACGGATTTTGGCGCGTGGAGCAGCCCATTCGATGCGGAAACCCAGCGGATCGAGGACATGATCCGGGAGTCCAACGAACGGGAAGGCCGCCGTCCTATGGGGGATCCCATTTCGGGGCGGCCTGACGGCTACCGCTACAGAAGGCCGGAGGGCCGGACTAGTGCCGAAGACAGCCGCGGCTACCGGGAGCAGCAGCTGCGCGAAACGGCGAATCTGCCTGCGGATGAGGAATGGCTGCGGGAGGACGGCACCCCCGGGTTTGAGGGGGACGGTCAGCCGGAAGGCCCTTATGTGCGGCGCCGGACAGTTCGTTGGGACCAGGAGGCCGAGGACCGCAATGATCCCGATGGCCCTACCTGGGGCGGCCCGGCCTGGGATGGGCCGGAGGTCAGCGGTCCCCGGTATGTGCGCCATAACCGCACCCCGTGGCTGAAAATCACCGCAGCTATTGCCGGAGCAGCGGTGACCGGGGTGATGCTGGGTTTCCTGGCGCTGTCCCTGTTCAACGGCCCGGACGATACAAGCGGAGGCAGCACTGCCCAGACGGCCCAAAATCCGGCCGGCCAAGGGCAGAATGCGCTGCCGGTAAACGGAAACGTCCAGAATGCCGCCGGCGGCACAGCGGCAGGGGCCGGAGCAGCGACTTCCTCCGGCAAGGAGATCGCCATGTCATATGCAGGCAAAACCTACTCGCTGCTCCAAAACGGAACCTTCTCCGCCCAACAGGGTGCGGATCAGGCTAAAAGCGATTTGCTGAAAAAAGGTTTGGCCGCAGCCAGTGAACAAACAGACAAATATTATGTATTCGCAGGCATGGCAGCCGATAAGGAAAGCGCCGTGACCCTGGGTAATCAGCTCAAGGAAAAAAGCAAGCTGGACATTTACGTGAAGGCTTATGCGGTTCCGGCTGTCAGCAAGGTCCGTTGGAACGGCAACGGGGAAACGCTGAAATCCTACCTCCAGCAGTCCGACAAGCTGGTGGAATCCATCAACCGCCTGACGGTGATGAATCTGGAGGCGGGAAGCATTCCGGGAGCACCGGATGCTTCCACTATGCAATCTATCGCCACCGCCCATACCGCCTGGTCCCAGCTGTCGTCCACCGTTGCCCAAGAGGGGGGAGAGGAGAACAAAGCCGTCCTCCAGCGGATGAACAACGCCTTGAATTCCGCCAAAACCTCCTTGGACGAATACAAAAAGAACCCGTCCACAGCCATGCTGTGGCAGGCCCAAACCTACACCATGCAGTTCGTCATCGCCGAGAAGGAGCTCCTCACTAAAATCGGTCAAAGCTGATGGCTCCGGGGCTTGGCTAGGCTGGGCTGGGCTAGGGTCACCGCCCCTGCGGCCAGTAGAGCCTTGAGCCTGTAACGGAACAGAGAAGCGCTTAGCTGCCGGGAAACGATCCAGCCGATTTATAACGGAACTTAAAAGCTCTTAGAAGACAACATGCAGCCGAGCGGCAGCTATTTTGTCCTCTAAGAGCCTGAGAGTTCCGTTATTTTTCAATTTGGGCCTATTTCAGCCTCTAAGCGCCTCTTGGTTCCGTTACAGCGGTAGCGTCACCGTCACCGGATCAGCCGCGACAACAAAGCGGCCATTTCTGCCCGGGTCATACTCCGTTCAGGAGCGAAGGTGGTGGCGGTGGCGCCCTCCACAATGCCTTTGTCCTTGAGCCTGTTAATTGAAGCGGCTGACCACAAGGACAGCGGCACATCCTTGAAGACAGTGGCGGTGGCCTTCTGGCTGCTGCCCGGCCAGATCACCCGGTCGATCAGCGCCGCCGCTTCCCCGCGGGTCAAGGGTTTGTCCGGCCGGATGGTGCCGTCCTCATAACCGGACAGGATGCCGGTGGAGGCGGCCTTTTGCATTACGGCATAGGCCCAGTGGCTGGCGGGCAGGTCCTTGAATTTCACCGCAGCAGCCGACGTACCCTGGCTTCCACCTGAACCGCCGCCGTATGTGCTCCCAGTTACAGTGGCGTTGCCTGGGGTGGTTCCCCCGGCCGCAGCAGGCTCTGGCAGCGAAAATTGCCGCTCCAGCATGGTCACGAACTCCGCCCGGGTCAAAGCCCGCTCCGGGTAGTATTTACCGGCTTCGCCCTCCAATATGCCCTTGTTCTTCAATTTGAGGATAGCCTCATTGGCCCAGTGGGATAAGGAAACATCGGCAAAGGCACCTGGCTTTTCCAAGGGCTTGTAAGCCTCAATGCCCACGGCAATGCCCGCGGCCAGCTTCTGCCGGAAGTCGGCATCCGCTAAATTGGCGGCATCTCCTGCATTGGACAAGAAGGCGGTTTCCACGAGGATACTTGGAACCGAACCCATCCGGGCCACATAAACCGCAGAGGGAACTAATCCCCGGTCCACGGTGCCGGCGCTTTTCACCATTGCATCCTGCACCAGCTGCGCCAGCCGTTTGCTCTCCGGCGTAAGCGCCGCCATGGCATCGCTGGGCGGATAATCCGCTTGCGGGTAATCTTTATCGTAATAGAGCACCAAACTGCCGTTAATGGATGGGTTGGTATGGGCATTGGCATGCACCGATACGAACAAATCCGGAGCCAGGCTGTTGGTTATGGCCACCCGCTGCGCCAGGGACAAGTAAATATCCGAATCCCGGGTGAGAGCGACCTCATAACCGCGGCCTTCCAGAATCGCCTTGACGCGATTCACAACATCGAAGTTAACCGTTTTCTCATACAAGCCGTTGACG
This sequence comes from Paenibacillus mesotrionivorans, assembly GCF_046098205.1. Classification (NCBI taxonomy): domain Bacteria; kingdom Bacillati; phylum Bacillota; class Bacilli; order Caryophanales; family Paenibacillaceae; genus Paenibacillus; species Paenibacillus mesotrionivorans. The sequence goes on along the minus strand of NZ_JBJURJ010000005.1, from coordinate 182,522 downwards.
CCCACCGCTCCAGGATCAGAGCCGCCATGTCCGGCGTCAAGAACAATCTTAGCCGCTCCGGCCCAAGCCGGGGCTGGTTGCGCTACCGCGAAAACCAGGATAAGAAGGCCTGTAATCATTTTTTTTGTACCCATGAGCAATCCGGCCCACCTCCCAACCTCTATATTACTAGGCCGGGAACCGGTTGATAAGAGGAAAAAGTTGCAAATTGGCACAAAGTGTCGACAAAGCGGCTTGTTTCGCCCAACATTTCGTGGAATCCCGAATAGACGCCGTTCCGCTTTTTCTATAGAATAGGGAAGGATAACTATCCCTCGGACGGAGTGTTTCGGATGAAGAAGAACGGATTGACCCTTGTGCTGTTCCTGCTGTTGGGTTTAGTGGCGGCAAGCATTGTATCCGGATTGCTGGAACCGGTGGATGCCGCGGCGTTTTTCCTGCGGACAACCAGTGTGAGCTGGGACCCGGCGGCGGATTTGAATTTCATTAAATACAACATTTCGATCCAAATTAAGCTTAATATCCTCAGCCTGATGGGCCTGGCCGCGGCCGTCTGGCTTTATAGGAAGCTGTAATTCTGACCAAGAGAGATGACAGGAGTGGGTAAAATGGTGCAACATAACGGTTTGGCGCTGGTGCTGGCTTCTTCCTCGCCAAGAAGACAGGAATTGATCGGGCTTTTGCAGCTCCCGGTGATCGTGCGGGCAAGCCATGCAGATGAATCCGTGCCGGAGGATTGGGAGCCTGCCAAAATTGTGGAGGAGCTGTCCCTGCGCAAGGCAAGAGCTACGGAAGAAAGCCTTGCTGCAGATGGGATGGGGGTTGACCCTGCGTCTGAATCCTGGGTGGTTGTGGGCTCCGATACCATTGTGGTGGTGGATGGCAAGGTATTGGGCAAACCCGTTGATGAGGAGGATGCATTCCGGATGCTCTCCAGCCTCCAGGGGCGCAGGCATGAGGTGTACACCGGCGTAGCTTGTCTACCCGGCGGCGGTTTGAAGGATAACCCTCCGGCTGTAAGTCATACAGTCAGCCAAGTCACCTTCAGCCCGATGACTGAAGAGGAAATTTGGTCGTATATCCGTACTGGCGAGCCGATGGACAAGGCCGGGGCATACGGTGTGCAAGGAATGGGCGCGTTGTTTATTGAGAAAATTGCAGGGGATTTCTTCAGCGTAATGGGGCTGCCGGTGAACCGGCTATATCAAATGCTGGGAAAATGGGGCATCAGCCCGTTTTGAGCAAATGAATTTGCCGTGGATTGACTTTTCCAAGGCTCTCCTATATGATGAGGATCAAATACAGTTTGAAAGGATGGTTTTCATGTCGGTATCTTCTGTAATGGTGATTTTCAACTGAATAGTTGAGAGAGGCTTGCCTGGGGAGAAGCAGGATAGCGCCTGCTTTGTTTCAGTCTGCCTTTCCAAGAACGCTCAAGCGTACGGCTTGCCGCGTTTTTGAAATGACGCCTTACAGAATACTCCGTGATAACCATTTGAGTTATACAGCATATTGACCGGAATGTGGTTTTTTCCGGGATTTTGCGGAGTGCGATGGGCTTTTTCCGTTGCGCTCTTTTTAGTATTTCTTCAAATTGTTACATCTCCCAACCTCAAACCGCCTACCGGTGGTATGTCTGGTTGATGCGCCCGCAGGAGTATTCTGCCTGCTTTCAGATCTGATCTGGGAGCCGGGGCAGCCTCTCGTGCGGATTTTTTGCGTCTCAACATCCAAGGGAGGTTTGTTCAATGAATCAGAATTATACACTGGAGTTTCATACGGTACTTGCACGTCTTGCCGAATTGGCCATGTCGGAAGGGGCCAGAGAGAAGCTGCTGGCGCTGCAGCCGTCCTTAAACGAAAGCCAATGCAGAAACCAGATGCACGAAACAACGGAAGCGAGGAAAATGCTGGACGCTGTCGGCAATCCTCCCCTTGCGCTGATGAAGGAGCTTGACCCGGTGTTAAGCACGGTACGCCAGGGAGCAATGCTTTTTCCTGAACAGCTAGTAAACGTCTCGCAGTTTTTGAGCTCATGTAAACGGATGAAGGGCTATCTGAGAAAGTCGGAGTTCCTAAACGTGGATATCGCCTTCTACGGGGGTTCGCTCCATGAATTGAACGGACTCCAAGAGGAGATTGAACGCTCCATCCGCAATGGCATCGTTGACAGCAGTGCGTCCCCGGCCCTGCATCAAGTCCGCCGAAAGCTGGAGAATGCCGCCGCAGCCGTAAAAACCAAGCTAGCCGATATTCTCCGCAGTAATAAAGCCTGGTTCGCCGACGGATACGTCACCACCCGTTCAGGCAGGTTTGTGCTTCCGGTGAGGAAGGAATACAAAAATCAGGTGAATGGAACGGTTATCGAAGCCTCGGGCACGGGCAGCACATACTTCATTGAGCCTGCATCCGTCAGGAGGCTGCAGGATGAAATAACCGTTTTGCAGCTGGAGGAGGAGGATGAGATCAGAAAAGTCCTCTGTGCCCTTACGGCACTGGTTGAAGAGCAAGTCGCAGAAATCGAGCAGAACAGGGAGCATATGGAAACCCTGGATTTCATTTTTGCCAAAGCCAAGCTCTCTACGCAGATGCAGGCGATTCCCGTGCCGCTGACAACCGACCGGCGGATCATCATCCGGCAGGGCCGCCATCCGCTGCTGAAGCAGGAATCCTGCATACCCCTGGATTTTCAGTTAGGCGGCGAATATCAAGGAATCGTCGTGACCGGGCCCAACACCGGCGGCAAAACCGTTGCCCTGAAAACGGTAGGGTTATTGTCGCTTATGGCTCAAAGCGGTTTGCATGTTCCCGCGGCTGAAGGAACCTCCTTTTGCATGAACAATGCTGTTTTATGCGATATTGGGGATGGTCAAAGCATCGCGGAGAATCTGTCCACTTTTTCTGCCCACTTGACAGGCATCATCCAAATTCTGGAGCAGACAACAGATGAAACGTTGGTGCTTCTTGACGAATTGGGCTCCGGCACCGATCCTGCCGAGGGAATGGGGCTGGCTATCGCCATTCTGGATGAGCTCAGGCGCAAGAACTGCCTGTTTGTAGCTACGACCCACTATCCTCAGGTCAAGGAATTTGCCATGCAATCCAAAGGGCTGATCAACGCCAGAATGGAATTCGACAGGGATACCTTGAAGCCGCTGTACAGCCTGAGCATCGGAGAAGCCGGCGAAAGCTGCGCCTTGCACATCGCTGAGCGTCTTGGCTTTCCGCCCCATATGCTGAAGCGAGCGTATGCGGAAGCCTACAAGCCGAATGGAACGCCCCTGCCGGAGGAAGCGCATCATTTTGACACGGACACCACTAAGAATGCGAAGCACGTAAGGCCGGCGGCTCCCCGGCTGAAGAAGGATGCACCTCCCAAAACGGTGCAGCATGGCGGGCAGAAGTTTCAGATCGGGGACAGTGTAACGGTTTATCCGCAAAAGGAAGTCGGGATTATTTTTAAACGTTCGGATGAAAACGGAATGCTCGGCGTGCAAATCAAGGGAAAGAAGCAGTTCATCAGACACAAGAGGGTAAAGCTGCTTGTTCCGGCAACCGAGCTGTATCCCGAGGACTACGATTTTTCCATTGTGTTCGACACGGTGGAGAACCGTAAAGCAAGGCACCGGATGGAAAAAGGGCATCAGCCGGGATTGACTGTCACGTATAAGGAGGATCAGGATTCATGATCATTCAAACTGCCCATCTCACGAAATCCTACCGCCGCTTTGAAAAGGAGGAAGGTTTGCTTGGAAGCGTAAAAAGCCTTTTCCATCGCCGGTATATTGAAAAAACCGCAGTGTCCGACTTCAATCTTGAAGTACAACAAGGAGAGTTTGTAGGATTGATCGGTCCCAATGGCGCCGGAAAAACAACCCTGATCAAAATGCTGACCGGTATTATTGCCAAAACATCAGGTGAATTGTCCGTGCTGGGCTTCTACCCAAACACGCTGGAGAATGAGCTAAAGCGCCAGTATGCCGTGGTCATGGGCCAAAAAAGCCAGCTGTTCTTCGAGCTGTCCGCGGCCGATACGTTTCTGCTGTTCAAGGAGCTATACAGTATTCCGGAGCAGGAATACCGCAGGAATCTGAGCTATTTTATGGAGCTGTTCGGTGTGGAAGCCTATCTGAATGTGCAAGTAAGAACGCTGTCCCTGGGTGAGCGGATGAAGATGGAGCTGATAGCGGCCCTGCTTCATAATCCGAAGGTCCTGTTTCTGGATGAACCAACGATCGGGCTGGATGCGGTTGCCCAGAAGCAAATCCGCAACTTTCTGAAAGAAGTTAATGCGGAAAAAGGCACGACGGTGCTGTTGACCTCTCATTACATGGAGGATATCTTGAGCTTATGCAGAAGATGCGTAGTCATCAATGCGGGTACGAAGCTGTATGACGGCGATACAACGACTCTTTTTGAAAAGTACCAAACCCATAAAAAAATCAGCGTTGCCTTTGAGGAGGAGACGGAGGTTGCACTGAAGGAGGAGGTGGACATCATAGAGCAAAATCCGTTTATGCTTTCGTTTATGGTCAGAAAAGAACGGGCACAGTTCATCCTGAAGGAATTGATGAATCACTACAGCATCCGTGATGTAACCGTTGAGGAAGAAGATATCGGAAATGTGGTAGAACGCATTTATAATGACCGTGGAAGGCCATGCCTATGAGGAAATACGTTGAAATTTCCAAAATTATCTTTAAAGCCCAGCTGGTTTGGCGGTTTGATATTGCTTTTCATATGCTGTTTACCATCACCAAGATCCTGTTCGCTTACATTCTGTGGGGAGCTATTTTTGGGGAAAAAAATGAGGTTGCCGGGTTTACCTACAATACGATGCTAAGCTACTACATCATCAGCTCTTTTCTGTCCCAGCTGGATATGTCAAACGGGGTCAGCGGTGAAATCTCCGCTCGCATCCGCGACGGGTCATTTTCCAAGTATATGGTCATCCCGTCCCAGGTATTGGGGAATTTTATCGCGCGAACTGCGGGGGCGGCTGCTTTCTATATGTTGTTTAATCTGGCCGCTGCCCTGGTTTGGACAGTAATATTCCGGATCAGACTTGTCCTGACGGCGGACCCTGCCGTAATTGTCCCCGCTGTAATCATGCTTGTTCTGGGCCTGCTATTTATGATTCAGCTGAACTTTTTGCTTGGCATACTCACCTTCAAATTCCAGGATATCGGCTTGTTTCTGATGATTAAAGGAATGATGGTCGCTTTTATAACCGGGACCATGATGCCTTTGAGCTTACTGCCGCCGGGTATACAAGAGGGGATGCGCTTGTTCCCCTTTTATTACGTGACCTATCTCCCCTCCATGCTGCTTGTAGGCAGGAATCACGAAGAAATCGCGGCAGGGCTTATCTCGCTGTCGGTGTGGGTGCTGCTGTTTATTCCGATTAACCGGATGGCCTATAACCGGCTGCGCATCAGGTATGATGGGGTGGGGATATGAGTCTGGGCAAACAATTGCGTATCATCCTAATTCTTTTCAAAATGAAATTATCCCACATGATGGTATTTCGGCTGTCTTTTTTCGGAGCGTTCTTTGTTGACGGCAGCCTGTTTCTCGTGCAGCTTCTGGTCTTTTCTTCCATATACTCGCAAGTCGATTCCATAGGAGGCTGGACGCAAGGGGAAATGTACATTTTTATCGGAACCTTTTCTCTGATCAATGCGCTCAATATGGTCCTGTTCTTCTTCGGAATAAACGGTATTCCCGCCAAGATAGCCAACGGCAATCTGGATCATTATTTGACCAAACCTATGAACCCCTTGCTGCGGCTTACCTTTGAGAACATTAATCCCGGCTCCGTTCCCTTACTATTCCTGAGCATGGGAATTATCGGCTACGGCCTGTCACAGACAACAGTGGATATGACGGTTTGGAATATGGGGGGGTATGTGCTGCTGGTGCTGCTGATGACGGTTCTCTGGTATGACGTGGGGCTAATTCTGCGGACCATCCCCTTTTTTGTTATTTCTGCGGGGAACATCACAAGGCTGGAAGAGCTGCTGGAGCTATGCATGAAGGTACCGGGAACCCTTTTCAAGGGAGCGTTCAAGGTGTTGTTTTACTTCGTGCTTCCGTATGGGATCATGTCAACCCTGCCTACCCAATTTATTGCCGGGAAGCTGGGAGCAGCCGGAATCATGTACGGGCTGCTGACAGTGGTTTGCTTTACCTGTATTGCACTATGGTTCTGGAGCTTTGGACTCAGGCATTACAAAAGCGCGAGCAGCTAATTCAAGCGGACGATGATGTTCGATGCTTGGTTTCAATCGCGGTAGTATGAATAGGCGTTTGCCAAGGGTAACAATTACTGCCTAAACAGGAGGGTGCTGTTCAAAAAGTCAAATGGAATGAATAAATATTCGGAAAGATACACTCCCTCCCGGAAAAGGCTGTCTTGGAAGCTTCAAACACGTTTTGTCCGCTTTCTTTTGATTCGATTTTATGGTAAAAAGCGGCCAAAAAACTCGCCCTCAAGCCACCCTTTTCCTCCCGGTCCTTTCTGCCGAATATTTATTCATCTTGACGGACTTTTTGGACAGCACCTTCTTTTTCTGCGTCCTGGTGCTAGTCACCGGCAAAAAAATGCTAGCTTCCTTTACCCGTATCCACAGGTTTTTCGGTACTATATACTTAAGTGGAACGCCCATTGTATGTCCATTAAAAATGTAATCGCTTACAATTGATTTATGCGAATAGAGGGGGACAAAAGCTTGACGGATAAAAAGTGGCTGATTGGCAGCCTGGTGGTGCTGGCTGTTTTTTCGTATTTTATGACCAGCTTCGCCCAGGAAACCATCAAAATTACCCGGATCACAGACCAGCTTCGGGGCGGCAGCCAGCCTTCGGGTCAGGAACGGCACATTGTGCTGATCGAGCAGGAGCAGGGCCATCCTTATTGGCAATTGGTGGAGCAAGGAGCCATAAAAGCCGCGGAGAAAGCACGCATCGCCATCGAATGTATCGGACCAGTCCGCAACAATATGGAGGAGCAGCTGAAGCTGCTGGAGAAGGCCATCGCGTCGAGGGTGGATGGCATCATCGTGCAGGGCCTGAACCAGGCCAAGTTTAACCCGGTCATCAACAAGGCGGTGGAGCGGGGCATACCGGTGGTTACCGTGGATACAGATGCGCCGGACAGCAAACGGATGGCCTTTGTCGGGACAGATAATCTGGAGGCGGGACGGAAGCTGGGACAGCTGGTGGTGAAGGCCACCGAAGGAACGGGGAAAATCGGCGTTATTATCGGCAGCGAAAGTGCGGAAAACCAGCTCCAACGTCTGGAAGGGATCAAACGTGTGATTCGGGAATATCCGGAGCTTGCCATTGTGGATGTCCGCTCCTCCAATATCTCCATGATGGAGGCCATCCAGCAGGCGGCGGAAATGCTGCAGAGCCACCCGGAAATTACCGTTATGGTTGGAACCAGCGCGACGGATGCCTTGGGTATTCTCCAATCGGCCAGGAGCTTGAAGCGTAAGGATATACAGATTATCGGCTTCGATGATCTGCCGGATACCATTCACGCCATTCGCAACGGGGAGATTTTGGCCACGGTTGTTCAGCAGCCCTACCGGATGGGAGAGCTGTCGGTACAGCTGCTGGAGAACCATTTTGAAGGGAAGCCATTCCAGGATATCCGTTATACCAACGCAGATGTGATGGACCGCAGCAGCCCGCCGGTGGCCGATGGAGGTAAAACTCCATGAGCATCCATAAGAAAATGTTCATCTTCATTCCCTTGCTGGCTCTGCTGCTGAGCTTTGTCAGTTATTTTATCTTCAATAGCAGCCGCAATGTCCAGGAGACCTATTCGGTGATGATGGACCGCCTTCTGCTTTATAAGCAGGTTTCCCGGGAGAGCAAGGAGGTCATGCGTTATCTGAACCGTTATGTGATCCAACTGGATGCCGAGAGTTATCCCGAGCTGGAGCGGCATGTCAAGGGGCTGCGGGAGCTGAGACGAAACATCGGAGAGATGGAGAAGAATGTGTCCAACACCCTCCAGGTAGAGAATTATGTGAATATGATGGACACGTTCCTCGATCAGACATGGGAGCTTCTGACCAGCATGGAGCTGGATTCCAAAACCAAGGCGGTGGCGTATCTTCAGGCAGAGCAGACCTCCCGGTATATTGCCGAGGACGGGCAGGCGCTGGTTGATCTGGAGCTGGAGCATTACCGGCCGCTCTACGAGGATATCATGGGCTCCAACAAACGGATCAACCGGATCGGGGTGTATCTGGTTTTTACGGTGGCGATTCTAAGCGTAGTGATTTCCTTGTGGCTGTCCTCCAGCATCAGCGGGCCGATCCGTCGTCTGGTGCTGACCGCCAAGCAGATTTCCAAGGGGAAATGGGATACCAAGGCGCCCAATATGCATACGGGAGACGAGATTGGGATTCTGTGCCAGACCTTCAATCAGATGCTGGACAATATCCGGGACCTGATGGAGAAGAACGTCAAAAGTATGGAGAAGGACCGCCTGGTCAAGGAATTGGAGCTGAAGACGCTGCAGAGCCAGATCAATCCCCACTTCCTGTTTAATACTCTGAATGCCGTTGCCAAGCTGGCCTATCTGGAGGGGGCGGAGAAAACCAGCGACCTGACGGTCTCCGTTTCCCGGCTGCTCCGTTATAATCTCCAGAAGCTGAATCATCCCGTAACTCTGCGGGAGGAGGTAGAGCATGCAGGCGAATACATGGCCATCCAAAAAGCCCGCTTCCGGGAGCGGATCCGGTTCGAGACGGAGATTGACGAGGGGGCGCTGGATCAGGCGGTGCCCTGTCTGACTCTGCAGCCGATTCTGGAGAATGCCCTGATACACGGTGTGGAAAATATGGAGGAGGGCGCCTTGCTTATGCTGCGCATTGCCTCATCTGGCTCCCGGGTTCTGATCGAAATTAAAGATAACGGGGCGGGAATGGACGCCAAGACGCGGACAAAGCTGCTCCATTCCTGGACAGAGGAGGTTTCGGCCCCCTTCCACAGTAAAGCGGGCTCTACCGGGCTGGGGACGGCCAATGTCTTTAAGCGGCTGCATTTATTTTTTGACGGCGGGGAGCAGATTGACATTGAAAGCAGCCTGGGCGGAGGGACGACGGTCCGGTTTCAGTTGCCTGTGCGGACCCATTCCCCGGGAAGGGAGGAAGGCCATGTATAAGCTTATGATCGCGGACGACGAGGCGCTGGAGCGGGAAGGCCTGGAGATGATGACAAGGCGTATGCTGCCTGACATGTTCACCTATGTCCATGCGGAGAACGGCCGCAAGGCCATTCAGCTGGCGGAGGAGGAGCGTCCCGATTTTATCTTCATGGATATCAAGATGCCGGGCATTCAGGGGCTGGATGCCATCCGGGAAATCCGCAAGCGCCAGCCGGAGGCCAGGGTGGTGCTGGTGACAGCGCATGATTTTTTTGCCTATGCCAAGGAGGCTGTTTCCTTAGGGGTGAAGGAATATATTCTGAAGCCGGCGAAACGCGAGGAACTGCTGGAGGTGCTGCACCGCCTGATGACCGAGAAGGAGGGAGAGCGGAGCCGGCGGGCGGAGGAACTGGTGCTGAGAGAGAAGCTGTCCCGGCTGCTCCCGTTGGTGGAGAATGAGCTGACCCTGATGCTGATGACCGATTGTGTTCTGGAGACGGACCTGTCCCATTTGACGGGACTGGCCGGGCTGCAGTGGAGCACCGGTTATGCGATGGTGCTGGTGTTTCCCTTGGGTGAGGCGGGCTGGGAGGTTTTCCGCCAGGTCCGGCAGGAGCTGTACAACAGCTTCAAAGTATATGCCAAATCGCGGCTGGCCTGTATGGTCAGTCCTCTTCTGGGCAATAAAATCGCGGTGATGGTGCCGGTGGCGGAGCGGGGGGCCGGCTTCACCCAACGGGTAGAGGCTGTCCGCCGGGGGGAGGAGTTCCTCGATTATGTGCAAAACCGCTTCGGGTTGACTCCCATTATCGGCATTGGTCCGCTCTCCGAGGGTGTTCACGGGCTCCGGGATTCGTACCGGGCGGCATCCTTATCGGCATCGGCAGTGCCGTCCGACGCCCAGCTGCGGATAAGGCATGCCGAGGATATGCGTCAGCCGGAGGAGCAGGAGCTGGCCGCTGAGCTGGAGCAGGGCCTTTTAGAGGCCCTGAGGAGGCAGCAGGCCGAGGAGGCGCGTTGGCGGATCGGGCAAATTCTGGATAGTCTCTTCGCCATTGCGCCGGGCGATATGATCCGCTGCCGCAATGAGGTCTGCGCCATGCTTCTGTCTGCGGCCCGGCGCCTCCCGGTGCGGGTGCCCCGGGAGCTGCTGGCGGAGCTGGCCGCGGCAGAGGGGGAGGAGACGCTGCGGCATGCGGCGGGGGAGCAGGTGGAGAGGCTGCTGGCCGCCATGTCGGCAGAGCGGGAGCAGCGGCAGCAGCATGTGATAGAGCGGGCCAAGAGGTATATGGAGCAATGGTACAAAACCGATGTGTCCATGGAGCAGACGGCCGAATCGGTGAATCTGAGCCCGTATTATTTCAGCAAGGTGTTCAAGCAGTACACGGGGGAGAACTTCACCGACTATCTGACCCGGCTGCGGATTGGTGAGGCCAAGAGGCTGTTAGCGGACGGGGAGTTGAGCTTCAAGGAGATTTGCTACGAGGTGGGGTATAACGACCCCAACTATTTCAGCCGCATCTTCAAAAAAACCACCGGCGTAACGCCGACGGAATACCGCCAGCAAGGGGCGGAATGAAATTTCGGAATGCTCCCGCGCAGCCGTTCTGGCTCGGGGGCATTCTTGTTACTTCACAAGGCCTTTCGCGACCGAGCACGGGCCCACGTGCCTACCTGTATATGAAAAACCGAGTATAAACCGCCGAACTGGGGCTCCCGCGGCCATTTATGTATGAAAAACCGAGTATAAACCGCCGAACTGGGGCTTCAGCGACCACTTACATATGAAAAACCGAGCACACAATCCGCCGCTGCCCCGGGCCCCCGCGACCACCAACGCATTTGTGCTGGAAGCCGCCAAAATAGTGCTTGTTCTGCAAATAAGGTGTATACGCTTTCAAAACATCATGAATCCATGCTGCTGCAAGCCAAATTAGTGCAGGTCGCCAGCATATTCCCCCGGTATCCGCCCTTGCTACAATGAATGTGTAAGCGGAACCAACCGTCAAGCGACGATGACGATATCGAAAAGGGGAGATCTCGTTCATGAACAAATGGAGCAAAGGCACAAGCATCACCTTGGCGGCGATGCTGCTGGGCGCATCGGTGGCAGGCTGCGGCGCCGTCACCAATGGCAATGATACCAAATCAACTGCAGCCTCACCGGCGGCAGGGGCATCCGGCCAACCGGCTGCGGCAGGCAAGAAGGATGACGGCAAGCTCATCATCGGCATGTCCATGGATACGCTCAAGGAGGAGCGCTGGCAGAAGGACCGGGATATCTTCTCTGCCAAGGTCAAGGAGATGGGCGGTGAAGTGAAGGTGCTGGCGGCCAACGGGGATGACGCCACCCAGATGAGCCAAGCGGAGCAGCTGATTTCCCAAGGCGTGGATGTGCTTGTGGTAATCCCCCATAATGCGGAAGCCACCGCCCCCATTGTGGACAAGGCGCACAAAGAAGGCATCAAGGTCATCTCCTACGACCGGCTGATCAAGAACTCGGAGGTGGATTATTACATCTCCTTCGACAATGTGCGGGTGGGTGAAATGCAGGCTCAAGCGGTAACCTCCAAGGTTGGCAAAGGGAATTTCGTTTATATCGGCGGCGCGGACACGGATAACAACGCCCATATGTTCAAGGAAGGCGCTATGAAGGTGCTGAATCCGCTGAAGGAAAAGGGCGACATCAAGATCGTGTACGACCAGTTCTCCAAGGACTGGAAGCCGGAGGAAGCGCTGAAGAACATGGAGAATGCGCTGACGGCGAATAAGAACAACATTCAGGCTGTGGTAGCGGCTAACGATGGTACTGCCGGCGGCGCCATCCAGGCGCTGGCGGCGCAGGGGCTGGCCGGCAAAATCCCGGTATCCGGCCAGGATGCGGACTTGGCGGCTGTCCAGCGGATCGCGGAAGGAACCCAGACGATGACGGTTTACAAGCCGATCAAGTCCATCGCCACCAAGGCGGCGGAGATGGCTGTTGCTCTGGCCAAGGACGGCAAGGTTGCCGACGCGGGCAAAAAGGTCAACAACGGCAAGATTGATGTGCCGTCCATTCTGCTGGACCCCATCGCGGTAGACAAATCCAATCTAGCGGATACCGTCATCAAGGACGGCTTCCATAAGCTCGAGGATGTGTACAAGAACGTGCCGAAGGATCAATGGCCGAAGCCGTAATCCTAAGCGTGAAGCAGCATCACACAGAAGCACGGCGATACAGGAGGGGCGGCGGACATCCGCCGTCCCTCATTTTACAGATAGGGGCTGGGAGCATGTATGCCTTAGAGATGAATCACATCACCAAAGAATTCCCTGGCGTCAAAGCCCTGAGCGGCGTAAACCTGAAGGTCCGCCAGGGGGAGATTCATGCCCTGTGCGGGGAAAACGGGGCAGGCAAGTCAACGCTGATGAAGGTGCTGAGCGGCTTGTACCCGTCGGGCACCTATACAGGGGAAATCAAGGTGGACGGTGAGCCCAAAACCTTCGCCTCCATCACGGATGCGGAGCGTGCGGGCATCGCCATCATCCACCAGGAGCTGGCGCTGGTCAAGGAAATGACCATAGGAGAGAACATCTTCCTCGGCTCCGAGCCTGTCAAACGGGGGGTTATCCAATGGGATCAGCTGTACCGCGCGGCTGCGGACTGGCTGGAGCGGGTCGGCCTGCATATGAGCCCGGATACCCCAATCGGCAATTTGGGCATCGGACAGCAGCAGCTGGTGGAAATTGCAAAGGCCTTATCCAAGCATACCCGGATTCTCATTCTCGATGAACCCACCGCTGCTTTGACCGAAAGCGAGGTGGAGATTCTGGCGGGGATTCTGAACCAGCTCCGGTCCCAGGGGGTATCCTGCATCTACATCTCCCACAAGATGCCGGAGGTGTTCCGGCTGGCGGATTCCATTACCGTCCTGCGGGATGGGCAGACCATTGCCACGCTGGACCGCAACGAAACCAATGACGACCAGATTGTATCCCTGATGGTAGGCAGAGAGCTGACCGAACGGTATCCCCGTGTCCCCCACCGTCCCGGTGAGGTTGTTCTGGAGGTTAACCATTACAGAGTATGGCACAAGGAAAAGGCGGATCAGAAGGTGATCCGGGATGCCAGCTTCCAGCTGCGCCGCGGGGAAATTCTCGGGATCGCCGGTTTGATGGGAGCGGGCCGCACGGAGCTGGTTTCCAGTCTCTTCGGAGCTTATGAAGGCAGGGCGGAGGGAGAGGTGCGGATCAATGGCAAGCCTGCGCGGATCAGGAGTGTCGCGGATGCTATAGCAGCAGGAATGGCTTTGGTCACGGAGGACCGCAAACGCCAGGGGCTGGTCCTGCCGATGGACGTGAAAACCAATACCACCATGGCGACAATGGGCAGAGTGTCCCGCTTCGGGATTATTAACGATAACGAGGAAATCCGCTGGGGAGAACAGTACGTCCGGGAGCTGAAAACAAAGACGGCTTCCCTGGAAACTCCGGCAGGTACCTTGTCCGGCGGCAATCAGCAGAAGGTCGTCATCGGCAAATGGCTCATGTCCAATCCCACCATCCTGATCATGGACGAACCGACCCGGGGGATTGACGTCGGGGCCAAATACGAAATTTATAACCTGATGAACCGCCTGGTCGAGCAAGGGGTGGCGATTCTTATGATTTCATCCGAGCTTCCGGAGGTGCTTGGCATGAGTGACCGGATTCTTGTCATGTGCGAAGGGCAGCTTGTGCAGGAGCTGGATTACAGGGAAGCAACACAGGAAACGATTATGCTGGCTGCAACAGGAGGAAAATAACATGCAACCGATAACTCAAACGGCCGATCCGTCCGCCGTCACCCAACCTGTCAAGAAGAGACCGCTGTTCGGCAAAATGGATGTCCGCGCTTATACCATGGTAGGCGCCCTGGTTCTGATCTGGCTAATGTTCGGCCTGATGAATGATACCTTCCTGACACCCCGGAATCTGTCCAATCTGTTTACCCAAATGTCGGTAACGGCCATTCTCGCCATCGGTATGGTGCTGGTAATTGTGGCCGGACATATTGATTTGTCGGTGGGCTCCATTGTGGGGCTAACCGGAGGGATCGCCGCCATCCTGAGCAATTGGTGGGGGCTGCCCACAGGTGTGGTGATTGTCGGCACTCTGGCTGCAGGCGCCGTGCTGGGCATGTTCCAGGGCTGGCTGGTGGCCTACAAGGCGGTTCCCGCTTTTATCGTTACACTGGGGGGGATGCTGGTATTTCGGGGTGTGCTCATGGGTGTCACCCATTCCATGACCATCTCGATTTCCGACACGAACTTTACCATGATGGGAAATGCGTATTTTGCCAAAGGCTTCGGTTGGCTGTTAGCCGGAGCGGCGGTGGCCGGGATGGTCTGGTCTACCCTGCGCAAACGCAGCTCCCGCCAGAAATACGGGTTCAAGGTGGCCCCCTTGCAGATCGATCTGTTGAAAATGGCCGGCTCCAGCCTGCTGGTCATCGCGTTTGTGCTGGTGGTAAACAGCTATAAGGGCATCCCGTTTCCCATTATTTTCGTCATTGCACTGGCCTTGATCTTCTCCTTCATTGCTACAAGAACCACCCTCGGCCGTCACATCTATGCTATCGGCGGCAATCTGGAGGCAGCGCGGCTGTCCGGTATCAACATCAAAGCCAAAACACTTGTTGTCTTTTTGTTCAGCGGCCTGCTGGGGGCCATTGCTTCTCTTGTGCTGACCTCCCGGCTGTCGTCGGCTACCATTTCGGCGGGCAACATGGCGGAGATGGATGCTATCGCCGCGTGTGTGATCGGGGGCACCTCCTTAATGGGCGGCTCGGGCAAAATCACCGGGGCGATCATCGGCGCATTGGTCATGACGTCTCTGGACAACGGGATGTCCCTCATGGGCTTGGAGTCCTTCTGGCAGTATGTGGTGAAGGGCAGCATCCTTGTTTTTGCCGTGTGGCTGGATATTGCCAACCGGAAGAAGGCAGGTAAATAACAGACCTGTCGTTTCTGTGAAAATTGGATATAATGGAGTATGGATCATGCCTTCTATTCGTAGCTGTGAAATCGATTGGAGGAAATCCGGGACATTTTGATAGCCGCGAAGGAGCTAGAATAACGATTATGAGGCAGCAATTTGGGTGCAATTATGCATTTGAGCTTTGATGAAGTCCAGTACCAGGTAGAGGCGGAGGGCCTGACCATCCGGCTGCTTCCCAAGGAATATGCGCTGCTGGCGTTTCTCTATTCGCATCAGGGGCGCGCCTATAGCCGGGAGCAGCTGTTGGATCAGGTATGGCCCATGGAGTATCCCGTGGAACGGACGGTGGATGACCATGTGTACCGGCTTCGGAAGAAGCTGTCCGTGCTGCACGGCCTGGAAATCCGGACGGTCCGGGGCCAGGGCTACAGTCTGGTTTTGAAGGAACAAACAGGCTTGCACGATACGGTTCCTGCCGCCCGTGATCCGGCTTTGAACCAGGCGATGCGGAATGTATTCGGCAAGTATCATACCTACGGCCAAGGCCGCTCCATGATGATCCTGGCCAGACAGCAGGATGTATTGGGTTATGAGCTGGACCCGTTTTATGCGGTTTATCTCCATTTTGTCCAGGGGGATGTGGAATGGCTGCTCCGGACGGAGGAGTATCCCTGGAAGTCGCGCTTCTATTTCCTGCTTCTTTTCTATATGTATACCGGCGATTCGGGCCAAAGAATGGCATACTGCGAGACGGTGCTTGAACGGGGGCTCCTTCCTGTAAACCATCACACGGAGCTTGAAATTCTCAATATAGTGGATTTATACATTTTGGACGGATACATAGAGAAGGCTATGGAACGGCTTAGGCTGACGGAGCAATTCATTTCCGAACACCCGGACTATTCCACCTTTCTTCCATATGCGATTATTACGCTAATGTTTGCCCATATCGTAGCAGAGAGCGGGGATGCTGTGATTGAACAGCTGGCAGCCCGATTGGAAACCTCCATATTGGTTGAAAAGCCTTATTTGCGGGAAATGGGGGGGTTCCGGATTGCTACGGGATTGTGGAAGCTGAGGCAGCGCAAGCATCAGGATGCCGAACGTTATTTGGATGAAGGGCTGGCTATTTTGGAGAAAAGCGGATTCGTCCCGCTGCAGCTTCATGCTTTGCACCGGATTATGCATTATGTGGACAGGCTGGGGGATGACAAGCTCCGTTCCAAATATAAAAGCCTGTACCAAGCTTTTTTTGAACAGTTTTTGGGGAATGGACTGCTTCAGACCCTGGAAACGGCCATGCAGCAAGCCTTGCGGTAATGGCCTCGGCTTCTCTGATATTCCTCTGACATTTCACCGTTAGGATAAGATCATAGCCTCATTCATTGGGGAACATGATTTTATTGGGATGCGGAGGAAAACGAGATGTCATTGGTTCTACAGCAAGAGAGACCGGCCGCAAGCCTGCTGCGCAACAAGGTGTATGTCCGGGTATACAGCGCATACGCGGCGGCGACCTTCGGCGATTGGTTCGATGTATTGGCCATCCAGGTGCTGGTGGGGTACCGGTGGCAGGTAAGCCCGCTGATGCTGGCGCTGATTCCCGTAGCCGTCGCTCTGCCCGGCATTCTGCTGGGCTCCGCCGCAGGTGTGGCTGCAGACAAATTGAACAAGCTGAAGCTCATGCGGATCTGTGATCTGACAACGGCAGTGCTGACCCTGCTCGTCCTGCTGGCGCCGAATATGGCGTGGCTGCTTCCGATCATCGCGCTTCGTGCGGCAGTCTCTACCATGAATGTGCCGGCTCAGCAGGCTCTCACCCGTCGTCTGGTCAGGGAGGACCAGCTGCTGCAGGCCACCTCCCTGAATGGAATCGTCAACCAGGGCTCGAAGCTTGCCGGCCCGCTGCTTGGCGGACTTGCGTTGTCCTTTTTGTCCCCTCAATGGTGTATTCTGCTCTGTGCTTTCTTCCGGATCGGCTCCTACGGTCTTTTGTTTACCGTCCGGAATGCGGAGGCCGCCCAGGCCCACACGGGGATGAATGAAGATGACCCAACTGCGCAAAAACAAACCCTGAAAGCCATGTGGAAGGAAGGGTGGAGCTTTATTTTTCGCAGCAGGCTGCTGTTATTTACGATGCTGTTCGGCTTGGCAGGATCGATGGCCATTCAATTGGTGGATTTTCAATTTACCAGTCTGTTTCGGATGATCGCCCCGGACCAGGAGGCTATGCTGGGCTGGATGGTGGCGGCTGCGGGTGCAGGCGCAGTTCTGATCATTACCATTCTGAGCAAGCGGAATAGTCCGGGCGGTTATGGCTGGAAGCTGGGCGGGGGATATATGCTCATCGGATCGTCAATCGGAGGACTGGGTTTGCTTCCGGTGGGCAGCTCTATCCTGCCTGTACTAGCATTGGGGTTTGTATTGGGACTTGGGAACGGCATGTTTATGGTCACCTTCCATTATTGCCTGCAGAAGGAAACGCCGCCGCATATGACCGGACGGGTATTCGGCATCCAAAGCACCGTTTTGGGTTTTGTGATGATAGCGGCGCCTCTGCTTGGCGGGGGGATGGTACAAATGGCGGGACCGGCCCGTATCTTCTTCATCCTGGGGCTGGTGATTGCCGCCATCGGGGTGGTGGGAGTGCTGTTCCGGGGGTTTTTCTGGCCAAAGCCGAAAGCTTGACCTGGGCATTACGCATATTTGGGGCGCCTATTCAGGCGCCTCTTTTGCTTTTGTCTGCAGATGGCGAATTCCGTTGGATGAAATGTAGAAATATGTTGGATGATTAGACAAAATGGAATTTTATAGATAGATCAGTTAACATTTTTCTTATATAATGGAAGAGAATAAAGGATTGGAAAATTTAACCGTATGGAGGATGAGAAATGAGATTTAGCCCCAAACGAATGTCGTTGTCCCTGTTGGTAGCGGTAGTGATGTCAGTATTTGCTGTGGTGCCTGCTTTTGCAGAGGACGAGAGCACGGTTGTAAGCGTTTCCGATAATCAGGAGATTACGATTCACTCTGTGGTCGGCAAGGAAAAAGTTAATGGAACTGCAGATCTCATTCACATTAACTCGTCCAGCTCCATTTTCTTCGACGGATATGACGATTATGGTTACCAGGGTATCACCTTTTATCCGGAGGCTGTGCTGAAGGACGGGAAGCTTGAATTGGGCAAAGGCCAAGAGTTGGAATTCATGGAGAAGTATTATGTCGTCAAAACAGACGATGATTTCCCGAAATATACGACTAAGCTTCCGGAATCCGGTGAATACTTTATGTCCGCCGGCAACTTTGCCGTTCTGGAGCAGAACGGCGTTTATGAAATCGCTTATGCCGCCAAACCAGGAGCCGACAAAAAGAGCTTTTTTGTACAGCTGACCTGGGCGGATGAAACAGGCGGACAGCCGGCAGCGGAGCCAACGAAGGAACCGGCCCAAGAGCCTGCGAAGGAACCTGCTAAAGAGCCTGTGCAGGAGCCTGCGAACAAACCGGAGCTGAAGCCGGCCGCCGCGGTTCCCACCGCCTCCAAGGTAATGGTCAACGGCAAGGAGGTTGCTTTTGAGGCGTACAACATCGACGGCAACAACTACTTCAAGCTCCGTGATTTGGCTAAAGCAGTCAATGGCTCCGGCAAACAATTCGAGGTGGGTTTTGATGCAGCCAGCAATGCGATCAGCCTGAAAGCAGAAGCCGCTTATACCGCGGTTGGCGGCGAACTGGAAGCCTCCGGCGTGACCGGAAACCAACAGGCTGTTCCCAGCAGCTCCGCATTGATGCTCAATGGTAAAAAGCTGGAGCTTGGCGCCTACAACATTAACGGCAACAACTACTTCAAACTCCGGGACATTGCCAAGGCCTTTAATATCGGCGTCACCTGGGACGCCAAGCTGAACATGATCGGCATTGATACAGCCATTGATTATGTAGCGGAATAACGATAACACGACAAGGAAGAGGCCCGGTTTTGGGGCCTCTTTTTTTGTACAAACGCAGGATTTCCCGTTATAGGGTGTCAAGGAAAACTGCTTTTCTGTAACGGAACTCTGCGGCACTTAGCGGGCAAAATTGCAGGAAAACCGGCGCTAACGGAACGGAGAGGCTCTTAAAGGAGCTGGCGGCGGATATCACTCCCACTTTCTCGCGCTAAGCGTCTCTGGGTTCCGTTAGCGCAAAAAATCATCAACTATTGACTCCTAAGTGTCATATAGTTCCGTTAGAGCGGACAGCCAACACTGCTGAACGGACAGACTGAGTAGAATTATTAGGATTGTCGGCTCACATGAGGGGAGAGAGACCCATCCTGTCGGTATGCACAATGGGCTTTTTCTTGGATATCAATCTGCTAAAATAATAGAATTTGTATAGAGTTGATCATATATTTATTATATGATGGGAGAGGTTGGTGGAAAAATTTACGTATGGAGGATGAAAAATGAGAGTCGGTACTCAGAAAATATCGTTTGCTGTAGCGCTGTTCATGTTGATGTCTGTCTTTTCTTGGACAGCTGCTTACGCTGATGATGGTCACAATGCTGTTGCTGATATTTCCGAAAATCAGTCAATTAAAATGCAAAACGTTGTGGACAGTGAGAGAATAAATGGAAATTTGTTAGTTTTTTATATTAAAGCTGATGAATCCACTACCATTTCTTTCGATGGTAGGCAAGATTATGGATTTCAGAATATAACGTACTATCCTAAAGCAAAACTAAAGGATAGAAACCTTGAACTTGGTCAAGAGGAGCCATTGGCTTTTAAGAAAAAAGACTATGCTATCAAAAAAGATGATGGTCGTTATACGTATACATCCCAGCTTCCGGAAGGCTTTACTGGAGAATATCTTATGGCTGCCGGAAATTATGCGGTACTGGAGAAAAGCGGATTTTATGAAGTCTCTTATACCATAGCCCCTGGCGCCAAAAAAGGGAAATTTCTTGTGAAAGTGACCCAAACCGGAGATCTGACAACAGTCGAGCCAGACCAAGAGCCGGTGAAAAAACCGGAATTGCAGCCTGCAATCGCGGTTTCCAATGCTACTAAGGTGTTTGTAAATGGTAGAGAAATTGCTATAGAAGCATACAATATTGATGGCAACAATTATTTTAAACTTCGCGACTTGGCTAAGGCTCTTTACCATACAAATAAGGAATTTGAAGTCGGTTATGATACTGCGAGTCAGGCTATCAGTGTGAAGTCTGATACAGCATATACTCCTGTCGGCGGTGAACTGGAGATATCCGGGGCAGTAGGCGAGCAACAGGCTGTTCCCAGCAACTCCGAGGTTCAGCTTAATGGGAAGACTCTGGGTATCGGTGCCTATTACATCAACGGCAATAACTACTTCAAACTTCGGGATATTGCCAAAGCTCTGGATTTTAGAGTAATTTGGTCCAACGAGATGAATGCTATCAGCATTACTTCCGTAATCAATTATTTTGAGGATTAAATCTGAAAAAAGGAATACCCGGAATGGCGCTTATACAGGCCATTCCTTTTTTATGGGCTCCCGAGGGACGTTTTCGGAAAAATCATACAGCGGATGCGGACAAATCTGCGGGAAGCAAACTGGCGTAAACACCAGCCTTTCCGACAAAATGGAGGAGAGGATGCGGCAGGTACGTTGGAGGCCGGACGAGTCCTATATTCGTTAGGGGGAATTCTCTGTTTGACTGGACTACGGTAAGCCATGACAAAAAGGGAGGTTGATGGTTAATGGGAAAATGGTTTCGCAAAGGGTTGGCGGCAGCACTCAGCCTGGGTATTTTGGCAAGCGCTTACAATTATCCTGTCCCGCAGGCAGCCGCTTCGGCAGCCGCTCCGGTGCTTGTCCAGGCATCACCGGAGAATGTGATGCCAGACAGCACCGTGCAGCTGATTGGCGAGGGGTTGGAGGGGGCGGTGATCGGTCTGCGGCTTCTGGAGGATCGGGATCCCGGAGCCGATACGGCTGCCCAGCTTGTTTCGCCCAGAACGGAGCAGGATGTGCCCGGCGGGGCGGGTCAGCTGATTCAGCCTATATTTACGGATGCGTCCGCCGCATCCGCTGTTATTCCGGCAGGGGTTCCCTACGGTCAATATGCGCTGTATGCGCAAAATCCCGCAGGTGGGGTCAGCGCGCCGGTATTCGTCAACAAAACGGATGTGCTCTATGTGTATCCCAATGTGCTGAATCTGGCGAAGTCCCGTGAGGTGACGGTAATCGGCACCAATCTGACCCGGAATAACGGCAATCTTCCCGGAGACAGCCGGGTTTGGCTGCGGAACAAAGCTACGTCTGCGCTTTCAGAGGTAGCAGTTCATTCCGCATCTCCTTATGAGGTGGTATTCCAGGTGCCCGAAGGGGCGGCGGCCGGACAATATGACGAGGTGTGGGTGCATAACGGACACGGCGGCGAATACGGCTGGAGCAAAACGGACATTCGTCTGGTGAACACACCGGCGCCGGCCGGTATTTTTGAGGTGACGGCTTACGGGGCTGTGGCGGATGACGGGGTGGATGACACACAGGCCATCCAGTCGGCCATTGATGCGGCGTCTGCCGCCGGAGGCGGGACGGTGCGTCTGCCGGCAGGCGTGTTCCATCTGGATAAGGAGCAGGCCCCGCCGGCAGCGGGACTGGTTAAGCTGATCCCGGCCGACCTCTTCGGCGGCACTCCCTCCTACGGGACGGACCGGGAATATTTCCGCGCCTTCGATTCCAACAGCGCTACCTTCTACGATTATAACGGCACAGGCTCCGGCTATGTGGGCATCGATCTGGGGGACGGCAATGCCCGGCAGGTAACGGCCATCCGCTATTTCCCGCGGCCTTCCACCAATGCCACCATTGACGCGGATATGATCGGGGGCCGGTTCCAGGGCTCTGTGGACGGCACAACGTATACGGACCTGTACACGATTCCGGCGAAGCCTTCTTTTAACGGAAATGTGGCGGCGGTGAACAATCCCGGGGTTTACCGCTATCTGCGGTATATTCCGGCTGAGGGCAAAAAAGGCTACATTGCCGATTTGGAATTTTTCACCGGGACCGCCTCCGGTTCTTTGGTTGTGGGCGCTAAGCCTGAGACGGGCCTGCAAAAGCTGACGCTGAAGGCGGGGGTAACTCTGAAGGGGCAAGGAGCGGAGGCCACCGTTCTGAAGTATTTGGACACCGGTCCCACCGGGGGTAAGGACAACGGGGAAGGCCCGGAGATGATCAGCATAGCGGGCTCCGGCTCCGGCATCGAGGATATGCGGATTGAAGGCAGTGCCAGTGTGGACAGGGGGATCGTGCTGAAGGATAGCCTTCAGGATGTGACCATCCGCAATATTGAGCTGCGGACCTGGTATCCCGGACTGGCCAAAAAATCCATGTTCGGCGGCATCTGGGGGGATGGCGGCAACACCGGCTTCAGCAGGATCGCAATCCTGGACAGCATCATTGAATCCGGGGGAGCCATTACGCTGAACAAGATGTCCAACAGCCGGATTTCCGGCAACACCTTTCTGGGCAAAGCCTGGACGCCGGCCAACTTTGCCAATTCGTACCAAAACCTGTTTACGGATAACCGGATCGACGGGCGGGATGATAACGGCAAACGCGGCGGCGCCCGGGGCTTTAACTTTACCCTGCACCCCCGCTGGGGCAGCTTCAAGCCCACGGCGATGAACTATATTGCCCGCAATGATACTCAATATATCGGCAACGAAACCACACCTACCAATGACGGGGAGATTCTGTTGTTTGATGCACTGGTGGATGTGGACACTGATTTTACGGGGGATGGCAATAAAATTCTTCATTACGGCAATGTATATGCCGCAGATGTTTCCTCCGCCAGTGTGAAGGGCATGAAGTGGGATGCCAATGTGCTGAGGGACGAGTATGTGCTGGTTGTAGAGGGCAAGGGGCTGGGCCAATACCGCCGCATCACCGGGAACACGGCAGACACCGTAACGGTAGATCGGAGCTGGACCATTGTGCCGGATGCCACCTCCCGTGTGGCCATCAGCCGGTTCTTCTACAAGAATATTGTGACGGACAACACCGCCTCCAATAACAAGGGCAATGATATGCGGATGTACGGGCAGGCGTTGGGGAATATTTTTGACAACAACCGCTCTGAGCTGGGCAGCGGAGGTTCGCCCACAGCAGGCAACGGGGGGACGGTGATTAACAGCTTCGACCGGAACCTGACCACCTTCCACCCGTCCTATTACAATGTGATCAAACATTCTGCGGGCTCCCGGGCGTACATGGTCTTCGGCGGCGGGCTGCGCATCGATTCGCCCCGGTCCGTAGCGGCGCTGGGCAATGTCATAACGGATAATACGGTCCGGTCCCTCTATATTGAATCCGGCGGGTATAATTTCTTCCCGGCGCCCAAGGCGAATATCCGGTATAACGTGATGGAGCATAACAACGTACAGACGCAGGTGAAGCTGGACAGTCCTGTGGCGGCGTATACCATTGTGCGGGAGAACCAGGTCCAGATGCCTGGAAGCACACCCGAGCAGCGGTATTATGATTTTGGGACGGATACCGTGTTTATCGAAAATGGAATCCGCCTGCCGGTGCGGCAGCCTACGCCCCCTGCACCGCCGGAAATTCCCGGGGACGGCCCCATGCCTAACCTGCCGGGGAACAAGATGGTGCTTCAGGAAGGGATGAACGGCTATGACGGGGCGGCGGATGCCAGCCTGATGTCCCATTGGCAGGGGGTCGGCAATAATAACGGAGCATACCCCGAGTTTGAGATGGCCCGGTATAACGGGACGGGGACAGATGACAAGTTTGCGCTGGTCCGTTTCGACCTGACGCAGATTCCGGCAGACCGGACCATAACGGGTGCGTTTATTGAGCTGTACCACACCCAGACTCGGGCTTCGTCGGAGAACTTCAAAACCGTGGATGTGCACCGGGTCACCAGCCCCTGGGAGGAGGGCAACGGCTACGGAGGCGGCACCAACATTGATGGCAATCCGGTAGGCACAGTAGTGGACGGTGAACTGATAACCGGGGTGAGCCTGAATACGAAGCCCAGCTGGGAAACAGGCTCGGAGACGGCCTTGGATAACGTCATTACCTCCTATGTGCCGGGGCGGTGGTATCATTTTGACGTGACGGCGGCGGCCCGGGATTGGATTGCCCATCCGGAGCAAAATTTCGGCGTTGTGCTGCTGGAGGATGTCCCCTCTACCGCAAACGGCACCCGGACCTTCGCTTCCTCCCAATACTCCAGCGTAACGCTGCGGCCCAAAATCACCGTGTTCTATTCCGGTGAGCCCATTACCCTGCCGCCGGATTCCGTTGCACCCGGTGATGTGCTGGAGCCTGCGGTATCCAACGGGGACGGCGAAGCGCTGATTACCTGGAAGGATGCGGCGGACACCGATATTTTCAAGGTGCGGATTTACAACGGGACTGAGGTTGTGGCTGAGGCCGAGCGCGGAGTACAGAAGGCCCGTGTGGAAGGTTTGGTCAACGGACTGCCGGTTAATCTCCGGCTGGTTAATATGGACGGCTCCGGCAACGAGTCGCCGGGAGTGGCCGTGCAGGTTTGGCCCCACGCGGACCGGTCGGTCTTCTGGAAGGGCATCAATCTGAACGGGGAGGCAGTGAGGATTGACGGCCGGGATTGGCAGTCCTACAATGCCGCCAAGGCCGAAGGCTTCACGGGGGTGACGGGGGCCGGGGCAGCGCCGGTAGCGGGGAAAACAGCCAATTTCCCGCTGCCGTTCGAAGATGACTACGATTTGACTCATATGATGAACACAAATCTAAGCGTTTCGAAGCAATCCCTGAAGCTGGAGCAGACGGTAACTGAAGGCACCTATCAAACCTACCGGGTGTACCTCTGGTTTATGGAGCCCTCCGCAGACCGGAACCGCTCCTTCCATATCAATGTGGAGGGCAGCCGGGCCGCCACCATGGCGGGCAGCGAGCTGAGGAACCATACAGTCAGGTACGGGCCGTATGACACCCGTGTCCAGGACGGCAAGCTGACCGTGGAGCTGCTGAACGTAAAGGGCGACCCGATGCTGCAGGGCATCGAGATCTACAAGGATTATTATTCCGCGGTTACGCTGAAGGATCTGCGGGCAGGAGAGTCGACGGTGACCGGCTTCGTTTACGAGCCGGGCAACTATACAGTGCTGCTGCCTTATGGTACTGTGGCGGCGCCTGAGGTGACGGCGGACGCCTTTGATCCTTCCGCAGCGGTCACGGTGACTCAGGCGGTTTACGCTCCCGGCACGGCGACGGTGTCCGTTATGTCCGCCGACCAGGCGCAATCCGCCGAGTACCGGATTGCCTTCCAATGGGAAGAACCCGGCGGCAATGCGGATTTGCAGCGGCTCTGGGCGGGCGGAGCGATAGTGCCGGATTTTTCACCGGAGGTAACAGTCTATACTATTGTGCTTCCCTTCGGTACCCCCGCCGCTCCGCGGGTCACGGCTGTACCGCTGGACCCGCGGTCACAGGTGGATATTGTGCAAGCCGACGGGCCGGAGGGTACAGCCAGCGTCACCGTCACAGCCCATGGGGGTGCAGTGAAGGTATATGAGATCCGCTTCCGTCTGGAGGCTCCGCCCACTTCACCACCCGATCCCGTTGACACCGGAACTCCGGATTATACCTATACCGGTCCTGGCGGCAGTACCGGCAGCATCAGCCATGAGCTTGGAACAGTTGCAACCTCCGGGGATACGGCTGTCCTGACCGTTTCCTCTGCCAAGCTCAGCAGTTTTGTCCGCACGGGGGAACAGGACATCGTTATCGATGTAAGCGCAATGGGCCAAACCTCTGCCAAGGCAGTAGAGCTTCCGGCAAAGGACTTGTCCGAGCTGCAAAAAGCGGGCAAAACAGTGGTGATTCAGAGCGGCGACGTTCATCTTTTGCTGCCCCACGGCTCATTGAAGCTGGATGGAATTACGGACAATATTAGGGTGATGATTGCCAACAGCGGGGAGGCTAAGGGAACGCAGGCCGGTCTGGCGGCCCTCAGTTCTATGATCAGCATCTCCGTTACAGCTGGAGACCGGGACGTGAAGCTGGCTCAGCCGTTGGAGGCAACGGTCAAGCTTCGGGGAACGGGTGATTGGCGCAAGGCAGGCCTATACGTGTACAACCAAAGCAGTGGAAAGTGGGATTACGCAGGCGGTAAGGTTAACAAGGAGAAAACCGGGATTGCCTTCGAGATGACGGAATCAGCTCAGACATCCTATGCGGCTTTTGTTTACAACCGGAACTTCGCCGATGTTCCCGCCACCCATTGGGCAACGGATATCATTCAGGTTATGGCGGCCAAACATATGCTGGACGGGGTAACGGAGACGGATTTCTCCCCGGAGGCAAGTGTGACACGGGCGGAATTTGCCGCTATGGCCGCACGGCTGCTGGGATTGCCGGCCACGGTTTATACCGGCGGGTTTGCGGATGTGGACCCGGGTGACTGGTACGCAAACATTATTGCCGCCTCCGTTCGGGAGGGCATTCTTGAGGGATCAGCGGAGGGCATTCGTCCGTTGGACCGCATTACCCGCCAGGAGATGGCGGTAATTATCATGAGAGTATACGGGAAGACCGCCAATTCTCCAAATAGCAGTCAGGCTGGCGCCGTCTCATTTGCGGACAACGGGGAGATTGCTTCTTGGGCCAAGGAAGCGGTGGCTCAAGCCCAGCAGACCGGATTGATCAACGGCCAGCCCGGCAACCGGTTTGCGCCGCTGGATACGGCCACTCGGGCGGAAGCGGCCGCAGTGTTGTACCGGCTGTTGGATAAGCAGGAAGGACATTAAGAAACCTTTCATTTAAACCTCGAAAGGGCTGTTCCCAAAGCCCCGGCATAACGAAGTTGGCGGAGAAACGTAAAGTTTATCCGTCAGCTTTTTTTTGTTTTCTTTAGAACGTCCTCCAGTGGGCTGACTGCTGCCTGTTAGGGTACTGTGCTTTTTGCGCAGTTTTTTAACAGTGGAGCTGAACTCGAAAAATCATATATAAAATTCCTTTTTATCATGAAATAACCGTTTATACTCGGTTTTTCATATCTATTAGGCCCATTCCGCTCCTACAACCTGATTTATAGTTGAAAAATCGTGTTTAACCCCTCCATTAAGCCTCGCCCAACCATTTTATATGCGAAATTTCATGTTCAGGTGTAAAACGGGTGGGAATGCAGCTTGCCACGTGTGGTTTATTTGGGGACAAATGCGCAAAAATCACACACCTCCCCGGCACAATTGTCGAACTTCAGCACTTCCCCCTTCCCGCCCCAATAAAGGACAATAAAGAAAAACGGCACGGCCGGACCATAACCGGCCATCACCGACCAAAACGGGGGAGCAAACATGGGACATATCCGCATCGAAGGACGGACCATCCAGATTGACGGCAAGGAGGTTTTGCTGCGTTCCGGAGAGATCCACTATTTCCGGATTTACAAGAGCCGCTGGAGGACCATGCTGGAGAAAGCCCGGGACAATCATTTGAACACCATCGCCACGTACATCCCCTGGGATTTTCATGAGCCCGAGGAGGGGAGGTTCGACTTTACCGGAGAAACCCTTGCCGAGCGGGATGTGGTGGGTTTTCTGGAATTGGCCTCCTCCATGGGCCTGTACGTCATAGCCAAACCCGGCCCCTTCATCAATGCCGAATATGTAGACGGGGGACATCCGCACTGGATGTACCGGCAATATCCCGAGACGGTCAGCGCCAAGCCGAACGGCAGTCCCGCCTTTTGGGTAGGGCAGGGCAATCATGTGCCGCAGCAGCTGGGGGATCGTTTCCTGGAGCTGGCGGAGTGCTGGTATGCTCAGGTGATTCCGCTGCTCAAGCGGTTTTCCATCGAAAACGGCGGCCCCATCATTCTCCATCAGCCGGATAACGAAATGAATCTGCTGTTTACCGGACTTGATCCGGAGGGTTCCTTGTATGACCCAAAGGTATTGGGTGACGGAGACACGCCAGGGCTGTTCCAGCATAGCCTGCTGGAGCGGTTCGGCAGCCTGGAGGAGCTGAACCGGCGATACGGAACGAAAGCAGCCGGCCTGGCCGCCATCCATCCCAAGCTGCAGGGAACGGATGCACAGGGCAAGAAACGGCTTTATCTGGACTGGATGCGGTTCCGTACGGAATATGTCTACCGGTATGCCGCCCTGCTGGCCCGTTGGAGCCGCAAATATGGCCTTCAGGTACCCAACACCTACAATGAGCCCATCAACGGCTTTTTCCGCGGCCCGGGCAATCATGCCGCTTTCGCCGCGTACATGAAGGAGCAGGGGGAGGAGATTCTCACCACCTGCCACTCCTATCTCAAGTACGGGTACCATATGGATGCCAACGGACTTCCCAAAATCGTCTTCAGGCTGGAGGCGCTGAAGATGCAGGCCCCGGACCGTCCCGCCATCGCCATCGAGGTGGGAGCAGGCTGGATGACCCTGGACCAGGTGCCCAACCATCTGAATTATCCGGTGCATCTGCGCACGTTGCTGGGGCACGGGATGGACGGGTACAATTATTTTATTTTTGCCTCGGGGGAAAAGGGCTTCAGCCGCACCTATGTGACGGACGCCTATGATCTGTTCGCCGATCCCGTATCCGCCTACGGAGAGGAGAATACCGTCTACCGGATGACGGGAGAGTTCAACCGGTTTGCCGCCGGGTGGGAGCGGGAGCTGGCCGGAACGGCCAAGGCCTATGACGCGGTGATCGGCCTGTCCCAGGAGCTCTACCTGCTGGCGCAGTATGCGGGCAGTGAGCTGTCCGTGTTCGAGGATCACTCCTCCGGTGCCTCCACCCTGTCGGCCAACCGTTCCAAGCAGGTGGTGGACAGCATCGAGGCTCTCACCAAGATGCTCACCATGAGCAACGTCCAGTTTGCACTGATGGATCTGGATATGCCCAACCGGGAGCCGGGATTTCCGGAGCTCCTGATTATCCCCAACGACGGCACCTTGTCGAAAGAGGCGATGGAGTACGTGATGCGGCATGGGGAAAAAGGGGGCAAGGTGGTCTTTTATCCGGAGGTTCCCGTTCAAACACCGGATGGCCTTGACCTGCCCCTGCTTGCACAGGCAACAGGCTTCCGGCTCCGCCGGGAGATCCCCCGCTTCGGGCTAACAGCCGGGGACATCGGCCGCCGCTTTATGCGGATGAAGGAGCTGGACGGTATCCCGGCGGACCAGCTGAACACGCTGGAGCTTCCAGGCGCGGGCAGCTGCCTGATAACCTACGAAGGCGAAACCGTCGGATACCGGCATCCCTTCGGCAGCGGAGAGGCGCTGGTGCTGGGGTTCGCCCCGCAGTTTACCGGATTGGACAATGTGGAGTCGCTGAAGCTGCTGCTGCTGCCTCTGCTGGCGGAGGGCCGGGCAGTCCACGCGGAGTACGACATCTACCATACCGTGGTTCGGAGCAAGGATGGGTTCCAACTGGTGACGGCTGTCAACACAACAGGGGCAGAGCGGTGTGACCGTATCCGGCTGAGGCGGAAGGGCGGATACTTGACCTTTCCCCAACAGTCCGTTTTGTACATTGCCCCCCTTACAGCGCGTATGATGCCAACGCTGGTGCGCTTGCCTTATGGCGAGCTGGTGTACTGTACCAGCGAGTTGGTGCCGCTGGATGACGGCTATACCCTTTGGGAGGCGGCGGGCACACCGGGCACCAGCGGGGAAATAGCCTTTGACCGGCCTGTGCGGATCTTCGCAGACGGTCGCCCCCTTCCTGTCACCGAGCAGGAAGGGCTGCATATTGCCCTGTACACCCACGGCCACGAGCCGGTTTCCCTCCGGGTGGAGGCGGCTGGTGCTTAGGGCGTGTCTGAAAACCCGCTTGAGGGCATCTTTCACCACCTTTTTGTCCCATCCTGCGTTACTTTCGCTTGACGTACCCCCGGTACGCCTTCACGAAAGTGCCTTGCCTGAAACAAAAATTTGGCAAAATCAGCTCCTCTCGGAGTTTTCAAACTCACCCTAACCGGAGCAAGCGTGATATAATCGGTTCACACTAACCAGTCAGTTCATACTAACCAAATGGAGGGAGTCAGATGAGGCTGTTATCTGCCTACCGTTCGAGAAAGTATCTGCAGCGGATTCTGCTGTCCATTTCGCTCCTGATTACGCTCACGTTATCCCTCACCGCCTTGACCCTGTACCGGTATTCGGAGAAAACCGTCAGGGAGACCCAATATGATGCCAATATGAAGGTGCTCTCCCAGGTCAACTCCAATATCGGGCTACTTGGCAAAATGATCGATACCCAAGCCTTCAACCTGTTTGTGGACCATGATATCATCGCCATGCTCTACGGAGCGCCGCTGGATGCCTTCGAGCAAGCCAACAAGCAGTATAAGCTGGACAAATGGGTCAACAGCAACACGTATATCGATTCGGTCATCCTCTACAATGCCAGAATTGACGGCTTTTATGCCGGAGGCAATCTGGATATCCAATACGAAACGGCCTTGACGGCCCAGCTCCGCCAATACCTGTCCCAGCCGGACCGGGTATCCAAGGCGGAGCTGGTGCCCATGAGCCTGAAAACCGCCGCCAACCCGGAGCACAATGTATTCAGCTATATGCTGTATGAGTCCAACACCGCCTACAAACCCGGCAGCAGCGCCCTGATTGTGAATGTGAAGCCGGACTGGGTATTTGACAATATCCGGCGGCTGAATGATATCGGCACGGAGCAGGCCGGCAAGCTGCTTGTTATTGGAAAAGATGGCAGCGCTTTCGGAGCAGATTTGAAGCCCCAGGAGCTGGACCCTGCTTTGTCCCAGACCATCGGGGAAAGCCGGGGGAAGGAGGAGGGAAAACCCGGGCTGTTTTCTTTGGTGCTGGGCGGGGAAAAGCAGCTGGTTACCTATATGCCTACGGATATGTTCCGCTGGACCATCGTCAGCCTCCAGCCCTATGACACCCTTTTTGGAGCGCTTGCCCGCTGGAAAACCACTACACTGGCGCTGACCGCCGGTTTTTTCCTGGCCTCTCTGGTGCTCTCCGTGCTGGTTTCCCACCGGCTCTACGGGCCCATCCGCAACCTGGTCGGGCAAATCCGGGTCAGCGGCGGCGTACTGGGTGAGGACCCGTCCACCCCTAAGGATGATCTGGCGATTTTGTCCGAAACCTATAACCGGATGCTGGAGATCAAGGAAGCGGCAGCGGACCCCAAGCTGGCGGAAACGGATCTGCGCCTGATCCGCAACTACAACCTGCGGGGGCTGTTGGCGGACAGTGGCGCGGTCTCCCGGACGGAGCTTCAGGAGCAAATCCGGGAGCACGGCCTCCATCTGGAGCCGGATTCGGCTATGATGGTGGCAATTCTGTCCATCGACCACTACCGCCAGTTTGACCAGACCGCCTCCAAGGCAGAGAAACGGCTGTATGCCTTTGCAGTGATGAACATTGCGGAGGAGGTGATCTCCCGGCATTACCGGTGCGAAAGTGTGGATTTGCGGAGCGGCCATTTTGTGATGATTATCAGCGGCTTCGAGCCGGAAGGCTTCGGGGAAAAAATCGGGGAGGCCATGCGGGAAATCATCGGCATTGTGGAGGCGTATTACCGCCTCAGCCTGTCCGTTGCTCTTGGACCGGTGTTTACGGGTCATGAGGATATGTCCAAAAGCTACGAGCTGGCTCAGCAGGTGCTGGAGTACCGGGTGGTGTACGGTCCGCGCTCTATCATCGCGTATGAAATGGTGAAGGCCCGGCTGGATAACCGTGACTTCAATCTGCCGCAGGAGCTGGAGAAGCGGCTGGCGGAGGCGATTAAATCGGGCAATGCCGCCGCCTTCAGCGAAACAGCCCAGAAGCTGTTCCAGTTTATGGGCCGGCTGCACCCGGACAATATTTACCATGCGGTGCTGCTGGTGCTGGCCGCTGTTAAGCAGGCGGTGGGAGAGATGAACACGAACAAGCTGAGGCCCTTGTCCGTGGACTGGAACCAGCTGCAGAAGCAGCTTTTGGAGAAGGAGACCCTGGACGCCATGGCGGAGGAACTGGCTGCTCTGTTCCGGGAGCTGCAGAAGCAGCAGGAGGACGGGGACGCCGGGAAAAACCGGATTTTATTCGATACCATCAAGGAATATATCGAAGACCGCTATGAGGACCCGAATCTAAGCCTGCAGGGCATCGCCTCCATGCTGAAGATGTCCTCCGCCCACGTGGGCAAGCTGTTCAAGCAAAGCGAGGGTTTGTCCGTGGCCGAGTATATTACGGAAATCCGGCTGGCCCACACAGTGCGGCTCCTGGAGACGACGGACCGGAGCGTATCTGACGTTATGGAGCGGGTGGGCTTCATTAACCGGAGCAATTTCTACAAGCTGTTCAAGAACAAATTCGGGGTAACCCCCAATGAGTACCGTCTGAAAAAGGTGATTTATTAGCCGGAAGAAGACGCATCGGACCAGCGGGTGACCGGATGCTGCCGTGGCAGGTCTGCGGGCAGGGGAATATGCCTTCAGCCTGCCTTTTCCAATACAAAAATGCGGGATTCATATGCCTGTATAGACAAAAACGGATAATTCGCACTGTGCCTCATGATGCAAAATGGGGCATGATTGCTGTACGCGGAAAATAAAGCGCTTACATTACATTTGAGACTGCCGCGATACCTCCAAAGGGAGTGATCAACGTGATGAAGAAGGTTTGGGGAAAGGCGGGTCGTTTGTGGATTGCGGTTTTGCTGTTATGGTCGGTGGGAGTGTCTATGGCTCCTCCACCCGCACAGGCGGCGGGTAACTATTATGTGGCGTTGAATGGCAATGACAGCTGGTCCGGAACCCTGGACGCCCCCAACAGTGCCGGGACGGACGGTCCTTTCCGCACCCTCGCCAAAGCAAGGGATGCCATGCGGACGGGCACGGTCAAAACCACTCTGATCCGGGCAGGCACCTATTACATGTCCTCTACCCTGGTGCTGACATCAGCGGACAGCGGCACCCGGTACCGGGCCTATGACGGGGAAACGGTGACCTTAAGCGGCGGAGACCGGGTGACGGGATTTGCGGCGGAGGGCAGCGGTATCTATTCCGCCTCCTTGTCCACCCCCACGGACATGGAGCTGATTTTCGACGGGACCCGCCAGCGGATCGCCGAGAAAAAGGCGTATGACGCGGCCAATCCGTATACCTACGGGCATTATTTCGCCGACGCCCAAACGGCCATGAACAAGGTAAAGTTCAAGGCGGGGGAGGTAACCGCCTCCGATTACGTGCCCGGTTTGAAGGTGGAGACCTTCGCTGTCCGCCGCTGGGAAAATGACCTTTTGAACGTCACCTCCATTGATGCTGCCAATAATCTCTTGAATCTCTCCGGCAATGTCCGGTACGTGATCTCCACCAACGGCACCTACCGGCTGCTGAACAACCCGGCTTATCTGGATGAAACCGGCGAATTCGCCTACCGGACCTCCGACAGCAAGCTGCTGTTCAAACCTGCGGACAGCGCCAAGCTCCTGAGCCAAGGAGCGGTGGTGCCCCGGAGAACCATCCTGTCCCTGGACGGCGCCGGCCAGGTGGTAGTGGAGCGGCTCAGCTTCACCGATACCCCCTACAGCCAACCTGCCATTGAGCTGAAGAACGGCGCCAACGGCAACGGCTTTTACAACAACCGGTTCCTGAATGTGGGCAAGGGCATCATCCTTACCGGCTCCAGCAGCAACAATGTCAACCACAACGAAATGGCCCAGATCGGCACCACCGGGGTGGAGCTGGCCTACGGTGCGGACTCCAACGCAGTGAACTGGAACTACATGCACCATATCGGCCTGGTCAAAAAAAGCGGAGGCGCCGTCATGGCTTACGGCGTCAAGAACAACCGGATCGACCATAACCGGATTGAATATACCGCCCGCTACGGCATTTCCATCAAACGCTGGGATACGGCCACCATCCATACGGGCAATACGGTGGAGTACAACAAGATCCGCTTCACCAACCGGGAGACCCAGGATACCGGCGCTATCGAGATGCTGGGCCGGGGAGGCAATGATACAGATACGATCCTGCGCTATAACTATATCGAGGATACCGGCGGGCGGATGAGCGACTGGACCAACCCGGTTTTCCAATACCCCTATGGCGCGGACGGCATCTACCTGGATGACGAAACCAGCGGCGTGGAGGTAACGGGGAATTTTATCAAGGACCACAGCCGGGCGGCGGTATTTGTTCACGGCGGCGACAACAATGTGATCCGCAACAATGTGGGGATCATCGGACGGAGCATCTGGAAGGGCCTGGGGCATGAGGACGGCAAGGACAAATTTGTCCGGCTGGAATGGGGAACCACCCAGCATGTACCCTCCAATACGGTGATTGAGCGCAATATCATCTACTCCAAAACCGCCTCCTGGCCCAAGTATCTGGACTTCTTCACCGGCGGCACCTATACCAGCGACTACAATCTGCTGTACCAGGTGCCTAAGCTAAGCGGCAAGGATGCCAGCTCCCTGGTGGCCGACCCGCTGTTCACCAGTGTGTCCTCCAACAACTACAAGCTGCAAGCAGGCTCTCCCGCCTTTGGCTTAGGCTTTGTGGAGCTGCCCTGGACGGAGTGGAGCACCGTGCATTCTCTGGCAGGCGTCCAGCCTTAATGAGCTTTCCCTATTTTTCGCACACCCCCTTCCTCCGGAATTCATACAAAGGCTGAGTTTTCGGACTTTCCGTGAGCCGGGTTTCCTTGGCATGATAAGGGTGCAAGGAGCAAAGGGAAGGGGGGACAACATGGAACGCATTATGCAATCAACCGCGGACAAGACGGAAGCGGCCGCAACCCCAAAGAAGGTGTCGCGGCTTGCCCGGGAGTGGAAGCATCTGAAGCGAAATCTGGAGATGATCGGTCTGATCTCGCCCGGTCTTCTGTACATTATTATCTTTTCCTACCTGCCCATGTTCGGAATCGTGCTGGCCTTTAAGCAGTACCGGTTTGACAAAGGCATCTGGGGCAGCGATTGGGTGGGTTTCCAGAACTTCAAGTTTTTCTTCGTGTCCGAGGATGCCTGGCGGATAACCCGGAACACGGTGTCCTACGAGCTGGGCTACATTCTTCTGACCACATCGTTTGCATTGCTGTTCGCCATTCTGCTGAATGAGATCAGCCGCAAAAGCACCAAGGTGTACCAGACGGCACTGTTCTTTCCGTATTTCCTGTCCTGGGTGGTGGTGAGCTATATCACCTACGCGTTTTTGGACCATCAGACAGGGTATCTGAACACCATTCTGGGCTGGTTCGGTATGGAGCCGCATAAGTGGTTTCTCGAAAAGGAACCGTGGCCCGTCATTCTGAACGTGGTCAGCCTCTGGAAAAAGGTAGGGTTCTCCGCGCTGGTGTATTACGCCGGCATTATGGGCCTCAACCAGGAGTATTACGAGGCCGCCCGGATCGACGGGGCCAACCGCTTCCAGATGGCGGTGAAAATCACACTGCCGCTGCTGACGCCGCTGATCACGATTCTTTTGATTCTGTCGGTGGGCGGGATTTTCAACGGGGACTTCGGGCTGCACTATTTTATCCCCAACAATGCAGGTCTGACCTATCCCACCACAGATATTATCGACACTTATGTCTATCGGGCTCTGCGCAGCGTAGGGGATGTGGGCATGTCGGCAGCCGTGGGGCTGTACCAATCCATCGTCGGCCTGATTCTGGTGGTCGCGGCCAACGCCGTTGTACGCAATCTGGATAAGGAAAATTCACTCTGGTAGAAAGGGGAGTCCACATGCACAAATCTATGAAACCCAGCCGGATCTCGCAAGCGGCCATTCATCTGCTGTTTATCCTGGTTACCTTGTCCATGGTGCTGCCCTTTCTGCTGGTGGTGTCCATTTCCCTCAGTTCCGAAGCGGATTTGATCCAAAATGGCTACTCCATTCTGCCCCGGGTATTCAGCGTCGAGGCCTACAGCCTGGTGCTGCAGGCGCCGAAGGCCATTCTCCAGGCATACGGCGTTACCGGAACGGTGACCATAGCGGGAACCTGCTTCGGCCTGCTCCTGACGGCGATGACCGCCTATGTGATTTCCCGGCAGGACTTCCGCTATAACCGGATCGGCACCTTCATTATTTTCTTCACCATGCTGTTTAACGGCGGGCTGGTGCCCTCGTACATTCTGATGACCCAGGTGCTCCATCTGAAGGATACCCTCTGGGCGCTGATTCTGT
Source organism: Paenibacillus mesotrionivorans (assembly GCF_046098205.1). NCBI lineage: Bacteria > Bacillati > Bacillota > Bacilli > Caryophanales > Paenibacillaceae > Paenibacillus > Paenibacillus mesotrionivorans. Next base: position 146,243 of record NZ_JBJURJ010000005.1, on the reverse strand, counting down.
CCGGGATGCTGACACCGTTTAACATTATGGTCATGAAGGGTTTTCTGGGCAAAATCCCCGGGGAAATCATCGAGTCCGCCAAGGTGGACGGCGCCCGGGAGCTGACGATTTTCTTCCGGATTATTCTTCCGCTGGCCTTGCCGGCCTTGGCTACCATTGGCCTGTTTATCTCCTTCGGCTTCTGGAACTCCTGGTTCCCTGCCATGCTCTATATTGACAATCCCAACCTGGTGACCCTGCAGCTGATGCTGGTGCGGATCATGGACAGCATCGAGTTTATGACCCAGAACGAGCAGATGCTGTCGCAGTTGGGCACCACACCCAAGGATTTCCCGGCGCTGTCCGCCCGGATGGCCATGGTGATTCTCGCCGCAGGTCCGATGCTGCTGGTGTTCCCGTTCTTCCAGCGGTACTTTGTGCAGGGGCTGACAGTAGGTTCGCTCAAGGGGTAGGGACTATCTTCAATCCCGCTTGAGGGCATCTTTTATCGCCACAATCTGCCCCCTTGGAGTTTGAAGACAACCCTAGGGGCTGGAATGCTTAATTTCCGAAGGGAGTGATGCATGCTGCACAACAGGCTGGATCAGGTAGGCCCGCAACAAGTAGAATGAACAATAAGGGGAGGTTGTTTTCCATGAGTTTACTCAAAAAACGCGCATTCTTCGGCATTCTCGCCGCCGGTCTGGCCCTGACGGGCTGCGGGGGCAATAGCAACAGCAGCAGCAGTCCGGCTGCCACATCCGGCTCCGCTGCACCTTCATCGGCAGCACCCTCTGCAAGCACTCTGCCGCCGGTGGATCTGGTCTGGTACTATCTGGATGGCACCGCCCAGCCGGATCTGGCTTCCGTGGAGACAGAGGTCAACAAATACATCAAGCCCAAAATCAATGCCACTGTGAAGCTGAAGCCTATTGCCGGTGCAGATTACGAGCAGAAGATGAATACCATCCTGGCAGCAGGCGAAGCCTTCGACATTGTGTGGACCTCCGACTGGCGATTTAATTTCAGTAATAACGCCCAGAAGGGCGCCTTCCTGGAGCTGGATGCCCTGCTGGACAAAAATGGCTCCAAGCTGAAGGCCAGCCTGCCCGCCTCCGCCTGGGAGGATGTGAGGATCGGCGGTAAAACCTACGGTGTGCCCAACTACCAGATTGCCGCCAAATCCGCAGGTTTTGTGGTCCAGAAGCGGTTTGCCGACAAGTATAAGCTGGACATCTCCAAGATCAAATCGTACAAGGACATCGAGCCCTTTTTTGAGCAAATCAAAAAGAATGAACCAGGCATTATTCCCTTCGGCATTAACAATGACTTCTACTCCCCCTCCGTATACGGGGTCAGCAGCCATGGCAATGTCATTGCCTACAGAGTAAACGGCGACAAGGTGACGGTGGAGGACTATTTTGCCACTCCGGAATATAAGCAGCATGTGGCCATGGCCTACGACTGGTACAAGAAGGGGTATATCAACGAGGATGCCGCTACCTTGAAGAACAAGGCGGATGTGGAGAAAAAAGGCGTGTACGCCACCACCTTCGACTATACCCAGAAGCCAGGCGGGGAAGCCGCTGCCAAGGCCGGCAACGGTGGGAATGATGTGGTGTTTGTGCCTCTGATGGAGCCGGAGTTTACCGGCGTCACCGCTACCATCTCGGCCATCAGCCGCACCTCCAAAAACCCGGACCGGGCCATGATGCTTCTGGAGCTGGTGAACACCGATCCCGCTCTATATAATCTGCTGTCCTTCGGCATTGAGAACAAACATTACACCAAAACCGGCACCAACACCATCAAGGATATTGCCGGCGGCGGTTACGCTCCCAACATGAACTGGGTCATGGGCAATGTGACCATCGGCTACTTGATGGACGGTCAGGCCGCGGATACCTGGGAACGGACCAAAAAAGCCAATGATTCGGCGAAGAAGCCTTATCTCTACGGCTTCAAATTCAACAGCGAGCCGGTGAAGGCTGAGATGGCCAACCTGAAGGCGGTGGAGAACGAGTTCCGCAAGGTCATCGAAACCGGCACCGTGGATCCCGACAAATATTTGCCCCAGTTCCTGGACAAACGCCTGAAGGCGGGCTCCGAGAAGGTCCTGGCGGAATACCGGACGCAAATCGATGCGTTCCTGAAGAGCAAGGCCAAATAAGCTGGCTGGAGGAGGGGACCGCTGGGCTGGATTGTGGTTCCCCTGCCCTGGCAGGTCGGGATAACCGCCCGTCAGGGCTTTACAGCGCGCAGCTTCGCGGAAAGTAGCGGTGGCTGTGCGAGAGCAGGAGGGTAAGCAAGGGGGATTTGATACCTTCCGGGGATAACCCGGAAGGTTTTTTTGCGTGGATTCGGCGCTGTGTGCGTAAGAGGGAGATGGGAAGCCGGGGCAGGCAGGAGCACATTTGTGTAAGCAGCAATCATTATCTGCTAATTCTCTGGATGGGCCCATTTTGCTGAATAGCGACATAAAATGTCTGCTAATTCTCTGAATAGGCCCATTTTGCTGAAATACCGACATAAAATGTCTGCTATTGCTTCAAATCAGGCTTAAAATCGGGGATTCGGATGGATTAGCAGACAAATAATGTCGTTATGATGACCGAAAGCAGCCATGTTCGGCATATAGCAGACATTTGCGGTCCGCTATCATTCTGTGTACAGTATGTAACCGACATTTATGGTTCGCTATCATTCTATGTACAGCATCCAGCCGGCATTTGCGGTCCGCTATCATTTTCCCCGTATTCTGCTGCTCTCCCCCTCGTGTTTCTCTAACCCCTGCCGGGTATCCGCCGCCCCTATTCCCTCTGGCATCCTCCGTCTATTTACTCTACACTGGATGCAGGACAGGTGGTGAACACCACCGCTTCGGGAATCCGCGTAAAATAGATCACCAACAAACAGGAATACATCATAAGCCGCCCCGCCGCCCATGCTAACATGGGAGTAAAAGAAGCTGGCGGACAATGGCCGGAGCAAAGGATGATGTGCGGTGTACAGAGTGCTTGTAGTCGATGATGAACCTCGGGTGTGCGCCGGAATTAAGGATTATCTGTTAAGCGGCCCGCTTCAGATTAGTGATGTGGAAACCGCTTCCAATGGATTCGAAGCCTTGGACTGTCTGCGGATGGATGCGTATGATCTGGTGATGACTGACATCCAGATGGGTATGATGAACGGCATTGAGCTGATGGAGGCCATCCTGCTGGAGCAGCCTCATCTGCCGGTGATCGTGATTTCCGCCCACGAAAAATTCGATTTCGCCAAAATGTCTCTCCGCCTCGGCGCCAAAGATTATCTAATTAAGCCGGTGGAGCTGGAGGAGCTGACCCAGGTGGTGGGACGGGTGCTCCGGGAGAAGGAGGAGGCCGGTCGGCTGACCCTGCGGGAGTCGGCCCCTAAGGACAGCAGCGAGCTGCTGCAGAAGGCCAAACGGCAGGAGGCGCTGATGGAGCTGGTGACCGCCAGAGAACTGCAGGAGAAGGACTACCGGGAGCTGCTCCAGGATATCGGGGGAACCTTGAAGGAACAAGGGGCCAGCTGCGGCATTGCCATCGTACATCTGGATTTGAGCAAGGGCGGCTTTAGTCAGCAGGAGATTACCCTGGGCGACCGGAAGCTTCTGAAATATGCTTCTATTAATATTCTGGAGGAAAGTCTGTCTGACTGGTGCGGCGTCGCCTTCAACGGCTTCGGCAACCAGTTGGTCTGCGTGATTCAGCTGGAGGCGGAGGAGGCCGCCGGAACCCCACTGCATCTGAACTCCCGGCTGAATCTGATCGGCCAGACCATCGTGATGAATCTCAAGCAGTACCTGAACGTAACCGCGACGGTAGGCTTAAGCTCCCTCAGCGCCAGCCTGTCCATGCTGCCCAAGCTGATGGAGGAGGCGGAGGCAGCCATCGAATGGCGGAAGCTGCACCCGGACAACCGCATTCTTTATTATGCGGATATGGCGTCTCTCGGCAGCCTGCGGATGATGGACTGGGTGGCCAAGGTGGAGGTTTTGGTGCAGAAGCTGAAGGAGGAGGACCGTTCCGAAGGAATGGAGGAGGACGGTTCGCCCCAGCCGAGGCCGGTTCTTGGCCCCAAGGAGGAGCTGCAGGCCATGCTGATGATGCTGGATGGTCTTGCCGGGTCGGAGGGGCTTTTTCACAGCTGCTTCGGCATTCTGGTGTACCGCCTGTACGGCCTCCTGTTCGACTATGGGGTTGACAAAAGCGACTCCTTCCGCCGTTTGGACCCGGATCTGTACTTTCGGGGAATGGACCCCGGAGTCAAGTCCCAGGCGCTGATCCGTTATATGCAGGAGCTGTCGGTATTATTGAAGGCCTGCATCAGCGAGCGGGACCAGACGGTGGTGACCCGGATCAAAACCTTTATCCAGAGCCATTACGGCAATCATGAGCTGAAAATCCAGGACATCGCAGGAGAGGTCCATTTTAGCCCGGCCTACATCAGCTATCTGTTCAAAAAAGAAACCGGCGCCAACGTCTGGGACTACGTGTCGGAAGTGCGGATGGAGGAGGCCAAACGGCTTCTGGCCGGGACGGACCGGAAGCGTTATGAAATTTCCTATCAGGTGGGCTACCAATCGCCGGAGCATTTCAGTCGTATGTTCAAACGGTTGACGGGCATTACGCCAGCGGATTACCGCAAGGCGTTCAGGGGGAATTAATCTGAGACTCCAACATAAGGTCATCCTGGCGTTTTGTCTTTTGATCATCGGGCCTTTCCTGGCGGTGGGCTGGATCTCCTCCTCCAAAACCTCCGCCACCATTCAGGACGAGGTAGGCAAAACCATGCTCCAATTGGTGAAGCAGAACCATGCCATGATGGAGAATACGCTGATTTCCGTGCGCGACAAAACCATCACGTTCCTGGACAATTATTTCTTCAGCAATCCGTCGCAGCTGGCCTTCTGGACGAACATCAGCACCATGGGGGAGCTGACCGAGGCAGATGCCATTCTGGGGCGCTGGTCCTCCGACGGGACGGAGTATGCCTTATACCTCAAGGAAGAGAATATGCTGCCTGTGGATGCCACCACCAAAAGCAAGGGGATTATCTACCTAAGCGGGAACGAGGAGGAGTATCCACCCTGGGCGGAGGCGACCCTGACGGAAAAAGGGGCGGGAGTAGTCCGGCTGACCAGCACCAGCAGCGGACTGCCCACGGTTTCCTTCACCCGGACGATTCTCCATCCAGAAAAGTATGAGGAGACTCTGGGTTTTTTGGCTGTGTCCAAGCTGGAGGTGCTTCTGATGAAGAATATGATCGCTGTGCAGCTTCCCAAGGATGCGGCGATTTTCCTCTACGACAGCCGGGGTGAGCTTCTGATGCAATACGGGGAGGGCACGCTGCTCCCGGGGGAGCTGCCTGGTTCACTGGGCAGTCAGGAATCGGGGTTTTCCTACGCCAGCGGCAGCCATGCCCATTTATATGCGGTATCCTATGAAAACGGCTTTGGCACCCGGCTGGTCTACAAGATTCCGCTGGCCTCCATTACCGGCAACCAGACCCAATTCCAGCGGACCATTACCGTCATGCTGGGGGTCTATCTGTTATTTGTGCTGTTGTTCGTGCTGTATCTGATCCGGGATATTATTAAACCCTTGGGCAAGCTGGTGATGTTCACCCGGGTGTATGAGCCGGGCCAGCGGCTGCCCTTCGACACCTCTCTGCCGCGGCAGCGGACAGACGAATTCGGCCTGCTGTACCAGGCCTTTATCCGGATGACCCAGCGTTTGGACCAGTCCATCGAGGAAAATTACGGCATGCAGATCAAGCAGAAGGAGCAGGAGCTGTCGGCGCTGCACTCCCAGATTACGCCCCATCTTTTGTATAATACCCTGGATTCCATCTATTGGTATGCGCTGGGCAGCGGCAATCAGGATGTGGGGAGTATGGTGAAGGATCTGTCCAAGCTGCTGCGCATCGGATTAAGCAAGGGCAAAAGCATCATTACTGTCAGCGAGGAGCTGGAGCATGTGCAGGCCTACATCCGTCTTCAGATGAAGCGGTATCCCGGTGTTCTCGAGGTATTTTGGGAAATTGAGGAGGGGGTGGAGAGCTGTATGGTGCCCAAGGTGGTGATTCAGCCGCTGGTGGAAAATGCGATTTTCCACGGGGTCCAGAGTATGGACGGGGAGGGCCAGCTGTGGCTCCGGGTGAGGCGCCAAGGGGAGCAGCTGCACATTCTGGTGGAGGATAACGGCTTTATTCCGGTGGACTTGGCGAAGCTGCGCCAGATCGTGGACGGCACGCTTCGGGACAAGGGGTATGGCATCCGCAATGTGCATCAGCGCATCCAGCTTCATTACGGCGAAGCCTACGGGCTGGAATACCGGCTGCGGCCCGAGGGCGGTCTCATCGCTTCCATTGTGGTGCCCGTTCAGATCAAAGATTAATTGCTCAAATTTTCATTGGATAAATTTACAAAAAATTATCGTGACATTTCTCTGACTCTATTTTAGAATGATTATTGTATGGTGTTTTTTGGCCTACATACCAGAGAGAATAGAGGAGGAACTCCATTTGTCAGGTACAAACAGGTTTTCAGCTTGGAAAAAAGTCCTATCGGCCACGGTGGCAGCCAGTCTGCTGACCCTGCCTGCTGTGCTTCCCGCAGCTGCCCAGGACGGGGCGGTTACGGTAGACCTGCGGATTATGGAAACCACGGATCTGCATGTAAACATGGTGAACTATGATTATTTTGCGGACAAGCCTACAGATGAATACGGCTTTGCCAAAACCGCCTCGCTGATCAAACAAGCCCGCCAAGCGGCCAAGAACAGCCTGCTGTTCGACAACGGCGACCTGATCCAGGGCAATCCGCTGGGCGACTATGTGGCTACGGTAGATCCCCTTCAGCAGGGTGAAACCCACCCCGTTTACAAGGCTATGAATCTGCTGGATTATGATGTGGGCAACCTGGGCAACCACGAGTTTAACTATGGCCTGGACTTCCTCGATACCTCCCTGGAGGGCTCCAATTTTCCTTACGTGAATGCCAACATCTATGTGGATGATCATGACCAGGATGAATCCAATGACAAGAATATGTTTACCCCTTATCTGATTCTGGATAAAGAGGTCACGGACAACAGCGGTGCCAAGCACACGTTGAAGGTGGGCGTTATCGGCTTTGTGCCTCCGCAAATCCTTCAATGGGACAAGGCTAAGCTGGAGGGCAAGGTGGTGGTGAAGGATATCGTCAAAACCGCCGAGAAGTTTGTGCCCGAAATGAAGGCCAAGGGTGCCGACATTGTGGTTGCCATTCCCCATTCCGGCTTCGAGAATATTCCGCAGGCGGACAAAATGGAAAACTCCGTGCTGTACCTGAGCAAGGTGAAGGATATTAATGCCATCCTGTTCGGCCACGCCCATAAGGTGTTCCCGAGCGCCGCCTTCAAGGACCAGCCGGGAGTGGATCTGGCCAAGGGAACCATCAACGGTGTGCCATCTGTTGAACCCGGCTATTGGGGCAACAATCTGGGTATCATCGACCTGAAGCTGAGCCTGGCGGGCGGCAAATGGTCGGTTACCGATTCGGCGGTAACCGTTCAGCCGATTTATGATGCCACAGCCAAAAAATCCCTGGTGGATGCAGATCAGGAGGTGCTGGATGCGGTTAAGGAAGACCACCAGCATACCTTGGACTATGTACGCGGGCCGGTAGGCACCACCACGGCTCCCATCAACAGCTGGTTTGCATTGATCCAGGATGATCCTTCCATCCAGATTGTGACCAATGCCCAGAAGTGGTACGTGGAGAAGCATCTTCAAGGCACGGAGTACGAAGGCATCCCTGTTCTCTCCGCAGGCGCTCCTTTCAAGGCTGGCGGACGCCAAGGCCCGAACTATTACACCAATATTCCTACCGGTGATATTGCCATCAAGAATGTGGCTGACCTGTACCTGTATTCCAACACGGTGAATGCGGTGCTGGTAAGCGGCGCCGAGCTGAAGGAATGGCTGGAATGGTCTGCCGGCCAGTTCAACCAGGTGGATCCCTCCAGCACAGCCAAGCAGGAGCTGATCAACAACGACTTCCCGACCTACAACTTCGACGTCATCGACGGCGTCAGCTACCAAATCGATGTGACCCAGCCTGCCAAATACAAGGCAACCGGCGAAGCGTTGAACCCGACGTCCAGCCGAATTGTAAACCTGCAGTTTGAAGGCAAGGCCATTGACCCGGCGCAAAAGTTTGTGGTCGCTTCCAATAACTACCGGGCGTCCAGCAGCAAGTTCGCCAATCCGGACGGCAAACGTATCATCCTGGCTTCCCCGGATGAAAACCGCCAGGCCGTTATTGATTACATCCGCGAGTACAAAACCATTAACCCCACCGCGGACGGCAACTGGTCCCTGGCGCCTACTATTGGCAGCGCTAATGTAAGCTTCAAAACCTCGCCGGATTCCAAAAGCTTCTCCGACGGGATCGACTCCCTGGTGTATGTGGGCAACACTACGGATGGCTACGCCGAGTACCAGCTGAAGCTGGTCGCCGAAGGCGCAACCGCTCCGGAGGCTCCTGTAGCACCGGCTCCTGTACCGGCTCCAACTGTACCCGCTCCGGCACCGGTTGCTCCGGCGCCTGCGCCTGCTGCACCAGCGCCAGCTCCGGCTGCGCCTGTACCGGCACCGGCTGCACCGCAGCCTGAAGCTGCCGCGGATACCGTCTACACCGTGGTCAAGGGTGACACCCTGTGGGCCATCGGCATCAAGTACAAAACCACCTGGCAGAAGCTGGCCTCCTACAACAAGCTGGCCAACCCGAACCTGATCCACATCGGCCAGCAGATCCTGGTCCCGGCTCAATAAAAGGCAGCGCCGCTGAATTTTAGCAGCACGCGTGGCTACATCACAAAGCCCGTCCTTAGCGGATTCTTCCGTGGGACGGGCTTTTTGGCGGTGCGGTGGCGGTTCGTTGGAGACAGCCGCTGCGGGCGGTAGGAGCTGATTGGAGGCGAGGCGGTGTAAGCTGACGTGGCGGCAACGACGGTAGGGGTTAGCGTGGGATGAGTCAGGCTCATCGGGACTACGGGGCTTTATATTCAGCCCGGTCGCTTGCATGGATACCCAGCCCGCAGTCCGCCCGTTCCGGTTTCGTGCCTGAAGACCGTCCTCGGTCCCTTGCCCGTAGGCCACCTGCAATTTTAACGGAAGTGAGCGCCCTTATTTGGCCGAAAACGGCCCTTCAAAAAATCTAACGGAAGCAGGAGCCCTTATTTGCCTTCGCCGCGGGGATTTCCCCCTGTTTCAGGGCAAATAGAGGCTCTCACTTCCGTTAGAATCCGTGGAGGCGCTTTTTTGCTCTAATAGCGGCGCTCACCGCCGTTAGAATTTCCCAGGTCCAGTGGCCATCTGCCGAAAGTGACATCCCAGGCACCGCCTGTGCATCATTCCCGTCCCAATGACCAACGGCCATCACCGAAAGTGAAATGCCAGGTACCACCTGGGCATTATTTCCTTACAAATTCCGGTATCTCCTAAGAGCCGCGGCACCGAAAAAGCTGTCTCGAGGAGTGGCACTCCTGGCCCACAGTAGCCTCACAGCAGTCTCACCACCGAGTACCTCACCCCCCCTGCAGCAGCGTATGCCGCTTTTTGAACCGGAAATAATAGGGCACCTCATAAGCCAGCATCAGCGTCCAGCCGATAGCATTGGCATAGGCTGTGCCGTTCAGGCCCACGTGGGGGACCAGGATCAACACGAATATGACCCGGGTGGTGATTTGGATCAGGGTGGATAGCAGGGTGATTTTCATATTGCCCATCCCCCGGAAGAACCCCTGAATCCCGTTGGTAAACGCCGGGAACAGGTAAAAAAGAGCCATCCATTTCAGATAGTCCACGCCCAACTGGATAGTAGATACGTCCTCAGCCTTCACAAACAGCCGCATAATCGGCTCCTTCAGGCTGAAGGCCAGCACGCCGATCAGAATCCAATAGCAGAACTCCAGCTTCAGGCCAACCTTCAGGCCGGACAATACCCGGTCCTTTTTCTTAGCGCCGCGGTTCTGGGCCACAAAGGTCATCATCCCGTGGGAGATACTCTGCTGCGGGGTAAACGCAAAATCATCCACACGGTTCACCGCATTAAACGCCGCAATGGCATCCACCCCCAGCGGATTGACCACACCCTGAATGATCAGCTTGCCGATAGGCTGGGCGGATTGCTGCAGAGCCGTGACACTGCCGTGGCGGAGAATCCGGTCCAGCATACTCCGGTCGAAGCGGAAATCCGCTTTCCCCAAACGGAGCAGCGGCACTTTCCGGTAAATATACACCATACAAAATATTGCCGAACATGCTTCAGCGATGTTGGTCCCCAAAGCGGCTCCCGCCACTCCCCAGTCCAGCACAGCCACAAACAGCAGATCCAAACAGGCATTAAGCACGGATGCAATGGCGAGGAAACGGATGGGTGTTTTGGAGTCGCCTACACTTCTCATAGCTGCGGAAACCGCATTGTACCAATAAATAAACGGAGTGGCGGTTAAGCTGATGCGCAGAAACAGAGTGGAGGAATGCATAATTTCCTGGGGGACGCCGAGAAGCCGCAGCAGGCCCGGGGCGAAGATCAGCCCCAGCATCATAATGAAAATGGAGAAAACACCGCCGAACAATAGGGTGGTGGAGACGGCTTTTTTCAGTTCCTTTTCGTTGCCCGCGCCGAACAGCTCGCTCATCAGCACCGAGGCTCCGATACAGATCCCGGAAATACCCAGAATCAGAATGTTGATAATAGGGGTGGAGGTACCCACCGCTGCAAGGGCGTCCTTCCCGGCGAACCTGCCGATAATGATGGAATCGACCGCATTGTAAGTCAGCTGCAGCATATTCCCCAGAACAAAAGGAATGGAAAAGTGAATCAGATGTTTGGCCGTATTGCCGCTGGTCATGTCCCGGATCATGTGTCAACACTTCTTTCATCGTCGTTTGTCAGGAATATTGTAGTCAGATGACGATGAAGCTTCAACGAAGATTGGCAGCGATTTGTTTCAAAATGAAACTATTTCAGCTTTCTCCATAACGTGCTGTGGCTAATCCCCAGTCTTTTTTCCACCTTGGCCTGGTTCAAACCTTCCTCTTCCATTACATGGCGGATGACCCGGGCTTCAATTTCCTTGAGGCTGCCGCTTAAATCCATAGGCGCCAGACTGGCTTGGGAATAGTGGCGGTGCTCCCGCTCCAAGGCGTGGCGGACTTGGTTTTCCGGAATATACGCGCCCTTGCAGCCCAGGGCCAGCTCATTGACCACCCGCATAAACTGCCGCAGGTTTCCCGGCCAAGGATACTCGCGCAGCAGACGGATGCCGTTTTCCTTTACACCTACGGCCCGGATACCGCATCTCACGTCCAGAGCAGCCAGATACATGCTTACCATGTTGGGGATATCCGAGGCATAAGCGGCAAGAGGCTTCAGTTCCATTCTCACCTCATCCAAATAGGGCTTAAGCTGCCGCAGCAGCTTTCCGCTTTTCACTGCCGTCTCCACAGGCAGCTCCGCTGTGGAAATCATTTTGACTCGGCTGTCCTTGGACAGCCTTTTGAGCAGAGGCAGGAGCTGCTGTTGGCCTTCGGGCCATAAACCGGTGATGTCCTCCAAAAACAGGGTAAGCTCCCCTTCCGGCAAAAGCTCCTCCAAAAGCCCATCCAGCCGGCTGAACACACCGGTATCTGTGATGGACCCGCAGCTGACACGGACCAGCCTTTTGCGCTTGACGGAGCCGAAGCAGCAGCAGAGAAACCCGGCGTCATCCTTGCACATACCCTCCTCTCCTGTAATGATGGTGGGCAGGGGAGTATCACTCCATTCCGTCAGCTGGAGCATGACCTCAGGTGGAAACACGGTGTGGACCGCGCTTGGCAGCAGTTCTTCCTTCGGAACCACAAGAATGGCATCATCGGCAAAAACACTCGAATTTCCCATCACCTTGACGGGGTGGGCGAAGGAGGGAGCTGCCTGCTTCTGATGGGATAATGCGGTGGTCCACCGGATGGCCTCCTCGATGGCGCTTCGGACCGCCTCCGCCCCGCTGGTAAGCAGAATGCTGTTCATCCCCAGCTCCTGGGCCGTCTGGTACACAATCTGGTCTCCCACCACCAGTTCGCAGCCGTCGTTTTTCAGACTCAGGACCAGCTCGTGAACCTCCCGGTGCTCCCGGTAAGCGGCTGCAGGTACGGCATACCCCAGCAGATCGCTTAATTGGGCGAAGGATCGGACAATATTGGGATAGGCCAGGAGCGCTTTTTGGCCTGTGTAGCCTGCAGACAGCTGGATGACCCGGATCATATCAAAGGCATTGACCGGCATTTCGATAACGGGAATGGGAGATACCCTCCGGCAGGCATCCACCGTCCCCCCACGGGTAATCACCGCATCGAAATGCTCTGCCGCATTCAGCTCCAATAAGAGCTGCGGCCCGTTGAGATAATTGCCTAGGTGCACTTGGATATAGGCTTCGGGATATTCCTCCGCCACTGCCGCGGCCAGCTCCTTAAGGCCCGCATACGGGGCCAGAATCAAAATTCTTGTCATCACACGCGGGCCTCCCTAGCTTTTGGCTTACTCCATTTCCTCATTTAACAAGACCATATGGATGTGATCCTCCCACTTGCCATTGATCCTCAGGTATTGCTTGGCCAACCCCTCATGATAAAAGCCCAGCTTCTCCGTAACCTTCAGGGAGGCTAAGTTGCGAGGCATAACGTTGGCTTCGATGCGGTGCAGGCCCAGCTTTTGAAAGGCATAGGCTGCTACTTCTTTGACGGCCTCGGTCATATAGCCTTTTCCCTGTTCCGTCCCGTCCAGCCGGTATCCCAAGTGGCAGGACTGGAAGGCGCCCCGTACAATGTTGGAAAGGGCCACAGACCCGATCACCCGTTCCGGCTCCTCCGCCTTGCACAGCCACAGCTTAACCAGCTGTCCCCGCTCAGAATTAACCTTGTCCTCGGCCAGCATCTGCTTCTGCGCCTCCAACGTGTAGAACTGCGGCTGCCGCAATATCTCCCACTCGGCAAGAAACTCCTTATTGCGCAGGAAATAATCCAGAACCGCCTCTGATGTCACATCATTGCCGGATTTCAGAAGCAGCCGGGGAGTCTGCAGTTGAAGAGGCTGGTTTTGCGGTGTAGCTTCCAGGCTGTATTCTGCCTTCCCAATACCGGGGGGCTGTGATCCCGATTCGCCAGCCTGCTGCATATCCGGGTCCTCGCCGCGTGTGTGCAGCTCAACAGATTTTCGCTTGATGCTGTAATACCGCATAGCAGCCGGCTCAGCGTGTATCTCCAACACACCGGCATTCACTAGCTCCCGCAGCCGGTATTCGAAGAAGTATTCGGGAATATTCTGCTCACAATAACCAATGGCCTCTCCCAATAAACGCGCTGCCTTCAAAGAAAGTCCATCTCCAGGCTCTCTTAACACATCCAGCTTCTCCAGCAGATACCCGTCAAAATAATCCTCCGGCACTTCTGTGACCGCTTCATGCTCCCAGATACGCAAGTTCCCCTTTTGCCCAGCTATATCAAGCCATTCCTGCTCCAGCCAGCTGCGCTCCTCCAAGGTCAGACGTCCGCTGCCATCAATGGTCAGCAGAGCTTGACGGAGCTTGTCCGGCGGTATTTCGCCTGAGTGCCTGTATTGAATGAAGGCTTCGGGACGGTTGAACAGCTTTTCGCAAATGGCACAGGCATTATAGACTGATACAGGATTCGGCTTATCCCGCAGCAAATAAAGGGAATGCCGCAGTCCGGCCTGCTCGCTGGCATTGTCTCCGGCCCACAGAATGACTTCGGCTTGAGGCGGGATGCGGGAGATGCAAGCAAGGAGGATCGTATACTCCTCTTCAAAATGATCATATGCCTTGCCCCCGTCCGTTATATGGGCACCGAACCATTGGCTGCGCGCGGCACGGCCTTCCCGCGAATCCAGTCCGCCGAGGGGCCCGATGGCATAATGTTCCTCCAACACAATCAGCTCATGAGAAGGTGGACCCACCGTTTGGGCTAATGCAAGCTTCAAGCTGCCAGCAAAGGAATGCCCAACGACCATATGTACATGGATGGAGTCTGCTTTTGTTTCCCGTGTTCCACTATTCCGGTTCATCTTCCGCCTCCTTTAATCTGCACTTTCATCTTTGTTTATGGTAATGGAATAATCGTGCGGATTCAATCCGTTTTGCAAATAACGGAAGCTTAACAGACCATTAGTCCAACCGGACCCGGCTGTTATCCGGATTCAGGATGTAAGCCCGGATACGCTGCTTTCCTTTAAGGGGTACAATAATTCCTTTTGCGCGCAGACTGCTTAAAATGCGTCGTGTGTGGTCTCTGCTGGTTTGTAGAAATGTTGCCGCCGACGAAGGCGTAACCTCTTGGCCCAGATGCACGAAGAATTGGGCCAGTTGCCTTTCTTTTTGGCTGAAGTGGGGAGCGGTCAATAGGGAACCGTAATACTTGCCCAGCAGCTGTTGGATAAACAACTGGCATCGCTGGGGCTTCTCCTTTACATCATCAAGGGCGAAACGGAACACCTTCCAATCTTCGAAGATCAGATGGTTTTGCCGCTGCAACTGGTCCGCGAACTGCCACCGGTTCAGATCCTTGGCGTGGCTGCCGAAGCCATCCAGCTCAAAGCAAAGGCGGTAGGGTGGCCGGAGATAGGCAAAGTCCAGAAACCGGAAGCCCTGCACCAGCCCGCTCACCTCATATTCCGCATACAAATGTTCAAAGCTGCCCACCGCCGGCCACCAAACCTGTTGAAGAAACAACTGCTCCAGGTAACCGTGCCCTTCCTGCAGCCTGCGAAGGCTTTCTCTGCTGCGGCCTTTTTGCTGATGTTCCATAAAGGCGGCATATTCACGCTCATAGCTCATTAGGATCCTCTCCTCTGACGGAAATAAAAAAACCGCAGCATCCCGGAGGATGTGCGGCGTGTGCTTCACGCATGGTTGTGCCCGTATGCGTTTATCGTAACAAAACAAGCTCCGGATGGCAATATAGCTATTAATGTACTCCAGACTAGCGGCAAACCGTCACTCAACTAGCGGCGGACCACCATTCGGCCTTCCCAAATGGACATTTGAGAAATGTAAGCGGCAAACAATGTCTGCTATTTGGCTAAAAAGTAGAAAACAACCAGAATAACGACATAAAATGTCTGCTAAATGCTCTCTGGAAGGCGAAAGTGAGGCTTTTCACAGCAATAGCAGACAAATCATGTCGCTATTTTGCCCAAAAGAGGGTGCCGCTGATAAATAGCAGACATTTGCGGTCCGCTATCATGCCGGAAGTGGTAGAAATGGGGGACGCGGAAGGGGCAAACGGTTGGAGTGGAATGAGTGGGCTATACGGTTGGAATGGAATAAGTGTGGTATACGGTTGGAGCGGGAGAAACGAGGGCAGCGGTCAAACGAGAGAAACGTGGGCAGCGTGGGCAGTGGTCAAATGAGAGAAACGTGGACAAGCAGGGGAGGTAGAACAGGCGATAAAGTTGATCCCCACCGGCCCAACCCGCCCCCAACAAACCCCACGAGAATCCGTCACGATGAAACAAGGATAGATCATCGTCATCGGACCACCCCCGTTTTATACTTACAGTATGCAGATGAAAGGAGTGGAGCATGTGAGAGAAACAGCCGCACCGCCAAGGGTTGCGCTGCAAGAGAGAGCCGTTGGGGCAGGGCTCAAAAAATGGCGCCAATTCTGGAAGTTCCGGTATCTGACGCTGATGGTGCTGCCGACGGTAGCCGTCCTGATCCTGAACAATTACCTGCCCATGTTCGGGCTGTTCATTGCCTTCAAGAAGATCAATTATATTGACGGGATTTGGCATAGCCCCTGGGTGGGCACGGAGAACTTTACCTTCCTGTTCAACAACGGCTCCTTGTGGCGGATCGTCCGCAACACCGTCGGGTACAGCCTGACCTTTATGTTTTTGAACCTGCTGTTATCCGTGGCATTGGCCGTAGCCATCAACGAGCTGCGCAGCCGCCTGGCCGCCCGCACGTACCAGACGTTCCTGATTATGCCCCATTTTTTGTCCATGGTGGTAGTGAGCTATCTGGTGTATGCCTTTCTACATCCCACCAGCGGCTTCATTAATACCTCCATTCTGGAATGGCTGGGAAAGGAGCCCATTTCCTGGTACATGGATAAGCAGTATTGGCCCTTCATTCTGACCATCGTCAGCGCGTGGAAGGGGGTAGGCATGGGAGCGGTGGTGTACATTGCCGCCATCTCCGGCATCGATCCGGAATATTATGAAGCCGCCGTCATCGACGGAGCCAGCAAGTGGAGGCAAATCTGGCACATCACGCTGCCCTCCATCCGGCCGATTATCATCATTATGACCATCCTGAACATGGGACATGTGTTCAACTCGGATTTTGGCTTGTTCTATCAGGTCACCATGGACTCCGGGATGCTCTATCCGGTGACGGATACGGTAGATACCTATGTTTACCGGGTCATGACCCAACTGAACGATATCGGCATGTCCTCCGCAGCGGCGTTGGTGCAATCCGTATTGGGCTTTATTATGGTCATTTTCACCAATGGCGTTGTCCGCAAAATCGACTCGGAGCAGGCTTTATTCTAAACTCCGCTCTTATCTAAGGAGGTGCACATGCTGTGGCAGCCACAACCGCCCGGCGGGAAAACCGCATTTCACCCGTATCCAACCTCATGCTCAATCTAGCATTTGTACTTTTGTCGCTGGCCTGCGTGCTCCCGGTGGTGCTGGTCATCATCGTATCCTTTACCAACGGCGATGTTCTCATCAATGAAGGCTACAGCTTCTGGCCCAGTCAGTGGTCGTTAACCGCATACCGGACCATGTTTACCGATGCGTCCACCATCTTCAATGCATACGGCGTCAGCATCGGCATTACGGTTGCGGGAACCGTGCTGAGCGTGCTATTGATGGCAATGTTCGCGTATCCTATCTCCCGCAGAGATTATCCGCTGCGTTCATTCTTTACCTTCTTCCTGTTCTTCACCATGCTGTTCAGCGGAGGGATGGTGAGCAAGTATATGGTGTACACCCAGGCCCTGGGCCTGAAGGACTCGTACCTGTCCCTGATTTTGCCGCTGCTGATTATCCCGTTTAACGTCATTATTATGCGGACCTTTTTCCAGACCACCATCCATCCGGCCTTAATTGAATCCGCCAAAATCGACGGAGCGGGGGAGCTGCGGATATTCATCCAGATCATCCTGCCCTTGTCCTTGCCGGTGATGGCCACCATGGCGCTGTTCTCCACCATTCTGTACTGGAACGACTGGTTCAACGCCCTGCTCTTCATTAATAAAGAGGCCATGTACCCCCTCCAATTCCTGATGATGCGGGTGCTGAAGGATGTGCAGTATATCCGGGAAAATATGGCCCTTGCCATGCAAAACCCCGAGCTGTTGAAGGACTTGCCTAATGAGTCCCTGCAAATGGCCATGGCTGTAGTGGGGATGGGGCCGATTCTCGTAGTGTATCCCTTCTTCCAGAAATACTTCGTGAAGGGTCTGACGGTCGGCGCCGTCAAGGGATAGCCGAAGTCGTTTGATGGGAGACGCATGGCGGAATCCGCCTTCCGCCGTTACACCGTGCTTCACCGGCCGCCCTACATCAGCAGCCTGTTGAGTTTGACGGCCGTTTGACATATTATCCATTACAGGGAGGGTCACAAAAAATGAACCGTAAAAAATCGGCATTACTTGCACCTGTGGCATTGGCGGTCGGATTAACCACCGCATTGGCCGGCTGCGGCAGCAGCTCGGAGAGCACCCCTAGCACCGCCCCCAGCACACCGGCCGGCACCACTGCCCCTGCAGCCAGCCCCCAAGCCGCCAAGCTGGACCCGTATGAGGTATCCATTATCTATTACGGCAAGCCGCAAAAGGATGACCCAGTCATCCAAGAGAAGCTCAATGAATATTTGAAGGAAAAAATCAACACCACCGTGTCCCTGCAGCCCATCGCCCCCAGCGACTACCAGAAGAAAACCGAGCTGATGATGAACACCGGCGAGAAGATGGATCTCTTGTTTACCGCCTCCTGGCTGGGCTTTTCCTCCAACGTTACCAAGGGCGCATTCCTGGAGCTGGATTCCCTGGTGGAGAAATACGGTCAAGGCTTGAAGAAGGAGCTGCATCCCCTTTATTTGGAGGCGCCCCGTTATAAAGGCAAGCTGTATGCCATTCCCACGAACAAGGAAATTACACAAGGCAAAGCCTTCACCTACCGCAAGGATATCGTAGACAAATATAATATTCCTATTGATAAGATCAATAAGATGGAGGATCTGGAGCCGTATTTTGCCACCATCAAGGAAAAGGAGCCCACCTTCACCAACCTGTATGTGGCAGGCGGTCCGGTCAGCTTCATGATGTACGAAACCCGCTCCAACTACCGTCCCATCGGCCCGACTCCCGGCAAGCTGCCCATGTTCTTCATGGATTACAAGTCCAAGGACATGAAGGTCAAGACTGTGCTGGACCAGGACATCGTCACTCTGAACAAAACCGATGCAGAGCTTTTCCGCAAATATTATGAAAAGGGATACATCAACGCCGACGCCGCTACCACCACAACCAACGTGGCCGATATCCGCAAACAAGGCAAGCTTTGGCTGCAATCTACCGTGTGGAAGCCGGGCGCAGACATTGAGCTGAAGCTGGCTGACAATTTCGATTGGGTGTCCCATGTCATCGAAGAGCCGATTGTCACCACTGATCTGGCTACCGGCTCCATGATGTCCATCTCCAGGACCTCCAAAAACCCCGAACGGGCGATGATGGTGCTGAACTACCTGCACACCGATCCGTATGTGATCAACCTGCTGGTGAACGGGATTGAAGGCAAACACTACAAGAAGCTCAGCGCCAACCGCATCGAGCCCATCAAGGATTCCGGCTATGGCGATACCGCTCTTTTTTGGGTGGTGGGCAACCAGTTCCTGAACTACCTGAAGCCCGGACAACCGGATGACCTGTATGAAAGCTGGAAAAAATTCAACAACGAAGCCACCCGTTTCCCGCTGCTGGGTTTTACCTTCGACGATACCAAGGTGAAGAATGAAATTGCCCAATTGACTACAGTCGTCAATGAGTATAAGGCGATCAGCACCGGTGCTTTGCCCAACCCCTCCAAGATGCTGGACGAACGCAATACCAAGCTGAAAGCCGCCGGGTTAGAGAAGGTTCAGGCCGAAATGCAGACTCAAATCGATGCGTGGCTGGTAGAGTCGAAGAAATAAGGATTTGCTCAGGAGGCGGAATATATTGAAACCGGAACGTTTGATCTACACCTTCGTCAGCTATGCCTCCCATTATGACACACCCTGGGGAAAAGGAACGGCTGTTGAAGGTGTGGAAAGAACCGCAGCCTTGGCCCACCGTTACGGCATACCTGTCACCTGGATCGTCAACCGGGGTTCCATCCCCGTGTTGGCGGACCGGATCCGGGAGTGGCATGAAGCTTATGGGGATGACGTGATTCTGCAATGCCCTTTTTTCGAGGAGGAGGCAGGCGGGTCGAAGGCTGTATTGAAGCAAAAGCTGGAGCAGGACTGGCAGCTTGTCCAGGAGCATTTCCCCTGGGTGCAAGTGAAAATTGCCGGCAGAGGCAAAATTTATAATGAAGTGATTGAAGTGCTGGAGGAGCTGGACTTCCGGGGCATGTGGGGCTACTGCTGGGAGCAGGTATGGTGGGACGGCATTACCCACAAGGGCATTCCCTGGGGCTCCTGGTTTGTGGACCCGGCCAGATATACGGCTCCCCATCCGGGAAAAGGCAAGGTGGTAGCCTGCGAATGGACCGCCCGGGATTTGCATCAGACCTGGAGCACCGGCAGTCCCGTGCTGTATTCCACCGATCCCAACGATGTGCTGCGCGCCGGACTCTGCTCGGGAGAGGACATCGAGTATTGGAAGCTGGTATTTCAGGAGTATCTGGATAATACCGACCATAATGACCGTGTCTATTTCCTACAGCATCAAGAGGCCCATGAGATGGAATTTACCCCGCAGTTTCAGGTGTTTCCCGCGTCCCATGTGGAGGCCTGCGAGGGGATGCTGGACCGGTTCTTCCAGTACATTACCGGCTTTGGCATTACGCTGACGACATTGCCCCAGGCGTTGGGCGAGTATGGCAAGAGGTACGAGGAAACAGAACCGGTTTACATGCTGACCCGCGACAAACCTATCCGGCCGCAGATCAATGAATATACCCTGACGCTGGGCGGGGTGGGGCTGGGTCCGTGGCCCGATGCTTTCCTCACCTACGACAAGGATGCCCAGATGGGTTTTGTCAAAGGGGAATGCAGACCGCGACTGCTCCGCAGCTACACCGGCAGTGCGGACGGCGCCAGGGAATACGCCGAGGAGGCTCCGCCGGTATTCGTCCGCCACTATGAACGAACGGAGACGGCCATCCGGTTCACCTATGAGATTGGGGAGTGGAAAGCCATTCCCTTCGGTCTGGTGTATTGGGATGATCTAGCCGGCTTCCGTCTGGCCTCCTGCTCGCTGGCCGGAGCGCAGGTGAAAATCATCAAGGACGAATTGGCCTTTCTCCGGTTTAATCTGACGGGAGAGCCTATGGTGATTGAGCTGGAATTTAAGGCCGGACAGTAGCAGTCATTTGCAAAAGGCAGTTAGGTACACGTCAAGATACACAATAAGCACACATCAGGGCACACATCCGGAAAAATGAGCTGCATCGCAGTCTCTGGGAAGGTGTGCCCTGATTTTTATATACATATGTAAACGATTACAAAGGAGGAAAATGACATGTATGCTTTATTTCTGCCTGGGAGCAAAAACCGGATGGGAAGGAGGGTGGTGCCGCTTCTGCTGGCGCTTGTCCTGTTGTTGTCCGCACCCCTGATCGCGATGGGAGCTGTTGCGCCACTTCCCGGACCCAACACGCCCATGGTGTACGATGATTTTTCCAATGGGGGAACCTTCACGCAAAATTGGGCGAACTGGTACAACCAGGCCGGGGGAACAGGCACGTATGCCAAGGTAACGGCAGACGGCAGAGCTGTAGGCAAATTCACCCAAACCCCGGCCACTGCCTCCTCCTGGGCCAAGTTCGAGCCCCAGCATGACAACGGCAACTTCTATGGCTACCGTTACATAACCTTTGTCATGAAGAATCCCGGCAACGAGGGAGCCCGCATCCGCATCGGCATTACCGACGGCACCAACAGCTACAATCTGTCCGGGGATTGGATCACGGTACCCCAGGATTGGACCACCTTCAATTTTGATCTGGACCAGTTTCCGGTGCTGAACCGCAAGAGCATCCACTTCTCCATCTGGCTCCGCCAGACGGGGGGGCAATATGGGGAAATTCTGATTGATGAGATTAAGGGGACTTCTCCTGCCGAAGGCCAACCTGCGACACTCAGCAATACAGGAGTGGACCAGATCTCCGGGGATGAAAATACCCGTTTTACCTTCCGGGCCACCTACACGGACCCGGATAACGATGCGCCGTTTGCGGTGCAGCTGGTGCTTGATGATACCACGGTTATCGCGATGGATGAGGTGGAGCGCGGGGACTTCCAGTACGCCGACGGCAAGGACTATATCCTGGCAACGAAGCTGTCTGCCGGGACCCATACCTACGCCATCCGCGCAACGGATGCCCATAATGACCCGGCGGTGTGGACCGGCCAACCGATTACAGTAGCTAGTGTATGGCAGACGGCAGATGTGAACGATAACGCTATTGGGCCCGGGGCCGCCCAGTTCCAGTATGCCGGAACAGGCTGGCAGTATGGTGCTGCTACTGCAGGCAGTTTTGGCGGGGACCAGCATGTATCGGCGGCTGCCGGGGATACAGCCACCTTCCGCTTCACCGGTACCAAGGTGCAGCTTTATGGGGCCAAGGCACCGGGTTACGGGATTGCCGGCATCTCCATAGACGGAGGAGAGGAGCTGGCCGTATCGGCTTATGCCGCTTCCCGGCAGGAGCATGTCCTGCTGTATACCAGTCCGGAGCTGTTGAACGGGGCGCATACCCTGACTGTCCGGGTTACAGGTGAAAAAGAAACGGTCTCCTCCGGTGCTGCGGTGGCGGTGGACCAGGTGAAGGCGGTGCTGTATACCGGAAACCTGGTGGACAGCATCAATGTTTCCCAAGCCGGTTATGGGGCGTTGGATTACAAACTGGCTACGGTTACGGCAGTGGATGCGCTGACTGACCTTAGTGTCCAGATTAAAAGCGGCGCTGCAGCTGTTTGGTCCGGTAACCTGAAGGATGAGGGTGTAATCTGGGGCAAACATGCCTATTCCCTTGACTTTTCCTCCTTCACCCAAACCGGAGAGAGCTTCACCATCACAACCAACGGCAAAACCTCCTACAACTTCCCCATCAGAAGCAATCTGTGGAACAGCTTTAAGGATGAAATGACCGCCTTCTACCGGCTCCAACGGTCCACGGACACCCGGGTCAGCTATCCGGCGGGCTACAGCGATATCGCCCCTTCGGCCAAGGTATTCCATCCCGAATCCTTCCTGGATGATGCCGTGGCCGCCGATGGCACCCATTATGATCTTACCGGGGGCTGGTTCGATGCCGGGGACTATGGCAAATACGGCGGCAACCAGTGGGTCACCGGGGAAATTGCCCTGGCTTATCTGCGGCATGCGGACTCCCCTGAGGTCAATTACGACAATGACGCCAACGGCATCCCGGATCTTCTCGACGAGGCGATTTTCGGCAGCGAATATCTGATGAAGTTCGCTGATCAGATGGACGGAGCTATCTATAATATCAAGAACTACACGGACTTCAAACATCCGGAGAAGGCTACAGACAACATCGTCGGTACGGCAGACGATCCTACCCTGCGGGAGCTGTGTGTGGGCGGCTCCGGCAAGGCGGCGGGTGCCTTGGCGGCGACGGCCCGGGCCATTAACGACGCTATTGCCAACGGGCGTGTTTCTTCGTCCAAGGTGGCGGAACTCCAGGACTTTTCCAATACCATTTCCGCTGCGGCTGTGCCTTTTTACCAATTCGCCCTGAACTGGGTCGGTCCTGACCCGGGCAGCTACGTTACGACGGGAGGCATTCCCAATACGCTGCTGTGGGCGGAGGTGGAGTTGTATCTGCTGACCGGAGCTGCGGAATATAAGAATGCCGCTTTGCCCCGGATCAGCGCTATCGCGCCGGGTGATCTGCGCTCCACCAACTATTGGGATATGCGGCCGATGACACTGGCGGAGTTCTACCCGGTGGCGGATACGGCGGTGAAAGCGCATATCAAAAGCGTTCTGGACAAACAAATGGAGTATTTCCTGACTTCCCAGGATGATACGCCTTATGGGGTGCTGAACGAGTTCGGCAACTTCGGCGTCAACGAGCCTTTGGGCTCTTACATCGGCGATGCCCTCCGCTACAACGATCTATTTCCCGATCCTGCGGTGAAACAGGCGGCGATGAAAGGGCTGTACTGGATCTTCGGTAACAATCCCTGGAACAAAAGCTGGGTGTCCGGTGTGGGTACGGATCATGTCCGCTATGTGCATACCCGGCTGGATGAGGAAGCCCGCAGCTCCACCAACCGGGGTGTGGTGGTTCCGGGGGCTATGGTGGCAGGACCCAATATGAAGGATACCAAAAACAAGGCCAGTGTCAGCCCCTGGTATGAGGATCGTCCTTTCCCGGAGGATGACCTGAACCAGTGGAGGTACAACGAGTTCAGTATTAGTATACAAGCCGGTTTGCTGTATTCAGTCATGGCCCTCAGTGGCACATCGGATGCTTCCGTTGGCGGGCAGGCCTTGCCGGAGCTTCCCGTAACCACTCCTGCCATCGGGGATTATGTGACCGGGATGGTGACGGTGTTTGCCGAACCCCAGGGGGCAGTCAGCGCTATGGATTACCGGGTGGACGGGTCGTACCAGCCTATGACCGGCTCCGGCGGGGTTTACACTGCGCAGTACGATACCTCTTCTTTGGCTCCGTATACCAATAAACGGGCTTATGTCCGGGGAACGGCAGCGGACGGGCGCTCCACCTACAGCGCCACTCATTTCACTGTTGCACCGCCCCTGCCTGATCCGGGACATCCGCTGTTGTACGATAATTTCAGCGGACAGGGCACCTGGGGAGGGGGAGGTTTGGACTGGGTGAACTGGTACAACCAGGACGGCGGTTCGGGTGTATATACGGACGGTACGGAGGACGGCCGGAGCATCGGCCGGTTTACCCATAACTCCGCCTCCACCAAGTCCCAGGCCAAGTTTGAGCCGTGGAAGGATAAGGTGGACTTGTCCGGCTACCGTTATCTCACCGTGGTTATGAAAAATCCCGGCTATGACGGCATGCGGGTGAAGATTACCGGCTCCGGCGGATATATTGCGGTGCCCACGGAATGGACCACCTTCAACTTCGATTTGGACGCCTCCGGCACCCTCGACAAAAAGGCGGTCCATCTGGAGGTATGGCTGAAGGAAACCACGGCGGTTCCAGGCGAGCTGTGGATCGATGAGATTTACGCCTCCAACCAGCCCTCCGGCACAGCGCCGGTATTGAGCGGTACAGGTGTAAACGCTGTGGCCGGGGATACGGATACTCTGTTCACCTTCAGTGCGGACTATCAGGATGTGGACAATCAGAAGCCGTTCCGGGTGCAGGTGGTGATCGACGGTGTGATCCGGGATATGGCGGAGCTCAACACGGCGGATACGGTATATACGGACGGCAAGCAGTATACGTATTCGACTCGTTTAGGGCTGGGCACCCACTCGTATTATTTCCGCACTACGGACAATACGTCCGCGGTGGTGGCTGCCCCTGTGGTGACCGGTCCTGTGGTAACCGCGCCGCTGCCGCCGGGCCCTCTGCTCCTAGAGGCGGAGCAGTTGACTGTTGCCGCTATGTCGGCAGGGGATGCCCATACCCTGCGTACAGACACCAAGCTGAGCGGCGGCCAAGGCACCAACCTGGCGGCCAACGCGGTTGGGGATTTTGTGGAGTACCGCTGGAGCCCTGCCGGGGTAACGGCACTGCGAAGCGGCGTCACTGCTGCTGTGTATGGTGCGGAAACGGTGACGGGGCAGGTGTATGGCGGTTATACCGGTATTGGTGTGGAGCTTCCGCCGGATGACAGTGACATGGCTGGTTTTACCGTCAGCGGCAGCGTCTACGGTCTGAATCCGTCGGCTGCAGCAGCGTTGGCTACTGGCGGCAAGCTGTACAATGTAAAGGTTGGCGTGATGAAGAATAACGACCGCGGCATCTATCAGCTGTCCGTCAACGGCGTGAACCAGGGTGCGCCTATGGATCTGTATGATTTGCCCACGGGCGCGGTCTATCAGGAAATTGACCTGGGAGATGTTGCGTTCCCGGCGGGAGGGGAGCTGGTGCTGCGCTTCACCAGCACTGGTAAAAACGTCTCCAGCAAAGGCTACCGGCTGGTGCTGGACTATGTGCGGCTGACGCCGAAGTGAGGGGGCAGAATTTTGGTGCTGCCATTCATGTTATGGTCCGCCGCATAGATGACGGATCTTCGATGACTGATACCAATGACTGAATTACCAATGACTGATCACCAATGACTGAATTACCAATGCAATGACCGGGAATCAATCCTTGGTGCAACTAATCGGCTTTGCTGCTTTCAAGGCTTCCTTTGTACATCCAGCCTGCGGCTCGAACCATGTTATTTCAGGGTAGCATGCTGACTGAAGATCATCTATAATACTGTGTATGGCGAAGAACGCCCTAAGCTAGATTTTATGCTTGGGGTGTTCTTCTTTTATTTTTTGCGGGGATGGAGAGTGGATGGAATGGACGAAGTTGAAGCACATCGGGAGTTTCTCCTGGATCATTTGGAGAAGCGGACTGGGGAGCGGCGGGGACGTTTGGAACGGGGGCACAGGGAGGCGGAGGCTTTGTTTTGCCGCAATATCTGGTTGGCCGCTGCAGGGGCATTATGAGGGATTGCATCCGGAATACGAGGTGACAGACTGGCGGGGATTAAGCTACTTCTGCGATTTTGTCTGGATCACGCCTTATCTCAAGCTGGCCATCGAAATCAAGGGCTTCGGCCCCCATGTGCGGGATATGGACCGGCAAAAATACTGCAACGAGCTGAACCGTGAAACTTTTTTGACGGCATTGGGATTCCAGGTGGTAGCCCTTGCCTATGATGATGTCCAGCAGCGACCGGAGCAGTGTATCACTCTTCTGCGAATGGTGTTGAGCCGGTTTCTGCAGAAGGATGGCCATAGCGGAGGGTTGACGGTGAGGGAGCGTGAGCTGGTCCGCCTGGCTTGCTGCCTCGGCGGCAGGCTGCGGCCCATGGATGCTTCGGAGCAGTTGGGCCTCAATCACCGGACTGTCGTCCGGACGCTGAAGGCACTGTGCGAAAAAGGCTTGTTTACGGCGGAAGGAGGGGCGGAGGGCAAGCGGGTTGTCCGTTACCGGCTGCTGCCCCGGGCAGTGGGCTATCTGTAGAGGGTAAGTAGTGAGAGGCGCGCGCGAAAACGTTACTGATGGATTCGATACACCTCTACCTCTCTGGCGCCTCTTTTAAAATGCAAAAGTGCAGTTATTTGGTAAACTAACCTTGGTTTTTACTGTCTATCCTGCAAAAGTGCAGTTATTTTAGCCAGATGGGTCCAAAATGGAGCCCGCGGCGGAAAATAGATGTACTTTTGCATTTGGGCAAGGAGAGCGGCGGAAATCCGGTAGAATAGATGTACTTTTGCATTTGGCGAGCAGGGAGCGATTCGAATCAAGAAAATAGATGCATTTCTGCAGGATGGACGGGGCTTAATTTGGTAAATGTCGCGCCTGAATATAATCCGCCATGCAGGCTAGGGTAAAAGGAATACTAGTTTGACTCGTTTGGAAGAGGGTGAGCTGGTGGGGCGAAGATGCACACGCGGAAACGTTTCTGCCAGCACCTATTGAAATTCAGCGATCTACCGAAATGCAAAAGTGCAGTTATTTGTTAAACTAACCTTGGTTTTTACGGTCTATCCTGCAAAAGTGCAGTTATTTCCGCCGAATGGATGCAAAAAGGGGCCCGCGGCGGAAATTAGATGCACTTTTACATTTGGGACCAGGGATGGGCCGAAATCCGGTGGAATAGATGCACTTTTGCATTTGGGACGCGGAAAAGGTGGGATTCCGGTGGATTCAGTTAGAGGTACGCGGCTAGTCGAGGTACATAGTTAGGTGAATATTACGCAAGATATGGTAAAAGTATGAAAAAGCAGAGCCTCAACCGCCGTCGTTACACGGCCAAGCTCTGCTTTGTTTACTTATCACGGTGTGAGACTGCCGCTTAGCCGTTTACCGGCACAGCGTTCCGGAAATACTCCTCCAGGGTCCAGCGGTTCTCATACACCACCTTGGCGATATCCACGCCTACATAGCGGATATGCCACGGCTCGTAGCTGTACCCGGTGATGCTTTCCTTGCCCTTGGGATAACGGATGATGAAGCCCGTTTCATGGGCGTGCTCCGCCAGCCACTTGCCCTCCTTGGTGGTGCCGAACACCTCCTCCAGCGCAAACTTAGCGCTTTGGCTGGAGACGTCGATGGCAAGACCCGTCTGATGCTCGCTGAAGCCGGGGCGTGCGCTGACCTTGTCCGCCTCCGCCTGGCCCTGGGTTTTGACGTTGTTGTTGTACACGCTCACCTGAGTAGCCCGGGAGCGGTAGCCGGATACGCCGTAGAGCTTGATGCCGTCGCCGGAGGCTTGTTTGAACAGCTTTTCCAGCGCCAATGCGGCTTCCTTGCGCAGCATCCGCTTGTCGGCCTTGCCGCTGAAGGAAAAATCCACATTGGGCTCCGTCAGATCCGTCGGTTCATAGGTATCCGGCAATCCCCGTTCCTTGTTCACCACCACGGCGATATCCGTTTCGTTGGTTACGATATTTTTGCCGGAAACGGTTTTGACCGTGTCCTCCAGGGCATATTTTATGGTAACGCCGACCGTTGCCTTCTTTCCTTGGTACTCGGCACTGATAACCGCATGGGCACCCGTGACGCCTTTGGGTCCGGGCTTCACAACACCGTTTGCGTCAACGGCAAGCAGCTCGGGTTTGTCCGACGTATAGACGATGGCTTTGGCATCGGATATGGTTGTTTTTTCTTTTTTGGCGTTGAGTCCGGTAAGCGCTAAGCGCAGCGTTTGTCCCGGCGCCACAGTGGTCTCGGCCGCGTCAAAGGCAATAGACTGGACGCTGCCGTTTTTACCCGCGGCGGGTGACGGAGACGCGCTGGCGGGTGCCGAGGCAGAGCCAGCAGGTGATGTGGCCGGCGCCGAAGACGAGGGCCCCGCCTTGTCGTTGCCGCAGCCGCTCAAAACCACGCTTCCGGTCAACAGGGAGCCTAACACGCAGACAGCAAGCTTTTTCTTCGAAATGGATGACATAAGTTCCTCCTTGCCCCTGTCTAACAATGCACAGGGAAAGCTTAGTACACAAAAGCAACCCTATTATAGCACTCTAGCTAATTAATGCCTAACTCTCCTTTTTGAAGGACGTAAACGGATCGGTACATAATTGTGAAAAAATCACGAAGTTTTCAATAAAAAGATGCGGCAATTTGTCGAAACAAGTGTTAATCTTATAGAGATCGCAATGGAATCAGGATATAATATGTAAGCGTTTTACGATAAAATCGCCCGCAGGAGGGTGTTCATCATGAGCCTTCGCATATCCCTTGCCAAAACAGTTATTTCTTTCATTGTGCTGGCGCTGCTGTTTGCCTCTTACCAGATCATGCTGGCTTCCGGCGAGAACAGTGAGCCCAAGGTGATTATGCTGCGTCTGGAGGATGTTGGCCCCGGAGGGGAATACTCCAACATGGACCAGTTGGGCAAGCTTCGGACGGTTCTGGAGTATCTCGCGGAGCAGGGTGTCCATTACCAGATCGGGGTGATCCCCCGCTGGGTGAATTATGGGGAGAATGGCCTCTCCTACAGCCGGTCCCTGGACCAAATGGGGGATTTGTACACCGAAAGCCTTGTCGCCGTATTGAAGAAAGCAGCTTCAGACGGGGCTGTGATTGGCATGCATGGTTTCACCCACCAGGTTGGGGAAACCAAACGGGCGGATGGCCACCAGGAATCCGGCATCGGCAATGAGTTTAACGTTCCGGACGTGCCGGAGACGCTGTCGCCTGCTTTTGCGGCGCAGCGGATGACGGAAGGGCTGAAGATATTCGATGCGGTGGGGATCAAGCCCGCCTTCTGGGAAACGCCCCATTATCATGGAGCGGTAGCGCAGTATCCGGCTTTTGCCTCCCAATTCGGAATTATATATGAGAATGAAATTACCCAGCCCTCCCAAACGGAGATCCATCTTAAGACGGACATCAATAGCTTATCTGGGGCAAAAACAAGGGGAGTCGCCTATGTGCCCACCCCGTATTCCTACATTCCATACAACAAGGATGAAAAGCTGATCCTGGATCAATTGGGCAAAACGGATAAACTGCCGTCCTTCTTCTACCACGCCTTCCTGGAATTCAAATTCCTGCAGCCGGTGGCGGATGAGAACGGCACACAGCTATACCGCAACGGCCTGCCGGAATATGCCTATCCCGACAAAAGCAAAACCAACCTGCAGCGGCTGATTGCCGCCATCAAGGAGAGAGGCTATACCTTCCGCTCCCTTCTGGATGAGGTTCCTTTTACGCCGTGGTCGGAGCTTCCCGCCGGAACCATAACCCGCAACACACGGCTGGGGGATGCCACCGGAGACGGCCAGACGGATACCGTCGTATGGCGGGATCAAGGCCAGGTGGAGGTGCGGCCGGGCAGCTATACGGGCAAACGCAATGACCCCCTGCCCGCGGCAGAGCTGTGGGCGCAGGTTCCCAAGCAGAAGGGGGATTTGTTCAGTCTGAAGGATGCTAACGGCGATGGAGCAGCAGATTTGTGGGTGATCCGGGCGGCCGGTCAACTGGAGCTGTATCTGGCGGCGAATGGCAGCTATACCCTTTCCGGCACCTGGAAGCTCCCTGAGCTGCCTGCCTTAAGTGCGGCGCAGGTCCTGCAGCAGCGGGGCGGCGGCTTCACTCTGGCTGTTGTGACCGCCGATGGGGCTCAACTGATTCCCTATATCAAACAACCCAACGGGGAATGGAAGCGCGGTGAGGAAAAACGGGGCCGTGTCGCGGATTACCGGAGCATGCAGCTGCTTACCGACAAACAAACCGGTGCAGACCAGCTGTCGTATTGCCGCAAAACAGGAAATTCCTGCATCCGGCTTGAGGTTTTACCCGGAGAGAATACATGGACCGCTGAACGCAGGGAAATCTCCCTTGCCGGAGGAATGGGCGACAAGCAGCTGGCCGGGGATTTCAACGGGGACGGCCTGGAGGATATGCTAATCTGGAACGACTCCGACCGCAGGGTAACGCTTTACCGCCAGGACGAGGAAGGCGGCTATAACAAGTTCTCGACCCTTGGCCCATGGGGGCTGGAGGGGGCACGGCCCCTTGTGATGGATCTGGACGGGGACGGGCGTAGCGATCTGGCCCT
Organism: Paenibacillus mesotrionivorans; assembly: GCF_046098205.1. Classification (NCBI taxonomy): domain Bacteria; kingdom Bacillati; phylum Bacillota; class Bacilli; order Caryophanales; family Paenibacillaceae; genus Paenibacillus; species Paenibacillus mesotrionivorans. The sequence continues at coordinate 115,725 of NZ_JBJURJ010000005.1, read as the reverse complement.
GATGGAGCCGGACGGCTCGCTGGATACGGCGATTTCCTTCCAGATGCAGCAGGAATATTAAGAGACTTGGAGAACAGACCCGGTGCTGAAGCGCCGGGTTTGCTTTGTGATAGGCGTTTATCCTTGGGATTTTGGCGGTTTTTGGTGTTTTTGGCGTGATGTACTTGTTCATTCGGGTATCCATTTGGCATAATGGTAGAAGAATGCGAGAGACGGGTGGAGGTCGCGAAGATGAAGTCGTGGTTGGGAAAGCTGGGAATCTGCTCCTTGCTGGGTTTGTTTTTGTGGGCAGGTGTTGGGTTTGCCGCAGAGGGTCTTTTACATAATTCCGGTTTTGAAGAAGGCGCTTCATCTTGGGAAACGGATGTCTGGAACAGCGGGGATTCCTACAGCAGGTTTACAGTAACGGATTCACCCGTTCATAGTGGCAGCAAGGCCGCTTATATCGAGAGTACGAGAGAAAACGATGCGAAATGGGTACAAAAGGTAGAGGTTAAGCCCAAAACCTTGTACAAGCTCTCCGGCTGGATCAGGGCGGAGGGGGCCACAAGCGGTTTTAAGGGAGCCAACCTGTCGGTGCTGGGCTCCATGGATATGTCCGCCGATCTGCTGGATACCGGCGGCGAATTTTTGTTCGTAGAGCTGTATGGCAGAACCGGGGACAAACAAAAGGAAATGAAGGTTGCCGCGCGCCTGGGAGGATACGGCAGCTTGAATAAAGGGAAAGCCTGGTTTGACGACATCAAGCTGGAGGAGGTAGACACCGCTCCTGCAGGCGTCACTGTCGGTTCCTTCAGCGAAGCCAAAACCTCCACGGGATCGGACGGCAAACCGGCCGCCGCCACCACAGGCACCCCCTTCAAGCTGATGGGGTATGCTCTGGCTTTCTTTATGCTGTACGGCATTGCATACATAAATCTGTTCCGCAAGGACCGTTTGGAGCGTTTTTCACCCACACAAGCCCAACTGTGGCTGTTCGGGCTTCTGTCCGCCGGGCTGGTGTGGCGGCTGGTCCTGGCCAAAAGCCAGGGTTATGTCAGCGACATGAATACCTTCAAGGCCTGGGCCTCCCATGCCGCAAGCGGCGGGCTGACTCATTTTTACGATACGGATATGTTCGTGGACTACCCTCCCGGATACATCTATGTGCTGTATGTGCTCGGCAAAATCCAGAGCTTCTATAACCTGGCCATGGATTCCCTGCCGCTGCTTATTCTGATGAAGCTGCCGGCTATGCTGGCGGACCTGGCTACGGCAGGTTTGTTCTACCGGATGGCCGTTAAAAAGCTGGGTCAAGGCGCCGCCTTCGGGATTGCGCTGCTATATGTGTTCAACCCGGCGGTTCTGGTCAACTCGGCCAACTGGGGCCAGGTGGATTCCTTCTTCACCTTGTTCCTGCTCCTGACCCTGAATGCGGTCCGGGACAAAAAGGCGATTAGAGCGGGTATCCTGTTCGCCCTTGCGGTTCTGATCAAACCCCAGGCATTAATTTTTACGCCGGTGCTGCTGTTTTTCTTTTGGCAGACCAAAAGCTGGAAGGTACTGCTCCAATCGGCTGCCAGCGGCCTGGCTGTTTTCCTGGCAGGGATTCTTCCGTTTTCCTTGTCCATGAAGCCCGCGTGGATCTTCCATTTATACAAGGAAACACTGATGTCGTACCCTTTTGCCTCATTAAACGCCTTTAATCTGTACGCCCTTACACTTGGGAACTGGAAGCCGCTTGGGGATACGTTCATTTTGTTCTCGTATGGTACCTGGGGCACGCTGTTTATTTTTGTTGCCGTGGGGCTGGCGTTGTATTATTTCCTGAAGGGGAAGCACCACACCGAGGGACTGCCGTATTTTATCGGGCTGGTGCTGATTTCCACCATGTTCCTCTTCGGCTCCAAAATGCATGAACGCTACTGGTTCCCGGCAGTAGCCCTGCTCCTGGCCGCCTTCATTTATGTGAAGGACAGGCGTCTCTTGCTGTCCTTTGTAGGATTATCCGTCTGTCATTACCTGAACGTAGCGTATGTGCTGAACCTGAGCTGGGACGGGGCAACACCGGCCAAAACGGACGGGGTTATGCTGCTGGTATCCTTTGCAAGCCTGACTTTATTTGGTTATTTGCTGAAAATCGGCTATGATGTGTTTGTGAAGGGGCAGGTGCGTCCCGTTTATGATCCAAAGCTGGAGCACGCACTTCGGGATACTGCCTTGGCGAACAGCATAGAGGGAACAAAGCCGTCCAAAGGCTTGCCGGAAAACCTGCGCCTTGGTATGACGCGGCGGGACTGGCAGCTGATGCTGGGATTGACGGCGGTATATGCTGCGGTGTCCTTCTATAACCTGGGATCGCTGAAGGCCCCGGAAACCGTGTGGGAGCCGGCGGTCAGCGGCGAAAGCTTCTATGTGGATTTTGGCTCCGTGAAGCATATTGAGCGGGTCAACAGCTACGCCGAAATTGGTGAGGGCAAGCTAAAAATCGAATTTGCCAAGGAAACGCCCGAAGCCTGGGCTAATCCGCAGACCGTGGATGTCACCTACACCAAGTTCTTCACGTGGAGTGTGCTGAAAACGGATGTGGAAGCCCGTTATGCGAAGTTTACTGTGGAAACGGGCGGCATTTCTTTAAGCGAGCTGGCTTTCTTTGAAAAGGACGGGGAACGGCCGCTGGCTGTGGCTTCTATACATACCGATGGCATGACGCCTCCTGTGCGCGGCTCTATTTCGTTATTGTTCGACGAACCGGAGGACTCCCCTTACCATCCGACATATATGGACGGCAGTTATTTCGACGAAATCTATCATCCGCGCACCGCGTATGAGCATATCCACAACATCAAGCCGTACGAAAATACCCATCCTCCGCTGGGCAAGCTGATTATTGCCATCGGCATCAAGCTGTTCGGGATGAATCCTTTCGGCTGGCGGATCATGGGCAATCTGTTCGGAATCGCCATGGTTCCGATTATGTATGTGTTCGGAAAGCGGCTGTTCCGCTCGACTCATCTGGCGTTTATGGCGGCATTCCTGTTCACCTTTGACTTTATGCATTTTGCCCAGACGCGGATTGCAACGATTGATACGTACGGCGTGTTCTTCATCATGCTGATGTTCTACTTTATGTACAAGTATATGACCATGAGCTTCTACCGGGTTCCGCTGCGGAAGACGCTCTTGCCGCTGTTCCTGTCGGGTCTGTTCTTCGGCATCGGTGCTGCCAGCAAGTGGATTGTGCTTTACGGAGGCGCTGGTTTGGCCGTGCTATTCTTCGCTTCTCTCTACGGGAGATTCCGGGAATACCAGGCAGCAGGAGATGCGCTGCAGGCGGAGGGCCAGCCTGAAGGCCGCTCCGGTGGCGGCAGGCGGAAGAATGCCCTGCTGTGGATCACGGACGCCGATCAAACCGGCAGGGGGGATAACGACCCGGCCCTGCAGCGGATTGCCCTTGAGCGGGTCCGCAGGCTGTTCTGGCCCTCCCTTATCAAAACGGTTTTATGGTGTATTCCGTTCTTCGTTATCATTCCGGGGATCATTTACAGCGCCTCTTTTATCCCGTATATGACAGTTCCCGGGGAGGGTTTCTCCCTGGACCATCTGATCCAGTATCAAAAAGACATGTGGGACTACCACAGCAAACTGGTGGCGACTCACGGCTTTGCCTCCCCCTGGTGGGAATGGCCGTTTATCGTGAAGCCCATCTGGTTCTACTCCGGGCAATCGCTGCTGCCTGCCGGACAGGTATCGAGCATAGTATCCATGGGCAATCCGCTGGTGTGGTGGCTGGGCCTTGTGGCGGTCATCATTGTTACCGTTCTGGCCATCCGCAGAAGGGAAAAAGGGATGATCGTCATCCTGACCGCCTTCTGCTCCCAGTATCTTCCATGGATGCTGGTCACCCGGCTGACCTTTATCTATCACTATTTTGCCATGGTGCCGTTTATCGTGCTGTGCCTGGTTTATGTCTTCAAGATTCTGAATGAGGAGTTCGGGATGCGGCGTTGGGTAAACTGGTTGTATATGGGGACCGCGCTGCTGCTGTTTATCCTGTTCTATCCGGTTCTGTCCGGCATGGTGGTGGACAAGTCCTATGTGGCCAATGTGCTGCGCTGGTTCGGCACCTGGTATTTCTACAGCAATTAGACTGCGGTGGACATGACAAAACCGCTTATATCGAGAAAGCTGCCCCGATGCAGGCTTGGCCGGTCGGGACGGCAGGAGGGAAGGAAACATGGTACAGTATTCGATTATCGTTCCGATGTATAACGAAGAGGCGGTTATTGAGGAAACCTACAAACGCTTGAAGGAAGTTATGGATCAAACCCGGGAGTCCTACGAGCTGCTGTTCGTCAATGACGGCAGCCGGGATAGAACGGTGGAGATTGTCAGCCGGCTGTGCGACAGTGATTCCAACGTCCGTCTTCTGGATTTCTCCCGGAACTTCGGCCATCAGATTGCCATTACTGCCGGTATGGATTATGCCGCGGGCAGGGCGATTGTGGTGATTGACGCGGATTTACAGGACCCGCCTTCCATTATTCTCGAGATGATCGGCAAGTGGAAGGAAGGCTTCGATGTTGTGTATGGCAAACGCTCCAAGCGCAAGGGCGAGACGATATTCAAAAAAGCAACGGCCAAGTTTTTTTACCGGCTTCTGCGGAGCATGACCAATGTCGAAATTCCTGTGGACACCGGAGATTTCCGGTTGATCGACCGCAAGGTGGCGGATGTGCTGCGGGGGCTGAAGGAGAAGAACCGCTTTGTCCGCGGCCTGGTCAGCTGGGTAGGCTTCCGCCAGACCTCCGTGGAGTATGTGCGGGAGGAGCGTTGGGCGGGGGAAACCAAGTACCCCTTGAAGAAGATGATCCGCTTCGCCATGGACGGCATTACCTCCTTTTCGTACAAGCCGTTAAAGCTGGCTACTTATCTGGGATTTTTTCTTTCGGGCTTAAGCTTCATCTATCTGCTGGTGGTGCTGTACCAGGCGCTGTTTACCGAGTCCACCACGGCCGGATGGGCATCCACTGTGGCTATTAACCTGTTTTTTAACGGTATTGTGCTGATCCTGCTGGGCATCATCGGTGAATATATCGGCCGGATTTACGATGAGTCCAAGGACCGGCCTCTGTACATCATACAAGAGGTGAAGGGTGGAGCTTCCAGCACCCGTGAACAGGCCCCTGAGCCGGAACGGGTCCGCTGACTACGGTAAAGCTTGGGTTAGGCTGGATGAACATGGGTGAGAGAAAGCGGTGGATGAAATATGGTTGAAGAGCAGGGGGAAGCCGGACACTCCGTTATGGAACAGGCGAAGGGGCCGTCCCTGTCAGCAGATAACGGCGGCCGGATGTTGGGGCTGATCCAATTTATCAAGTTCGGACTGGTAGGGGTTATGAATACGGCGGTGGACTTTCTGGTGTATGCGCTCCTGACCTGGTTCGGGGTGCAATACCTGGTGGCTCAGGTGTTCTCCTATTCAGCCGGGACGATGAACAGCTATGTGGTGAACAAGCTGTGGACCTTTGGAGGCAAGGGTGCAGCCGGCGCGGAGAACCGGAAGGCGGGCCGGGTGGACAAGGGGGAATTCGCCCGGTTTGTCCTGGTGAATATTGGTACGCTTCTGTTATCCATCGCGCTGCTGTATGTTCTCAAGACCGGCCTGGGCCTCCACCCGCTGATAGCCAAAATAGGAGTGACCGCCGTCACGGTGGTGGTAAATTATATCGGCAGCAAGCTGTGGGTGTTCCGCGGCAAGTAGCCGGTTTAGCGCTGAAGCGAAGCTTCGGCGCTTTTTTTTGTTCTGTGGCGCCGTGGCCCTCGCGACCAATACCGACATCATTTGAACATTTTATCCATATTTTATCGAAATTTTAAAGAAATTGTGATGGATTTTACGGTATGCGGAGGGAGGAAATCGTTTTAATGAAAGAGGTAATGGTCATATTCCGGAACGCATAAGGGAGAAGTGAAGGCAATGATCTCATGGAGAGAGACGTACAATATCGGGGTTGATGAAGTGGACCAGCAGCATCAGGAGCTGGTGGTGAAGCTGAATGAATTTTTGGACGCGTGCATCCAGCAGAAGGGCAAGGATAAAATTATGGAAACCCTTGCTTTTCTCAGGGACTATACCGTGGAGCATTTCCGTTCGGAGGAAGAAATCATGCTGAAGTACAATTACCCAGAGTACGCCGAGCACAAAAAAGATCACGATGACTTCGTAGCCTCCGTGTTGGAGCTGGAAGCCAGCATCCAGAACCAGGGCGCCACCGTGGTTACCACTCTGAAGCTGAACCGCACCCTGACGGACTGGCTTTTGTCCCACATCAGCAAAAGCGACATGAAGATCGGCCAGTTCCTTCGCATTAACAATATTGTGTAGTTTATTGTAGTGCAATGAAAGAACCCCTGGAGAACTGCGGACGGAGGTCCGTGTCTTCAGGGGCTTTTTGTGCTATAGGCTGTAGCGGCGAGGCTGCTGCGGTTATTTTTGCTTGTAGATTTCCCGCATCACATGTCCCAGCTCGGGCAGGATGATCCGGGTCATGGCCAGCTTAACGGCTCCCGTTGATCCGGGCATGGAGAAAATGGCGGTCTGCCCCTTTACACCGGCAATGGCGCGGCTCAAGATGGCGGCTGTGCCAATATCCTCCGTAAAGCTCAGGTAGCGGAAAATTTCGCCGAAGCCGTGCATTTCTTTGTCCAGGAGCTCCTTCACCGCCTCGTAGGCGTTATCCCGGGGGGCAATGCCCGTTCCGCCGTTCATCAGAACCGCTTCTACCTCAGGATTTGCGGCCGCCTGGAGCAGCAGCTCCTGTATGCCGGCTCTGTCGTCTTTGATCACATGGTATTTGGTCACTACATGCCCTGCCTCCTCCAGCAGCTGCCGGATGGTCTGGCCGCTTTTGTCGGTATCGGGAGTACGGGTATCGGATAGGGTCAAAATCATACACCGGACGCTGGACGGGGCTTCACGCCGGTGAATCTGGACGGAGGTTTCCATATTGAGGCTCCTTGTTTAGTAGTGAAGCCGTATAGCGGCTTCCGGCTTGTTCCAAGTGTACCACAGAACCCTTCGATTGACAGGTTGAAATCCAGAGACTATAGTATTACCATTGTGAGTAATCGTAACAATTACCATTGAGCGGCTCTTTTGACACGAGCCTTGAAGGAGGAGCATGTGGATGGAGCATCCTGTGCCGGTCTATATATTGGCAGGGTTTTTGGGGAGCGGCAAAACGACCTTATTAAGCCGGATCATCCGGTCCCTGCAAGAAAAGGGGCAGAAGCCCGCTGTTGTGATGAATGAGCTGGGCGAGGTGAATCTGGACGGTGTGGCCGTTGGCCTGGAGGTTCCTATGGCGGAGCTTCTGGACGGGTGCATCTGCTGTACGGTCCAAGGGGATCTGGGGATTGCGGTGCAGCAGCTGATCCGGGATGAAGCCCCCGATGCCATATTTATTGAAGCTACCGGTGTGGCCAATCCTATGGAAATCCTGGACGGCGTAACGGAGGCGTCCCTGTATACCCGCATGGAGCTGAAGGGTGTGATTACCGTTGCGGATGCGGCTATGCTGGTGGATGAAACGGCCAAGGCATCAGGCAAAACCTACCGTTTGCTGGAGGAGCAGAGCCGCTGTGCCTCTTTGATCGTTCTGAACAAAACCGATTTGGTGGACGAGCCGGTGCTGGTTTCCCTGGAGGAGACGCTGCGGGGGTGGAATCCCCATGGGTTGTTGGTTCGCGCAGTGAAATCGGACATTGACCTGAGTCTGCTGGACCGGCTGGACGGTTCGCCGAAGCAGAAGAACGCCGGATGCGCCTGCGGAGAAGGGCATGGACACGGGGCGGAGCATGGGCATGGGGAAGAACATAGCTGCGGGCATGAGCATGGCGGTGAGCAAAAGGAGCATGGATGTGGTTGTGGCCACGATCACGACCATAATCACCACCACGACCATGATCACCATGAGCATGAACATTCTGGTGGGTATCACCACAGCCATGAGCATGTCATGGTATACACCCGGTATCTTTCGGGTCCGGTGGACAGCGAGGCCTTCGAAGCTCTGGTAGGGCGTCTGCCGGAGGAGGTATACCGGGCCAAGGGTGTGCTTACCTTCAAGGATACCTCAAGCCGCTACCTATTCCAGTATGCCTACAGGCAGGCGGACTTTATGAAGATCACACCCCAGATCAACGTCCCCGATGTGGTGGTGTTTATTGGGGAGCAGATCCCTCGTGCGTTCCTGGAAGCGGAAATGGACCGGCTGGAGGCGGAAGGGGCAGATAGCTAAGACGGAGGCGGGAGAGGGCGTCGCTCTAGATGGGAGAAGGCTCGATTATATGCGACATATCGAATATAATCGCCCCCAAGCGGGCGAAGTACATGATTGTATGCGATAAGAAGTACACGATTTTATGCGATAAATCGAATACCTGCGCGGCCTCCGTGCTTACCGGGTCGCCTCAGTCCGTTCTAACGGAAGCCACGGCCCTTATTTACTCCAAAACAAGCTGTTTAGAAATCTAACGGAAGTGAGCGCCGTTATTTGCCTCCACATGGGCTGCTGCAAGCCCTTTTGGCTCAAATAACGTCCGTGGCCGCCGTTAGAATTTCAAAAGCGGCTTTTTTGCTCAAATAAGGGCTCTGGCTTCCGTTAGCCTGAGGGGGCATGAGACTCTGGCTTCCGTTAGCCCGCCGGGGGCTAACAGCCCAAATTTACTCAAATACCTCCAGCGCAATTTTTGCGTCTTATCCCGGGCCGTCCCGCATATGTGTGATAGTAATGGCAGGACAGGACATTCCGGAGGAGGAGAATTGTGCAAATTCATGTTGTGCAAGCAGGACAAACCTTGTTTGGCATCGCGCAGTCGTACAGCACTACAGTGGACGCTATTGCCGCAGCCAATGAAATCCCCGCTGCCGTGGGTTTGGTGGTAGGCCAGGCCTTGGTGATTCCCATCGAAGGCTCCTATTATTGGGTCAAACGGGGAGATTCCCTTTACAGCATCGGCAGGCAGTGGGGGATCCCGTACCAGGAGCTGGCCCGCGTCAACCGGATTCCGGTAAGTGGGACCCTCACCATCGGCACCCGCCTCTACATCCCCCCGCAGCCCAAACGAAGAGCGGAGGTCAATGCCTACGTGGAGCCCCGCGGCAATGAGGTCAGCGCAGCCCTGACCGAGGCATCCCGGCAGGCGGCGCCCCGCCTCACCTATCTGGCGCCCTTCAGCTTCAGAATCAACCGGGACGGAACCCTTCAGGCGCCTCCATTAGGCGGTCTGCCAGACATTGCCCGCAACAACGGCGTGACCCTGATGATGGTGGTCACCAATCTGGAAAATGACCGCTTCAGCGACGAGCTGGGGCAGGTCATCCTGAGCAACGAGGAGCTGCAAAACACGCTGCTGGATAACATCCTGTCTACAGCAGACCGTCTGGGCTTCCGGGATATCCACTTTGACATGGAGTTCCTGCGCCCCGCGGACAAGGAGGCATACAATGCGTTTCTGCGCAAAGCGGCTGCCCGAATTCATGCAAAGGGGTATCTGATCTCTACCGCGTTGGCGCCCAAAACCAGCGCAACCCAGCAGGGCAAATGGTACGAGGCCCATGATTACAGAGCCCACGGCCAGATTGTGGACTTTGTGGTGATCATGACCTACGAATGGGGCTACAGCGGTGGCCCGCCCCAGCCGGTTTCACCCATCGGCCCGGTGCGCCGGGTGCTGGAATATGCACTCACAGAGATTCCCGCCAACAAAATTATGATGGGGCAAAACCTGTACGGGTATGACTGGACCCTGCCTTTTGTGCAGGGCGGACCCTTTGCCCGGGCGGTAAGTCCCCAAGCAGCCATAGAGCTGGCCAGACAAAACGGCGTTGCCATTCAGTATGACTACCAGGCGCAGGCGCCCCATTTTAACTATACAAGTGAAGGCAAGGAGCATGTGGTTTGGTTTGAGGATGCCCGGTCCATCCAGGCCAAATTCAATCTGCTGAAGGAGCTGGGTATCCGGGGAATCAGCTACTGGAAGCTGGGGCTTCCGTTCCCGCAGAACTGGCTTTTGCTGGAGAGCAATTTTACCATTGTCAAAAAACCCACGCCAACTCCTCCGTGATAATGGCAGCAGCAGCGGTGCACACAAAAAAATAAACCTGATCTTTCCAATCAAATCTTGGATGGTATCGCCGGCCGTGTGCTATAGTAGAAGGGAATAGCAAACCTGATAGAGAGAGAGGGATGGCTATGACCGTCAACCAGGATGAACAGCTTCATCAGTTGTGGAAGGAAAAGCGGGAATGCACCGTCATTACCGTGAATGGAGTTCCGTTGAAGGGAAGAATCGAGGCTTTTGACAAATTTGTGGTTCTGGTCCGGGCACGCTCGGGCAAACAAAGCATGCTGTACAAACACGCATTGTCCACCATCATACCGGAGTAAGCGCTGTAAAGCCTTGTTCCGACGCAGTTTCTGCACGTAAAGCCCGGCCTGAACACACTCAGGCCGGGTTAGTTTGTTTTCAAAAAAGGATACCCGTCTGCATCAATCAGGCCTCGTTGAGAATATGGACGCCCTGAAGCAGCTTGTACTGGGTGGGGGTGCAGTTTTTGTAGGTTTTGAAAACGCGGTTGAAGGTAGCCAAGCTTACAAAGCCGGACTGCATGGCCACATCGGTAATGGACAGGCTGGGATCGATGAGCAGCTTCTCCGCATACATGATCCGCTGCTGGTTCAGATAGCTGTAGCAGGACATCCCCACAAACTGCTTGAACAGCCGGATAAAATGGTATTTGCTGAAGCCGGCCAGAGCAGCTAGGTCGTCCAATTGGAGGGTTTCCGCACAGTGGGAATTGATGTAATCGCAAACCTCCAAAAACTTTTCCATATATTCATGCTGCTTGCGGCTGGTGGTATTGGGAAAGCGGTTCTCCCCCTTCAGGAAGTGCCGGCCCAGCGTAACGAAGAATTGGATCAGGAAGGAATAGGCCGCTGCTTCCTTGAGAAGCGTATTGCTGAAATATTCCTCCATAATGTCCAGCAAAAGCGGCTTGAGCACGCTGTGAAGCCCTTCATCCGTATCCTTGCGGACGACGGTGCAGGGGCGGAGCAGATGCAGACTGGAGGCAAAGCCGTTCAGCATATGGAGCTGGGTGCTGTCAAACTGCAGAATGATCCGGTTGCCGTGGGGAGGAGCAAACAGCTGGTGCAGCTCCCCGGGGGGAATCACCAGAATGTCGCCAGGCTGCAGGACATGCTCGGTGCCGTTCACAACGGCTTTATACCAATTCTCCAGCGGCATAATAATCTCTGCGGCAGTATGCCAATGGATTGGATAATCCTCGGCTTGCTCGTTCAGATACAAGCGGATGCCGAAGCGCTCCTCATAGGACACGGTTTCATGGGTGCCGTGGAGAATTTCAATCATGAGTATATACATCCTTTCAAAGGTGAAATAAAATAGCAATTTTTGATTAATGGATCGCAACAATCAAGGAGAAACCACACCTGGAATGGCTATAATAAAGGTGTAGCAAGTAAAATTTAAGGGCTTACATGAAAGTTGTAACCGTATTCATTATTTTCATATGCCATTAAATCCCTTATTTTTACGAAACTAGCCATATGTCTACTATAGCATATATTGCTGTCTTCAGCATGACAAAGAGAGAGGATGTGGATTTGGATGATGGAGCTGGTCAAGAACGCAACCAAATTGAAGGAGTACCGGGAACGGGCTGAAGCGCTGGTCGGCCGGATGACTCTGGAAGAAAAGGTTTATCAAATGCTGCATACGGCGCCGGCTATTGAGCGCCTTGAGGTTAAATCTTATAATTGGTGGAATGAAGGCTTGCACGGAGTGGCCAGAGCCGGTGTGGCAACGGTATTCCCCCAGGCCATCGGGCTGGCGGCAACCTTTGACGAGGAATTGCTGGAGGAGGTGGCGGATGCCGTTTCCACGGAGGCGAGAGCCAAGTTCAACATGCAGCAGGAATTCGATGATACCGACATTTATAAAGGGCTGACCTTCTGGGCTCCCAACGTGAATATTTTCCGCGATCCCCGCTGGGGCCGGGGCCATGAAACCTACGGCGAGGACCCGCATCTGACCTCCCGGCTGGCTGTCCGGTTTATCCGGGGGCTGCAGGGCCAGGATGAACAATATATGAAGGTGGCCGCTTGCGCCAAACATTTCGCCGTCCATTCGGGACCTGAGGATATCCGCCATCAATTCGACGCTGTGGTGTCCGAGCAGGATCTGTACGAAACCTATCTGCCGGCTTTCCGCACCTGTGTACAGGAAGCCAAGGTGGAAGCGGTTATGGGCGCCTATAACCGCACTAACGGCGAACCGTGCTGCGGCAGCGAGCTTCTGTTGAAGAAAATTCTTCGGGATAGCTGGCAATTTGAAGGCCATGTGGTATCCGACTGCTGGGCCATCCGGGATTTCCATGAACACCATAAGGTGACGGAAACTCCTATTGAATCCGTTGCGCTTGCTGTGAAAAACGGCTGTGATCTGAATTGCGGCAACATCTTCGTTTATCTGCTGGAAGCCGTGAAGGACGGACTGGTGACCGAGGAGCAGATTGACCAGGCTGTAATCCGGCTGTTCACCACGAGGATGAAGCTGGGGCTGTTTGAGGAGCAGGAGAAGGTGCCGTACTCCACGATCCGGTATGATCAGGTGGATTCGGATGCCATGCGCGAACTGAACCGCAAGGCTGCCCGGGAATGTCTGGTGCTTTTGAAGAATGAGAACCAGCTGCTGCCTCTTGACAAAAAAACCATTCGCACCATTGGCGTTATCGGTCCCAATGCCGATAACCGGAGGGCGCTGGTAGGCAATTATGAAGGCACCGCCTCCCGTTACATTACGGTGGTGGAAGGAATCCAGGACTATGTAGGCGAGGACGTCCGGGTATTCTATTCGGAGGGCTGCCATTTATACAAGAACCGGATGAGCGGATTGGGACTGGAAAATGACCGGATTTCCGAGGTGAAGGGCGTTTGCAAGGAGAGCGACGTGATTGTCGTATGCCTGGGGCTGGATTCCGGCCTGGAGGGTGAGGAAGGGGACCAAGGCAATCAATTTGCCAGTGGTGACAAGCCGAACCTGAAGCTGCCGGGGCTGCAAAGCGAAGTGCTGAAAACCGCTTACGAAAGCGGCAAGCCGGTGATTCTGGTGCTGCTGTCGGGCAGTGCGCTGGCAGTGGATTGGGCGGATGCCCATGTGCCTGCCGTTATCCAAGGCTGGTATCCCGGTTCACAGGGCGGCAAAGCCATTGCCGAGGCTATCTTCGGGGAATTCTCCCCGGAAGGCAAGCTTCCGGTTACCTTCTACAAGGAAGACGACCAGCTGCCGGAGTTTACGGATTACTCCATGAAGAACCGCACATACCGCTATATGCAATCAGAGCCTTTGTATCCCTTCGGGTACGGCTTATCCTATACCGACTTCCATCTGGACGGAGTGAAAGCGGATACGTCCCATATTACCGAAGCCGGCATACAAGTGACTGTAAAATTGCGCAATATGGGCAGCATGGCAGGCGGAGAGGTGGTCCAGCTGTATGTGAAGGCGGATCGCGACCATACGCCGAATCCGCAATTAAAGGCCTTCCGCAAGGTGCGCCTCCAGCCGGGAGATGAGCAGGAGATTACCCTTCAGCTGCCCTTGGAGGCATTCAGCTTATGCGATGAGGCAGGCGTCCGCCGGGTGTTGAAGGGAAGCTATACGGTCTACGCCGGTACCTCCCAGCCTGACGAAAGAAGCCGGTTTCTCACCGGCAAAGCTCCGCAGGCACTCACAGTAACGGCAGACGGAGAGTATGAGATCAGCGAAAGAGGTGAAATCGGGAATGGCACATTCTCAGGCGTGGCTGTGTTACCGGACGGTCAGTGAACCCGGTTTCCGCCAGTATCTGACGGGAGTATATACGCAAGAAGGGGATGCCGTTCTGGACAGCGGCATCCGGGAGCTGCAGCTGGCAGCCCAAGGGATGTTCGGGGTGGAGCTGCCCCGGACGGAAGCACCGGAGGAAGCCGGTATCCGGCTCCAGGTGAGCCCTGAGCTCAAGACAGAGGCCTACCGGATCTACCCCGGCGAAGCCGCCTATACCATCGAAGGCGGAAGCTCTGCCGGTGTGCTGTACGGTATCTTCCAGCTCCTCCGCCGGCTGCAGGCCGAGGTTCCCGTCCAGGAGATCCGGGAGAGCCAAACCCCGGATAACCCATTGCGCATGCTGAACCATTGGGACAATATGGACGGCAGTATTGAACGGGGCTACTCCGGGAAATCCTTCTTTTTTCAGAATGACGAAATACTGGTTAATGACCGGACCCGGGATTACGCCCGTTTGGCTGCATCCGTTGGCATCAATGGAGTTGTGATCAACAACGTCAACGTAAAGCATGCGGCCACCAGCCTGATTACCGGCCGGTACTTCGATAAGCTCCGCAGCCTGCAGCATATTTTTGCCGGATACGGGATCCGGCTTTTCCTGAGCCTGAACTTCGCCGCTCCGCTGGAGCTGGGCAGCCTGGATACGTCCGACCCGCTGGATGCCGGTGTGGTCAGCTGGTGGCAAGAGAAGCTGCAGGAGGTGTACGAGGCTTTGCCCGGCCTGGGCGGCTTCCTCATCAAGGCGGATTCCGAAGGGCGCCCCGGCCCCTTCACCTATGGCAGGACCCATGCCGACGGGGCCAATATGCTGGCGGATATCATCAAGCCGTGGGGCGGACTGATCATCTGGCGCTGCTTCGTATACAACTGCAAGCAGGATTGGCGGGACCGCAAAACAGACCGGGCGCGGGCAGGCTACGATCACTTCCAGCCCCTGGACGGCACTTTTCACGATAATGTCATTCTCCAAATCAAGAATGGTCCCATGGATTTTCAAGTAAGGGAGCCGGTTTCTCCCCTCTTCGGAGGACTTGAGGCCACCAACCAGATGCTGGAGGTTCAGATTGCCCAGGAATATACCGGGCAGCAGCGTCATGTATGCTATCTGATCCCCATGTTCCGCGAGGTATTGGATTTCCGAACTCACTGTGCTCCGGAAAAAGACACGGTAAGGGATATCGCCAGCGGCAAAACCCACGGGCGTACCAATTGCGGCATGGCAGCCGTGGCCAATACGGGGGATGATTCCAACTGGACCGGCCATGATCTGGCCGCAGCCAACTGGTACGGCTTCGGAAGACTCAGCTTCGACCCGTCCCTCACCTCCGAGGAGATCGCCCGGGAATGGGCAACGCTGACCTTCGGAACCGATCCCCGGGTGCTGGCCGTGGTGGAGAACATCCTGATGGGCTCATGGAAAACCTACGAGAAATACACCTCCCCGCTGGGCATCGGCTGGATGGTTAACCCTAACCATCATTACGGGCCCAATGTGGACGGATATGAATATGACAGATGGGGCACCTACCACCGGGCGGACCACAAGGGGATAGGCGTGGACCGCAGCACGGAGGGAACGGGCTACACCACCCAGTACAAGGAGCCGAACGCATCCATGTACAACACTGTGGAGACCTGTCCCGAGGAACTGCTGCTGTTCTTCCATTACGTTCCCTACAACCATCGGCTGTCCGGCGGCACAACCCTGATCCAGCATATCTACAACACCCATTTTGAAGGGGTGGAGGAAGCGGATGCCATGGTGCGGATGTGGCTGGAGCTGGCCGGGAAGGTGCCGGAGGAAATTCACCGCAGCACTGCCTCCCGTCTGGAGGAGCAGCGGCTTCATGCCCGGGAATGGCGGGATATGGTCAATACGTATTTCTACCGCAAATCGGGCATTCCCGACGAACTGAACCGGACGATTTATTAAAACGGAGGAGGTGGAGGCATGTCAGTCCAACTGGAGGAAAAGCTGAGCCAGACCAAGATTTATCCCCTGAAAAAAGAGCCGCTGTGGAGGCACGTCAAAAAAGAGTGGAAAATTTACACCTTCCTGATCCTGCCGGTCATCTATTTTTTGATCTTCAAATATGCGCCGATGATCGGCAATATTATCGCCTTCCGCAAATACCGCGGCGGACCCAACTTCCTGGGTACTGAATGGGTAGGCTTCAAATATTTCCAGATGTTTATGAAGGACCCCAACTTTTGGCGGGCGTTCCGGAATACACTGTCGCTGAGCATTATTTATCTGCTGTTCCGCTTTCCGTTAACGCTGGGTTTTGCTTTGCTTCTTAATGAATTGCGCCGGATCAGGACCAAAAAACTGGTTCAAACCATCTCTTACCTGCCCCACTTTATCTCTATGGTTATTGTGGCGGGTATGGTCAAGGAGCTGCTGTCCAGCACAGGTCCTGTCAACACTCTCCTGGAAAATCTGGGACATGCCAAAATTGCCTTCCTGCAGCTGCCCCAATGGTTCCCGACCATCTACGTGGCGTCGGGCATCTGGCAGGGTCTGGGCTGGGGTACGATTCTCTACCTGGCGGCTATGACCGGCATCAATACGGAGCTGTACGAAGCCGCCAAAATTGACGGCGCCAGCCGCGCCCGGTTAGCGTGGCATGTGACCATCCCCGGCATTCTGCCAACGGTCATGACACTGCTGATTCTCGACATCGGCGGCATTCTGGGTTCGAACTTCGAGAAAATCCTGCTTCTTTATAACCCGCTTACCTATGAAAAAGCGGATGTTATCTCTACCTTCGTATACCGGATGGGTATCGGCGGCGGCAACTTCGGCAATACCGGCGGCAATTTCAGCTATGCTACCGCGGTGGGATTATTCGAAGGGATTATCGGACTGATTTTGGTAACCTTGGCCAATGAAGTATCCAAGCGGACAACCGAAACCAGCCTCTGGTAGAAAGGAGCGGCACAATGATAAAAGAAACGTTTTCGTACCGGCTGTTTCAGGTATTCAATGCCATCATCATGACCTTCGTCTGTTTGGTGACGCTGTATCCCTTTGTCTATCTGATCGCCCAGTCCTTCAGCTCGGAAGCATCCATTTATGCGGGCAAGGTATTCCTGTATCCCGTGGAATTCACCTTTGAAACCTACAAGATCATCCTCAGCAAACCCGAGTTCTTCCAGTATTACGGCAACACCATCCTGTATGCAGTAGTGGGAACGGTCATCTCGGTAACCGCCACTGCCGTCATTTCGTACCCCCTCTCCAAGGAGCGGCTGCGGCTGAACAAGTTCTTCATCCCCTTCGTGTTATTTACCATGTACTTCGGAGGCGGACTGATTCCCAACTACATTATGATCGCCAAATCCCTGGGTATGCGGGATACCATCTGGGCCATTGTCATCCCCGGCGCCATCAGCGCTTTTAACGTGATCTTGGTAAAAACCTTCTTCTCCAGCCTTCCTGGCGAGATTGAAGAGGCGGCCAAGGTGGATGGACTGGGTGTGTACGGCATCTTTACCCGGATTACGGTACCCTTGTCCAAGCCGATTCTGGCCACGATGGTACTGTTCAGCATGGTGGGCTTGTGGAATAACTGGTTTGGTCCGTCACTGTACCTCCAGTCCAAGGACAAGTGGCCGGTAGCGCTTTATCTGCGCCAACTGATCGATAGTCTGGGAGGCACCGCGGCGGAAGCAGGGGCCAGCTCCGAGACTGACCGGCAAATCGCCGCCACCATCAAGTCCGCAGCCATGGTGCTGACCTCACTGCCCATTATCTGCATTTACCCGTTTGTGCAGAAGTATTTCGTTCAGGGTATGATGATTGGTTCGGTTAAGGGCTGATTAGGCAAGCGCTTGCCGCAGCTTTGCACCGCTCCTCATTAAAACGCGTAAATCCCGGGGGGGTTCTTCGGTCTTTGCGCCATACATGCCAAAATCCAGAAGAAGCTTACGAGGCCAGTTTTTGCTGGCGCAAAAAAGTACAGGGAGGTTCGTATGAAAACAATTAGCAAAGTTATGAGTGGTACGTTGGCTGTTATTATGGCAGCAGGGCTGGTTGCATGCAGCGATTCCAAGGATTCCGGCTCCTCGCCGAATGCCAGTGCCCCGGTGGATGAATCCAAGCTGGACTACACGTACGGCGAAAACAAAACCTTCAAGTCCAACGAGCCTGTCACTTATTCCGTTATGTACAGCGATAACGAAGCCTACCCGTACAAACAAAACTGGCGGCTGTGGAGCGCCATCACCGAAAAAAGCAATGTGAATATGAAGCTGACGGTGACAGCTCGGACGGAATATGAAAACCAGAAATCCCTCCTGGTCAACAGCGGCGACGCCCCGTACATCATTCCCAAAACCTATGAGGAAGCATCTTTTGTGGCAGGCGGACAGATTGTTCCCATCAGCGACTGGGTGAAATATATGCCCAACTATACCAAGGCTGTGAAGGATTGGGGGCTGGAGAGTGACCTGCAAGCCAAGCTGCAGGCTAACGGCAAGTATTATGTGCTTCCCGGCCTGTGGGAGTCTGCCGGCGGCGGATACTCCTACGTGATCCGCAAGGATGTGTTCAAGGCTGCCGGCGTAGATGTGGAAGCATTGGAAAACAAGTGGACCTATGAAGATTTTTATGAAGCGCTTAAAAAGGTAAAGACGTTTACAGGTGCCAAATATGTATGGTCCGACCAGTACACCGGCAAATCTACCATGAATATTGCCGCCATAACCTACGGCGTAACCGCTGGTTGGGGTCAAGCCAATGGTTTGCAGTTTGACAAGGACAAGAAGGAATTTTATTTCGCCAATACTACCGCCGACTATAAGGCTTATGTAACCTACCTGAACAAACTGGTGAAGGAAGGCCTGTTGGACCCTGAGTCTTTCACGCAAAACGATGATGCCGCCCGGGCCAAGTTCTACAAGGGTGACACCTATGTGATCAACGGCAACTACCAGTTCCTGGCTGAATCCAAGGCCAAGATGCAGGTGCCCAACGCCGACCTGTACATGACCATTCAACCAGGCGGTCCCAAGGGTCTGCCGCAAATTGAAAACTCCCGTCTGGAAAATGGCGTGATGATCAGCAAAAAAGCGCTGGATGAGCTGGGTCAGGAGAAATTCATCAAGATGCTGCGTTTTGTTGACTGGCTCTGGTATTCCGATGAAGGCCAAACCCTGAGCCTGTGGGGTGTGGAAGGCGAAACCTATACCAAGGACGCCAACGGCAACTTTGCCCTGACCAAGGATATTACCTATAACGGCATGAACCCCACCGGCACCAAAAAGCTGAACGTGGATTATGGCTTTGCCAACGGCGTATTCGCTTACGGCGGCACCACCAAGCTGCGTTTGTCCAAAATGACAGAAGGCGAGAAGAACTTTACAGACCGTGTTCTGAAGAACCGTCAGCCCCGGAAGTCGGCTCCGCCCATCATGGCTTCTGCGGATGAAGGCGAGCAAATGAACCTGATCTCCAAGCCGCTGATGGACTTTATTTCCACTGCTACCCTGAAGTTTATTACCGGCCAGCAGGACATCAACTCCGGCTGGGATGCATACGTCAAACAAGCGGAGGCCAACGGCTCCGCCCGCTACACCAAAATGGCCAACGATGTATTCGCTAAAACCAAGTCGATGCTCGGCTATTAATACGGCAAGCCGGAAAAAGGCATACAAAAAGGCGTCCTCCGGGACGCCTTTTGCTGCTGCCAATCGGGTTATTCCGCTTTCGGCAAGCCGTCTGACTTCAATGAAAATTTAGCCGCTGCCTCGTCTTGGGTATGTTTCCGGTATTTGCGGGTTTCCGCCACAACTACTCCAGACAAGGCGATAAGGGCAATCAGATTGGGGAAGGCCATTAAGCCATTGACGATATCTGCCAGCAGCCAGATGGCGTCCAGCTTGATGAAAGCGCCGCCTGCAACAATGGCTACAAAAATGTAACGGTAGGGTTTGATTCCTTTGACACCGACGAGATATTCGACGCAGCGTTCACCGTAATAGTTCCAGCCGATTATCGTGGTGAAGGCAAAAAGGATAAGGGAGACAGTGATGATTTCGGCGCCGAAGGCAGGGAAGGCGCTTGCGAAGGCATCCTGCGTCATGCTTGCCCCTGCGCTGCTGCCGTTCCATACGCCGGATACAAGGAGAGCCAAGCCTGTCAGATTACAGATAATGATCGTATCGATAAATGTCCCGGTCATGGAAATCAGCCCTTGCTCTGCCGGCCATTTGGTTTTGGCTGCAGCTGCGGCGATGGGGGCGCTCCCCAATCCCGATTCATTGGAGAAAATACCTCTGGCTACGCCGCTTCTCAGGGCCAGCATAATAGTTGCTCCGGCAAAGCCGCCGCTTGCCGCCGTGGCGGAGAAGGCGGATTCCCAAATAAGCGCGATAACGGATGGGAGCTCTCCGGCAAACCGGATCAGAACGCCAAGACAAGCTGCAACATACAGAACAGACATAAAAGGCACAATTTTGGTAGAAACGTTGGAGATGCTTTTAATGCCGCCGATGGTAACGACAGCAGTCAGGATAGCGATCACAACTGCGGTTACCGCCACAGGAATGCCAAAGCTGGATTCGGTTGAGGTGACAATGGCATTCACCTGGGGGAAAGTGCCGATACCAAACAGGGCAACAAGGACGCCGCTGGCGGCAAACAGGATGGCTAACGGCTTAAAACGACGCCCCATACCGTTTTCAATGTAATACATGGGCCCTCCGGAAAATTGCCCGTGTTTGTCTTTGACCCGGTATTTAACCGCCAACAGACCTTCTGCATATTTGGTAGCCATGCCCAAGAACGCGGCCAATAGCATCCAGAAAAGCGCGCCGGGGCCTCCCATCTTGATGGCAGTAGCTACGCCGACAATATTTCCCGTACCCACAGTCGCGGCCAGTGCTGTGCTGAGAGCCCCGAAGCTGCTTATATCGCCATTTCCTTCGTTAGGAGCTTTGCCGATGAGCCGGAGCGCCTTCGGTAGGCGCAGCACTTGCAGCAGACCGAGCCTGACCGTAAGCAGAATGCCGGTTCCCATGACCAGAATCAGAAGGGGTGGACCCCATATCCAGCTGTCGATGCTTTCCAATATACCCATGTGTCATTCCTTCTCCCTTATCAAGTTTTGGTAAACAAAAAAAGCCCGATCCATAGGATCCGACTCTGAAAAACCGATTATAGGTATGGGAAAATACGGGTATGCATAAATAACAGCAAGGAAAATACCCATGTCAATAAACATAAACGCGGAGCATTCCTTCCAAGTGAACCCGTCTCTGTCCTTTTGCCTGAGAGTTTAAGCAGGTATTGCCTGCCGTGCCCCTTCGGCGCCCAATAATGGATCTCTCCAGAGTGCTGTCCGTTAACGGTCCCGCTTCCTGTTCGGAAGCACCTGAGAGCGTACCCCTTCGGTTGAAACGATGGTTTCATCTCCCGCTAACATCATCCAGCTGATTGAATTATGAAGTTGTAAATTGAATTTTGGTTAATTATAACCGCCTCTATGGAAGGCAACAAGTGAACAAAGTGTGAATGGTCATCTTTCCCGGAGAATAAAAGCATAGCCTATGTCTGTAAAGATTTGAATAATGATAATTAAGGTCTTACGTCCGGGCGGGTTCGGCATTATAATGGGAAGATAGACTTCATATGCCAATTCGGGTTGGCAGTAGAAAGAGTGTGAACACACATGAGGGATCGGTTATGCATGGGACTGGATATCGGTTCCACAACTGTAAAGCTGGTGATTCTGGATGG
Source organism: Paenibacillus mesotrionivorans (assembly GCF_046098205.1). Lineage (NCBI taxonomy): Bacteria > Bacillati > Bacillota > Bacilli > Caryophanales > Paenibacillaceae > Paenibacillus > Paenibacillus mesotrionivorans. The sequence continues at coordinate 94,088 of NZ_JBJURJ010000005.1, read as the reverse complement.
GCATGGGCAGCTGATCTATGACAAATACGAACGCCATTACTCGGATATCCGCACCACAACATTTCGTTTGTTAAAAGAGGCCTGTGTCCGTTATTCCGGCTCCAGCGTATCTGTGCGCGTAACCGGTTCCGGCGGCATTGCCGTCTCCAAGTGGCTGGGTCTGCCCTTCATCCAGGAGGTGGTGGCCGGAACGGAGGCGGTGGAGCGGTTTATCCCCCACACGGATGTGGCCATTGAGCTGGGGGGCGAGGATGCCAAGATCACGTTTTTCCAGGGGACGGTGGACCAGCGGATGAACGGCGCCTGTGCCGGCGGCACGGGAGCCTTCGTGGACCAGATGGCGGCGCTGCTCCAGACTGACGCGGCAGGCTTGAACGAGCTGGCAGGCCGCTACCAGACGCTGTACCCCATCGCCTCGCGCTGCGGCGTGTTCGCCAAAACGGACGTGCAGCCGCTTCTGAATGAAGGCGCCAACCGGGAGGACATTGCCGCCTCCGTCTTCCAAGCCGTGGTAAACCAGACCATCGGAGGGTTGGCGGGCGGCAAAAAAATCAAAGGCAATGTGGCATTCCTGGGAGGACCTCTGTACTACCTGACGGAGCTGCGGCGGCGTTTTATCGAAACCCTCGCTTTGCCTCCGGAGCAGGTGATCATGCCTGCGCATTCCCAGTTGTACGTGGCTATGGGGGCGGCGTTGTCCGCCCGTGGAGATGAGCCGGTGACCATCAAGTCTCTGGGAGCATCCCTGCCCCGGCTGTTCGAGGCCCGTGAGGAGGCCTCCGGCAGGCTTGCGCCTCTGTTTGCCTCGGAGGAGGAGCTGGAGCAGTTCCGGCATAGACATAACCGGACCGTAGGGCAGCGCAGCCTGGCTGATTATGCGGGCAAATGCTTCTTAGGGATCGATGCCGGCTCCACCACCACCAAAGCGGCCCTGATCGACGAAGAGGGCAACCTTTTGTTTACCCGGTATATGCGCAACGGCGGCAAACCGCTTCAATCGGCAGTTTCCATCGTGCGGGAGATGTACCAGGAGATGCCTGCGGGAGCCACTGTAGCCGGTGCCACCATTACCGGGTACGGCGAGGGGCTGATCCAGGCGGCGCTGGGTGCCGAATGGGGCGAGATCGAGACGGTGGCCCACTATAAGGCGGCAAGCTATTTCCTGCCGGAGGTGGATCTGATCATCGATATCGGCGGCCAGGATATGAAGTGCCTGCGGATCAAAAACGGGGCCATCGACAGCATCATGCTAAACGAGGCCTGCTCGTCGGGCTGCGGCTCCTTCCTGGAATCCTTCGCCGAATCCCTGCAGATGAATGTGGAGGAGTTCGCGCAGAACGCCTTGCTGGCCAAGGAGCCCTTGGACCTGGGCTCCCGCTGCACCGTCTTCATGAACTCCAAGGTGAAGCAGGCCCAGAAGGAAGGCGCTACCGTGGGGGAAATCTCTGCGGGGCTATCCTACTCTGTAATTCATAATGCCCTGTACAAGGTGATCAAGATTCGCAACCCGGAGGAGCTGGGCCGGCATATCGTCGTTCAGGGAGGAACCTTCAAGAATGATGCGGTGCTGCGGGCTTTTGAACGGCTGACGGGCCGGGAGACGGTGCGGCCGGAGATTGCCGGCATCATGGGCGCCTTCGGCGCCGCCCTGATCGCCCGTGAACGCGGCGCCGCCAATGAGCGCAGCACGCTTCTGGGTGCGGAGGCCTTGGAGCTCCTGGCCTTCGAGTCGAAGATGGAGCGCTGCAAGCTGTGCGGCAACCAATGTCTGATGACAGTGAACAGCTTCGGCGACGGCAGGCGCCACGTGACCGGCAACCGCTGCGAACGGGGAGCTGGCGGGGAGAAGTCCTGCGGGGATACGCCCAATCTGTTCGATTACAAATACAAGCGGCTGTTCGGCTACAAGTCCCTGCCGGAGGAGGAAGCGGTCCGGGGCAAGGTGGGCATTCCTCGGGTGCTGAACATGTACGAGAATTATCCCTTCTGGCATACCTTCTTCACGGCCCTGAAGTTCAGAGTGGAGCTGTCGCCCAAGTCCACCCGGCGGCTGTATGAGCAGGGACTGGAGTCCGTACCTTCGGATACGGTCTGCTTCCCGGCCAAGCTGACACACGGCCATGTCACCAGTCTGGCGAAACGGGATGTGCGGTTTATCTTTTATCCATGCCTGCCTTATGAGCGCAACGAACATCCCGATGCCAACGACCATTACAATTGTCCGGTTGTGGCCTCCTACCCGGAGGTGCTGCACAACAATCTGGATGTGCTGAAGGAGCGGGAAGTGCCCTTCCTGTACCCGTATCTGCCCTATGACAATACAGAGCGCCTGGCCCGGCGGCTGTATGAGGAGCTGCAGGAGTACGGCGTCACCCGCCATGAGGTGGAGGCGGCGGTGCTGGCGGCCAGGGAGGAGGAAACCCGGGCCCAGGCGGATATCCGCCGCAAGGGGGAGGAAACCCTGCAGATGCTGAAGGCTACGGGGCAGCGGGGCATTGTGCTGGCGGGACGCCCTTATCATCTGGATCCGGAAATCCATCACGGTATCCCTGATCTGGTAGCAGGAATGGGGCTTGCCGTCCTAACGGAGGATTCCGTTGCCCATCTGGAGAAGGTGGAGCGTCCCCTGACCTTCGTGGATCAATGGATGTACCATTCCCGGCTGTATGCGGCTGCCTCTCTGGTGGCCCGTGAGCCGAACCTGGAGCTGGTGCAGCTGAACTCCTTCGGCTGCGGCATCGATGCCATTACCGGAGACCAGGTGAAGGAAATTCTTGAGCAGTCCGGCCGGATGTTTACCCTCTTGAAGATCGACGAAGGCAGCAATTTGGGGGCGGTGCGCATCCGCATCCGGTCCCTCTTGGCGGCCATGGAGGAACGCCGGGCGTTGGAGCGGAAGAGAACGGACACCGGCGGTACGGCGGCGGCTGCAGCAGCGCCGGGTAGAGGCAAACGTACCCGGAGGCTGTTCACCGAGGACATGCGCCGGAACCATACCATTCTGGTGCCGCAGATGTCGCCGATCCACTTCGAGCTGCTGGAGGAGGCCTTCCAGGCATCAGGCTACAATCTGAAGGTGATTACAACCACCGACAAAAAAACGGTGGATGCGGGTCTGCAGTTTGTGAACAATGACGCCTGCTTCCCCTCCATCCTGGTGGTGGGCCAGCTGGTGTCGGCCCTGAAGTCCGGCAAGTATGACCCGAAGAACACCTCCGTGATGATTACCCAGACCGGAGGCGGCTGCCGGGCTACCAACTACATCGGCTTCCTGCGCAAGGCTTTGGCCGATGCGGGCTTCGGGGATGTGGCGGTGATCCCCCTGGGCTTCACCTCCGAACCCTCCGGCCCGGGCTTCAAGGTTTCTCTGGGGCTGCTGAACAAGGGTGTTATGGCCTTTGCTTATGGGGATTTGCTGATGCGGCTCCTGTACCGGACCCGGCCTTATGAGCTGGAGGCGGGAGCAGCTGCAGCCTTGTTCCGGAAGTGGATGGACCGCTGCAAGGAATCTGTCCGTTCCGGAAAACGGAATGTGTACAAAGCCACCATCCGCAGCATTGTGGAGGATTTCGAGGGGCTTCCCCTTCACGATGGCCGCAAACCCCGCGTGGGTGTGGTCGGTGAGATCCTCATCAAGTTCCATCCCGGCGCCAACAATGATATTGTGGGTTACCTGGAGCAGGAGGGTATGGAAGCCGTGGTGCCGGACCTGCTGGACTTTTTCTTGTACTGCATCTATGATTCCGACTTTTATTATAAAAAGCTGAACCGGAAAGTAAGCAAGCATCTTGCCATGCAGGCGGTCACCAAAATTCTCGAAGGTTACCGTACGGAAATGCGTGCGGCTCTGTCCAAGAGCACCCGGTTTACGCCGCCCCATACCATCATGGAGCTAACCCGCAAGGTGGAGGGGCTGGTATCCCTGGGCAATCAATGCGGGGAGGGCTGGCTGCTCACCGCCGAGATGGTGGAGCTGATCGAGGACGGGGTCCATAATATCGCCTGCCTCCAGCCCTTCGCCTGTCTGCCCAACCACATTACAGGCAGAGGCATGTTCAAGACGCTGAAGGAGCGTTACCCCCATGCCAATCTGGCGGCTATCGATTATGATCCGGGCGCAGCCGAGGTGAACCAGCTGAACCGGCTGAAGCTGATGATCGCCGGCGCCCTCAAGATGAACCGGCCGGCGGAGGAAGAGGAAACCCCCTTGCCGGAACCTGTTCAGACCGCCAAGGAATATTTATCCTTCTCCTGATGCATCCTAACCCACAGGGAAAATCCTGTGGGAGGAGGCGTGGCGGATGGAAGTGCTGTCCGGTTATTTGGGCTACGGTGCTCCGGCCTATTTACCGCTGGACGATTGGCCCGGTATTCTGTTTTACTTTCTGCTGTACGCCTGTATGGGCTGGATGCTGGAGCATGGTTACCACCGGGCGGTGGAGGGGAGATTTGCGGGAGAGGGATTTTTGACGGGACCCTGGAAGCCTATGTACGGCTTCGCCCCCGTGCTGCTTCTTCTGCTCTCCGGACCGGATACGCCCTTGTGGGTGATGGTCCTTCTGGCCTTTACCGTGCCGACGGCAGTGGAATATATAAGCGGGCTGATGCTTCGCCATGTGTTCCACAAGCAGTATTGGAGCTACGAGGGATGCAGCTTCCAACTGGATGGTCTGGTCTGTTTGCGCTTCTCCCTGTATTGGACCCTGCTGGTGTTCGTTATGGTCTATGTGCTCCAGCCTGCCGCGGCGTGGCTGTACCGGCTGGCCGGGCCCCTCTGGGAGAACGGGGGCTGGCAGCTGGCGCTGACGGTGCTGCTTATGGATGTGGGCTGGACTGTATTCAAGTCGGCCCGGGCCTTGCGGCCTGCAGCCAAATAGGATTTATATTATGGCGAGAAGCCTCCGCGTTGAAGTTAAAGCGCCGGGGGCTTTTTTTTCGTAAGATGGCACCTGAAGCTCGTAATATTGCCTCTGGTTTCCCGCGGCGGTTTCCTTCATAATAATGGGATCGAGACCCGCCCGAAGGGATGGATGGCCGTTGGCAGCCTGGGTGAACAGAATGAACCTCCGCCAAAAGCTGATTCTGATGTTTGTGTTTTTTATTGTGCTGCCTATCCTGGTTATCGACGGAATCATCGCCATACGGGTAGAGGGGGCCACTCAGGATCAGGTGGGCAAAACCATGCTTCAGCTGGTGAAGGCCAACCACCTGACGCTGGACCGGGTGCTCATGTCCATGGACGAAGCCACCCAGCGGCTGATGAACGCCCAGGATACCCAGCAGATGCTGGTGCTGACGGAGCTGTCGGAAAGCGACCGGTTTGAACGGTTTATCCGTATGGACACGCTGCTGTCCCAATACTCTACCACGGAGTTCAACTATTCCCTGTTCATTCCCGATGAGCAGCAGACGTATTTTTTCACACCCGACCCCAACACCAGAACCGGAGGGGTTTTCTATATCCGCTCCTTCCGGGATTATGACTGGTTCCTCCAGGCGTATGCGGATAAGGGCAAGGGCAGCCTGATGGTCATCCGCCGGTTCGGGATTAATCCGTCCGGAGAGCATACCCTGGCTTATCTTCGCCAGATGAACAGCATTTCCCAAGGCGACAAGCCCATCGGAACCCTGGTGGTCACCGGGATGGATACGGCGCTGCGAAGAGACATGGCCACGGTCAATCTGCCTCCCAAGGGTAAAATTATGCTGCTGAACGAGAACAATGCGGTATTGAGCGGAACGGGAACGGAAAGTCTGGGCCAGCCTGCGCCTATCCCTCCGCAGGTGGGACTGCTTCAGGATCAGGTGGCCACAGTCAAGGTGGACGGGGCGGAGTGGATGTTCGTTACCCATCACAGTGAGGATAGCCGCACCAAGCTTTTGTATGCGTTTCCATTGTCGGCTATCTTAAGTGAACACGCCTCCATCCAGCGGATGCTGCATGTGGTTATGCTTTTGTATTTTGTCCTGCTGTTCCTGGCGATTATCTTCTTCTTCCGCGAGATCCTGCGGCCCTTGTCCAGACTGGCCTCCTACATGCGGGCCTATGAGCCGGGCAGGCAGCTGCCGCGGATCGGCCTGCGCCGCAAGGACGAGATCGGGATTCTGTCGGAACGGTTCGAGCAGATGACTGAACGGCTGAACCAGACCATCCATGATAAATACATGCTAGAGATCAAGCAGATTGAGACCGAACTGACCATTCTCCAGTCGCAGATCAATCCCCATTTGCTGTACAACACCCTGGAGTCCATTTATTGGAAAACCACCTTTGAGGGGGCGCCGGAATCGGCGGAGATGATCAAGGATTTATCCATGCTAATGCGCATCGGCCTCAGCAGCGGCAAGCTGATGATTCCCATCCGCGAGGAGCTCACTCATCTGGAGGCCTACCTGAGGCTGCAGCTGAAGCGTCATGACTATTCCTACCGGATTGTCTGGAGCATTGAGGAACAAGCCGCCGGTTATTTGATCCCCAAGGTAATCCTGCAGCCCTTGGCCGAAAATTCAATCCTGCACGGAATCAAACATATGGGCAGTGAAGGGGAGCTGTACATCTCCGTAAGGCTGGAGGGGGAGCGGGTCCGGATCGATATGGAGGACAACGGCTTCAAGCCGGTGGATTACGACCGGATTGGCCGGATTCTGCGGGAGGAGCTGCCCAACGGGGGATACGGCATCCGGAATGTGGAGAAGCGGATTAAGCTGCATTACGGGGAGCAGTACGGGCTCCGTTATGCCCCCCGGCCGGGGGGAGGCACCATTGTGACCCTGATTGTGCCCGCTGTGGACGGGGAAGCCCATACCGCCAGGGAAACCCAGGAGGAGAGAAAATATGGTTAATATTCTGATCGTGGATGACGAGCCGATGATCTGCAAGGGCATCTCCTCGCTGCTGGCCCGGTCCGGGTTGGAGATTAAGGAAGTCTTCACTGCCTACAACGGATTCGATGCGCTGGATTATTTGCGTCTGGAGACCGTCGATCTCATTATTACGGATATCCAAATGTCCGGGATGAACGGGATTGAGCTTATTGAGGCGGTGTTTGTGGAGAATCCCACCCTTCCGGTTATTGTGCTGTCCGCCCATGGCGAATTCGAATACGCCCGTCATGCCCTCCGCTTCGGGGTGAAGGACTATCTGGTCAAACCCATCTCCCCGCCCCAATTCCTGGAGGTGGTGAGCCATGTGCTGACCAGCCGGGATGTAAAGCTGCGTGGCCTGGCGGAGACCTCCGGCAGGTCCCAGGCGGCGGCGGAGGAGGCGCAGGCAGGGAAATATTTTATTCTGAACCAGCTCCTGACGGAGGAGATGCGGGAGCCGGAGGTCAAGTCCATTCTGAAGGCCCAGGGATATGCTGTGGAGGAGGAGGCCAGTTATGCTCTATTCCATGTGCGTATGGATTTCCAGACTGCGGGGTCCAGCGGCAGCAGCAACCTCAGCTTCCGGGATAAGCAGCTGTTTCTCTATGCAGCCTTGAACATTGTGGAGGAAACGCTGGAGAAGTGGGAGAAAATCCTCTTCTGCGGCACCGGCGGAGCCATTGAAATCATTCTCCAACTGGATCCCTCCCGGGACCGCTTTACCTTAACGGGAGCCAATCAGCTGCTGATGCTGGCCCAGCTGATCCATGCCAATATCTCCCGGTATCTGCACGTGAAGCATGAAATCGGGATCAGCACCATCCACAGCGGCTTGGGACAGCTTCCCGCCATGTACCTAGAGGCCTGCCATGCGTTGGGCTGGAGCCGGTTCCATAAGGACCATTCCATTTTTTTCGCAGAGGATTTCCAGCCAGGTGCACCGGGAGCTTCTCCCTCAGCCGGGTCGGCGGCCAGGGCGGCAATGCCCGATCAAGAGCAGCTGGCCGAGGACAATAACCGCTCCATCCAGCAGGCGCTCCAGTTTATCGCCACCGCCTACAGCCAGAAGGGGCTGAAGCTGCAGGATGTTGCCGATTATGTCCACTTAAGCCCCAATTACCTCAGTTATCTGTTCAAAAAAATGGTAGGCCTGAACCTCTGGGATTATGTGACCAAGCTGCGGATGGAGGAGGGCAAACGGCTCTTGCTCCGCACAGACCTGCGCCGTTATGAGATTGCCGAAGCGGTAGGGTATGAATCTCCGGAGCACTTTAGTAAAATATTCAAGAAGCATTTCGGCATCAGCCCGTCCGAGCTGAAGGGGTAAACCGGGCGTTATCCGAACCAGGGGGGATTCCATGAGCAGGCCCAAACATACACTTGTCCGTATCTGCGGGTTTCTTGCACTGCTGCTGGCTGCCGGATGCAGCTCTTTTGCTGTCTCCACCCCTTCGGAGCCGCCTGCCGCCGGTGAAGGCGTTAACATTACGGTGCAGATCGCCCCCTTCGACAAACCTGTGGAGATCACCTCCCTGCAAAAAAGAATCACCCGCTTCCGGGAGAAATACCCCGGGATCAATGTGCACACGGACAATTGGCAGTATGCCCCTGACCAGATCGGCATCCGGATTGCCACCAATCAGATTGCCACGGAGTACAACACCTACGCCTCCGAAGGAAGAATCCTGCTGCAGCGCAAGTGGATGAGCGACATCACGGACTTGATGAGCCGCTGGCCCCACACCGGAGAGCTGAATCCCGTCCTGATGAAGCCTTTTACGGTAAACGGGCAATACAGTGCCGTTCCGGAGCAAGGCTATTTGATGACGGTGACGTTGAACAAGAAGCTGTTCCGGGAAAAAGGGGTTCCCCTGCCGCCTCTGGACTGGACATGGGATGAGTTCCTGGAAGCGGCCGTCCGGGTAAGCGATCCGGAGCGCGGCATCGCAGGCTACGTGCCGATGACCAAAGGCAATGAAGCAGGCTGGAATTGGGTCAGCTTCCTGTATGCTGCAGGCGGGGATGTGGCTGTCGAAGCGGACGGAGGCATCCGGTCCGCGCTGTATTCAGAAGCCGGGCTGCAAACGCTGGAATTGTACAGGGCCATGAAGGAGGCCCGGGTGCTGCCCACCAACTGGGTTATGGGTTACCTGGACGCCTTCAACCATTTTTCATTGGGCAGGGGAGCGATGATTATGGCCGGCAGCGGCGATGTGGTGGATTATGCCGTCAATCAGGGCCGGATGAAGGCGGAGGAGCTGGTGGTATACCCGATGCCGTCGCTGGCGAAGGGCGGCAGGCATACAGGGGTATTCGGCGGCAACTACCATGTGATCAGCCCTTATGCCACCTCCGGCCAGCGGGAATGGGCCTTCTCCTTTCTTACGGAGGAAATGTTCACGGAGACAAGTTTGCAGGCCTTGGAGGAGGAAATCCTCGACCGGAAACGGCTGGGGCAGCTTTATGTGCCCAGGCTGATGAATTATTGGCGTCCGGATTCGGTGTACGCGGGCAAGGTGCAGGGGATTTTGGACAAACATGAGAATGTGTACCGCTTTGATCCGGCACTGCTCCGCCTACTTGACGGCAAGGAGGAGCCGTTGTACGAGGCCCAGGCTTGTTATGCTGAAATTGCGGGTGTCATCCAGGATGTGCTGACCTCCAAAACGGAGGACCCGGAGGCGCGGCTGAAGCTGGCGTCGGACCGGCTGCAGGAAAGGGTGTTTGACCAACTGAAGGGGAAGTAACAGACGGAACGAAGAAGGGCTGGTTTGCCCGTTTCATATGCAAAATTTCGTGTTCACGTGTAAATCCGAAGGCTATCAGAAGGGCTATCTCAAAAGTCAATCCAGGTGAATCGTATTCATCTATGACTTTCGGGAGGAGCCCTTTTTTTGCGGGACCGCTCTGGGAGGATAAGTAATATCTGACATACTTTCAGATAGAACACACCTCGTAAGCGCTTCCCCGCCATTCTATACTGAAAGCATCAAACACCGGAGGGAATGCGAATGGAGCTAACCGCAGCAAGTCAAACCACCATCCTCAAAAAACGGAGGCCGCTGAACCGGTTCATACGGAATGTAGTCCGGTACCGGGCCATGCTGCTGATGGCCGCACCCGGAATTCTGTATCTCTTGCTGAACAATTATCTGCCCATGTTCGGTACGGCCATCGCCTTCAAGAATGTGAACTTCACCAAGGGTATCTGGAAAAGCGACTGGGTAGGTTTGAAGAATTTCGAGTTCCTGTTCGGCACCTCGGATGCCTTCGTCATTACGCGCAATACCCTGCTTTACAACCTGGTGTTTATTGTGGTGACGCTGGTTTGTTCAGTGGCCCTGGCCATTATGCTCAACGAGGTGCGCCTGAAGCTGTGGCGCAGCTTTTACCAAAGCGCGCTGCTTCTGCCTTATTTTCTGTCCGCGGTGGTCATCGCCTATCTGGTGTACAGTCTGCTCAGCTCCGAATACGGGCTGCTGAACAAGTCCGTTCTGCCGTTCTTCGGGATGGAGCCGGTCTCCTGGTACCACGAAACCAAACACTGGCCGCTGATTCTGGTCATCGTCAACACCTGGAAGAGCATCGGCTATTACTGCGTGATTTACATCGCTGCTATTGTCGGCATTGACCACGAGTATTACGAGGCCGCCCTTATCGACGGGGCAAGCAAGTGGCAGCAGGTGAAAAGCATTACCGTGCCTCTTCTGACCCCGGTAATCATCACCATGGTGCTGCTGCAGATCGGCCGGATATTCTACGCGGATTTCGGGTTGTTTTACCAGGTGCCGATGGATTCAGGGCTGCTCTATCCCGTCACCAATGTCATTGACACCTACGTGTACCGGGCGCTGCTCCAGCTGGGGGATCTGGGCATGGCCTCCGCTGCGGGGCTGTACCAATCGGTGGTTGGCTTCATCCTGGTGATGCTGTCCAATCTGGTGGTGCGCAAGGTCAACCGCGATCAGGCGCTGTTCTAAGGAGGAGGAAGCACTAGTGAAAACACGGACACCCTTGTTTATCCATCTGATCTTCTGGTTCTTCGTATGCTGCACCGTACTTCCGCTGCTGCTGGTATTTATGGTTTCCCTGACTGATGAAATGACCATCATCCGCAACGGCTATTCCTTTTTCCCGGCCAAAATCAGCCTCGAGGCGTACCGCTATCTGTTCCTGGACTCCTTCACCATTATCCGGGCCTATGGAGTTACGATTCTGGTCACGCTGACAGGTACGGGAATGGGGCTGTGTTTGACGGCGCTCCTGTCCTATCCCTTATCCCGCCGGGACTTCCCCTTCCAGAAACCCTTGGCCTTCTTCATCTTCTTCACCATCCTGTTCAACGGCGGCCTGGTGCCGTGGTATCTGGTGTTCACCCAACTGGTCAACGTGAAGGATTCCGTCTGGGGGCTGATTATTCCCGGGCTGCTGCTGAATGGCTTCTTCGTCCTGATCATGCGCACCTTCTTCGCCACCTCCATTCCCATGGCCATTATCGAATCGGCGTATATGGACGGCGCAGGGGAGTTCCGGATTTTCGCCCAAATTGTGCTCCGCTTGTCCACGCCGGTGCTGGCTACCATTGGGCTGTTCTATACGCTGAACTACTGGAATGACTGGTTCAACAGCATGGTCTACATCAACAATTCCAAGATCTACAGTCTCCAATATCTGCTGAACCGAATTCTCCTGAACATTCAGTTTCTGGTGCAGAATACCCGCAATAACCATGCATCGGAGCAGATTGCCGCCATGCCTACAGAAACCGTACGGATGGCTATGGCCATTATCGGCATCGGACCCATTGTGCTGGCCTATCCCTTCTTCCAAAAGTATTTTATCAAGGGTCTGACTGTCGGCGCGGTAAAAGGGTAACCCCGGGGCCTCAAGCTCCGGCTTATCATATCAAATTGATTCATATGGAGGGTTTTCCATGGCAAAAGGAAAGAGACAACTGGTTTTTGCCTTATCGTCTGTACTGGCGTTCTCTTCGGTGCTGGCGGCATGCTCCGGCAAGGAAGAATCCGCGCCCAGTCCGTCTGCGGCGGCAACAGCGGCAGGAGCAGCGGCGACCAAAGCGCCGGAGGCCAGCAAGGCACCGGACGCCGGCAAGGCTGCGGAGCTGAAGCCGTATAAGCTGCGGATCATGTTCCCGTCCGGCGGTGTGCCCAAGGATCTGCCCGCGGTACAGGAGGAGATGAACAAGTACCTGACCCAAAAAATCAATGCCACCATCGAAATTATGCCCATTGACTGGGGCGCCTGGACCAACAAAACCAACCTGATGTTTGCCTCCAATGAGCAGTTTGATCTGATGTTTACTGCGTCCTGGTACTTCCTGGGCTCCCAGGCGGCCAGGGGGCAGCTGATTGAGCTGGATGACCTCCTGAACAAGTACGGTCAAGGCATCAAAGGAGTGCTGAATCCCGACTATGTGGAGGGCGGCAAGATTAATAATAAGGTCTATGCCGTTGTGGCCAACAAGGAGTTCGCCGCCACCAAGGGTGTAGTCATGCGTAAGGATTTGGTCGACAAGTATAAATTCGATCTGTCTGCAGTCAAGGAGCTGAAGGACTTCGAGCCGATGCTTGCGACCATTAAGGAGAAGGAGCCCGGCATCACCCCGCTTCAGGTGAAAAGCGACCGTTCTCCCGCCAGCGCCATTCTCGGCTACGGCTTGTTCGACATGCTGGGGGACGGCCCCGGTGTGCTGGACCGCAGCGCCAATGATCTGAAGGTCATCGATATGTACCAGACGCCGCAGTATCTGGAGCTGACCAAGCTGATGCACAAGTGGTATAACCTGGGCTACATCAACAAGGACGGGGCCACCAACAAGGACAGCGAATATCTGGCCGTGAAGGCAGGCAAGGCCTTCTCCTACGGCGAATCCATGAAGCCGGGTTTTGCCAATCAGGAGTCCCGCAATGCAGGCATGCCCATGTCTGTAGTGGAGCTGACGAAACCATACACTACCACCGGCGACACCACCAGCGCCATGTTCGGCATCTCCAAAACCTCCAAGGACCCGGAGCGGGCCATGATGTTCCTGAACCTGTTGTATACGGACAAATATCTGTTGAATCTGCTGGACTGGGGCATCGAGGGAAAGCACTATGTGAAGGTGTCGGATAATATCATCGATTACCCGCAGGGTGTGGATGCCGCTTCCGTCGCCTATAACCTGAATCTGCCCTGGATGTTCGGCAATCAGCTGAACTCCTATATCTGGAAGACCGAGGACAAGGATATTTGGGACCAATACAAAAAATTCAACGACAGTGCACAAAAATCCACCGCCTTGGGTTTTGTGTTCGATCCTGAAAAGGTAAAAAATGAAGTGGCCGCCACCCAGACCGTTATCACCCAATTCAACGGCTCTCTGATTACTGGCACGGTGGACCCGGATAAGTACATTCCCCAGTTTGTCGCCAAGCTGAAGGAGGCCGGGATGCAGAAGATCATCGACGAGAAGCAGCGCCAGCTGGATGAATGGGCCAAAACGAAGAAGAAATAATGGATGCGAATCACCGTCCTGCCTATGGCGAAAGCCGATAGCGCCGGGCGGTTTTTTGGCTTCTGCTGTTGTGCCCGTAAGCACATCGGATAAGCGCATCAGATAGGCTTGGCGAATAAAATCATCGGACAGACTTGACGGATATGCTCATCAGGTAGGCTAATCAGATAAGCTCATCAGGTGGGCTAATCAGATAAGCTCAAAAGATAGGCTAGTGGTTGGGGCTAACTGCAAAAGTGCAGTTATTTTACGCGGATTTGCCCGGGAGACACCTCCAAATGCAAAAATGCAGTTGTTTTTACCTGTACAGCTGTAAAAGGGCAGTTTTCTCAAAAATAACTGCACTTTTGCAGGATAACGCGCCCAATGGAGGGGCTGCCCATAAAATAACTGCACTTTTGCAGGATGGAGTCGTACCAGTGTCAACTCTGCCTCCCCATCAGTGCCCCCCAACGTCCTCCTTGGACACCCTGACGGGAATGGGTATACTCAAACTAATCCGAAACGGACGGAGGAACAGGCTGCGCCGTGAATCAGGTGCTCTACCATCTTGGCTCCAGAGGGATCGAATATGACCTCATGCCCCTCCAGGAAACCAAGCCGCAAAATGCCGCTGGATATGGTGTAAACCCTGTACAATTGCACAAAATCACCCTGAAAAAGGAAAAAGTTATCTGCTGCATATTGCCAGAAACCCGCCCGGAACCGGATGATGGAAGGTGACAATCTTCCGGCCTTCGGACCGGGTTAGCAGAGCAGGAGGAACCAGGGTGAGCAAATATTTGCTGCGTCTTCTTTCATTCAGTCTTCTACTGGGGGTGCTCCCTGCCGTAATCATCGGAATCGCCTCCTATACCATCGCCTCCGAGAACGTGGAGAGTAAGGTCAAGGAGGTAAATATGCAGTGGCTGACCCAAACCCAAATGCGCATAGAGCAAATGCTGCGGTCTGTGGAAAAATCCGCCACGCAGTTTGCCAACTCCTCTCTTGTAAAGGCTTCCATGGCGATGTCCTACGATATTACCGATTTCGAAGCCATCCGCGAATTGACGGAAGGGCTTTACAACCTGCAATCCAGCGATGTAGTTATTACCCAGGCCTATCTGGTGAATCTGGAGCGCAGCTGGGCGCTGAGTCTGAACACCTTGAAGCCTTTGCAGGAAATGGAGAATGTCGGGGAATTTATGGATTATGCCGCCTCCCCCAAAAGCATCCTATGGCATGCAGGGACCCCCGCCACTAACGGAGAGGAGGGAGAAGGAACAGTGGAGACAGTTACGCTGGTCCACAAAATCCCCATCCTCCCCCAAACGGACAGGCCCCAGGGGCTGTTGGTGATCCGGGTCATGGCCTCGGATATTAATGAAGCCCTGAATTCCCCTGCTTCCACCAATTACAGCTATGTGCTGGACCGGGCGGGAACCGCCATTCTGGGCGGCGGTCAACCCCAGACTGCCTATGAGACCGTCAACCGGGCTGTCCTGGAAAAGCTCGGCGCCAATCCGGAGCAGCCGTCAGGTTTGTTCCATACCCGTATGGAGGGCAAGGAGGTGGCCGCTCTTTACCGGACCTCCGCCTACAACGGCTGGACCTATGTATCCCTGCTGTCCATTGAAGCCCTGCGGGCGGAGTCCCGGGCCATCGCCGAGATGACACTGGCCATGTGTGCGGCTATTCTGCTGGCTGTTTCGGCGGCTGCCCTCTATGGCTCACGCCGGATGTACCGGCCCATCCGCAAGCTGCTGGAGATGGTGACGGGCATCAAACGCTCTGCCCAGGAGGAGCCTCCCCGTCCGGGGCGGGATGAGCTGGAATATATCAAAACCAGTATCCAGTCCCTGGTGGTATCCCGGGACCGGGTGGAGCAGCAGATGCTGGGGCAGGCCAGCCATCTGAAGGAATTTTTTGTGCTGAAGCTGCTGACGGGCCAAATTACCGAAAACGACTATATCCTCCGCTCCGCTATGGAGGGATTCCCGGAGAAATGGAGTCATCTGGGGGTGCTAGCGCTGCAGGTAGATAACCTGCAGGACACCCGCTACAACGAGGAGGACCGGGAGCTTCTGCTGTATGCCGTAGGCAACATTGCCCAGGAGGTGCTGCCTGCCTCCAACCGGTTCCCGCCCATTACCGTGCAGTATTCCCAGGTCACCATTGTGGCGGTCCAGGCGGATACGCCAGAGGAGGCCAAAGCCGCCTTTTATACCTTCGCGGAAGCCGTCAAGCACCATGCCGGACAGGTGCTGCAACTGAAGGCCAGCATCGGCATCAGCAGCCCGTTCGCTGATATCCGGGAAACGGTCAAGGCCTATGGGGAAAGCCTCACCGCCCTGAAAGCCCGCATCCGGCTGGGGGCGGAAATGATCGTCCATTACGGCGACATCGAACCCCTTCCTCCGGCGGATTGTTATGAATATTCCCATCTCCGGGTGCTGGAGGAACGGCTGGTGTATGCCATCCGGGAAATGCAGGCGGCAAGCGCCTCGGAAATTCTCCGGCAGTACCTCAGCGCCATGCTGTTTAAGGAAGGAGCCTTCCATGCCCACCAGCCGCTGCTGCTGCAGCTTGCGTCACGGGTTCTGCAGATCGCCCAGGATCACGGGATTCCCTTAAGCGAGGTGCCCGGGGAGGAAGGGAAAGTGGAGAAGCTTTTCCATTTGCAAACCAGGGAGGAAATCATCCACTGGTTCGAATCCAGGCTGATCGCACCCCTGATCCGGATTCTATCCGAAAAAACCGACACCCAATATGTGAAAATCGCAGATAAGCTGGTGAAAATCATCCAGGAGCATTATCAGGAGGATATTAGCCTGGAATCCTGCGCCCAGCTGCTCAGCTACCATCCGGTGTATGTCAGCCGTATTTTCAAACGGGAAATCGGGGTGACCTTCAGTGAATATTTGTCGGATTACCGGATGAAAATGGCCAAGGTGCTGCTGGAAACCACCGATCTGAAGGTTTCGGAAATCGGGGAGCGGCTGCAGTACAAGAACATCAGCTCCTTTATCCGCAGCTACAAGAAGCTGTATGAGATCACCCCCGGCCAATACCGGGACAAAATGATGAGGGGGAGCGCCGAATGAACATCCGCCCTGCCGTGCTGTGCGGCCTGCTGCTGGTCTCCGGCACATTGGCCTCCTGCGGAAGCCGCTCTGATCCCGCCGCGGAAGGCAAGCCGTTTTATCTGACCATGGGCTTAAGCCTCACGGGTGAGCTTCCCCCCAAGAACAATATGGTGGAGCAGGCTATTGAGGAATACACCCAAACCGCTCTCCAGATCCAGTGGATTCCCTATTCCGCCTATGAGGAGAAGGTGCGGCTGATGATTGCCGCAGGGGAGCTTCCCAAGCTGATCAAGCTGGGCTACTCACCCACGATGATGTCCACGCTGAAGTCGGACCAATTCTGGGAAATTGGCCCCTATCTGCCGGAGTTTAAGGAATTGCAGGCAGTGGACCGCCGGTATTACGATAATATCTCCGTTGACGGAAGGGTTTACGGCATTCCGCTTTTCCGTGATTTGGGAAGGGCGGCCATTCAATACCGCAAGGACTGGTTTGACCGGCTGGGACTGGAGCTGCCTGTCACCCTGGAGGATTGGTACCGGGCCATCCGTGCTTTGACTCTGGAGGACCCGGACGGCAACGGCAGGCAGGATACCTACGGACTGGTGCTGGAGAAACGGTACAACCAGGATATCGGCTCCATTCTCACCCGAATCTCCGTTTCCCAAGGCGGTCCGGCCAAATGGAAGGTGGAGAACGGGCGTTTTACCCCGGAGTTCATGACCGAGCCTTTTTTTGAGACCATGAGGCTGTTCCGGCGGCTGTACCAGGAGAATTTGATCAACCGTGATTTTGCCATTACGGATACCATCGAAACCACCAAAATGTATGAATCCGGGCGTGCGGGACTGATGCTCTCGGGAGGCAACGCCCAAACGTGGCAGGATATGCTGGTCAAATCCTCACCCGGAGCTGTGGTGGACGTTGCTCCGCTGACCGGGCCGCAAGGTAGGCGTCTTCCGGGAGAACCGGGCAATGCAGGCTTCCTCGCCATTCCCAAGGATGCGGTGAAAACAGAAGACGAGGTCAAACAAATCCTCGGCTTTTTGAACCGGTTAATGGAGCCTGCCTTGCAGGCGCTGCTGATTAACGGTCTGGAAAACCGGCATTGGTCCCGGAAGGACGGGTATGCGGAAATGCTGGACCGGACGCTTCATCACAAGGAGGTGAAGCCCTACCGTGACATGCTGCCGCATCTGACGGAGGCGGAGGCGGATTGGAAGCGAAACCTGCAGCCGGATCTCTACCGCAAAAACCAGCGGATTGGCAGGGAGAATGAAGCTTATATTGTACCCAATCCTGCGTTGACCCTGGATTCCGGCACCTATGTGGAGCGGGGCAAGGAGCTGGAGCTCCTGATTACGGATGCCCAGACCAAATTTATTATGGGAAAGCTGGATGAAGCGGGTTGGCAGACCGAGCTGAACAAATGGAGGCAAGCCGGGGGCGACCGGATGATCAGGGAATATGAAGAGGCGTATGCCAAGAAGCAATAGGAGCAGCACGGCAGCGGTCCTGAGGGACCGGCTGCCGTTTTTTTGTCCGCATGGAGTTGATTGGGGCATATGTCCAGGTTGGCTGGGGGTTATCCGTGGCCATATTGCCCTCCGCAAGCATGAAGTTGGCTGCGCGTTATTGCCGGGCATCCCGGCAGCCCGCAATAATGGGGCCCAGGGACATACATAATGGCGAGACGAGACATCAAACGAGGAGGTTGCGAAATGAAGCAAGACGCTTACGCCCCGGCCGCAAGAGCGGCCGTTCCCGTCAAGCGGGGAAAGCTGGGTTTGCTGAGGAGGGATCTGCTCCGGGACAGGTGGCTGTATCTGATGCTGCTGCCCGGGGTGCTGTACTTCATTATCTTCAAATATGTGCCCATGTACGGGGTGACTATGGCCTTCCAGGACTACCGGCCCCATCTCGGTTTTTTTGACAGCCCTTGGGTAGGGCTGAAGCATTTCCAGCGTTTTTTTGCGGAGCCGCAATTCGGCATGCTGTTCCGGAATACGGTGATTCTGGCCGTATACAATATTGTGTTTTTCTTTCCGCTGCCAATTATCCTGTCCCTGATGTTAAACGAGGTGCGCCGTACCAAATTCAAAAGCTTCGTGCAGACCCTTGTTTACATTCCCCACTTCGTATCCTGGGTTGTGGTGGTGGGGATCTTCTACATTCTGCTTACCACGGAGAGCGGTATCTTGAACGAATTCCTGTACCGGATCACCGGCCGCAAAATCGCCTTCCTGCTGGAAGCGGAATGGTTCCGGACCATGATTATTACCCAATCCATCTGGAAAGAGGTAGGCTGGGGCACGGTTATCTTCCTGGCCGCTCTGGCCGGGGTGGACCTGCAGCAGTATGAGGCGGCAAGAATTGACGGGGCAGGCCGCTGGCGGCAGCTGTGGCATATTACCCTTCCCGCTATCCGCAGCACCATTGTGATTTTGCTTATTTTGCGGCTGGGCAACTTTATGGATTCCGGCTTTGAGCACATCTTCCTGATGCTGACTCCCACAAATCGGGAGGTAGGCGAAGTGTTCGACACCTATGTATATACCAAGGGCTTAACCCAGGCGCAGTACAGCTACAGCGCAGCGGTGGGGCTGTTCAAATCCGCTATCGGCCTGGCGCTGGTGCTGGGCTCCAACTGGATGGCCAAAAAATTCGGCGAGGAAGGCATCTATTGATGCCGGCCCCCAAGAAAGGACGGGAGCATAAACATGATTCATGATAAAACCCTGGGCAACCGGATCTTCGATATCATCAACCACATGCTGCTGCTTCTCATCGCCCTCATCTGTGTGCTGCCCTTTGTCTATGTGGTGGCCGTTTCCTTCGCCAGCCCTGCCGAGGTGGCCAAGGGCGGGCTTATCTTGTGGCCGAAGGAATGGTCTCTGGCCTCATATCGGTATATTTTTTCTACGGACACGCTGTTCCGAAGCATGCTGGTCTCCATTTACATCACCGTCGTGGGCACCTTCATCAACCTGCTGTTCACCTCTCTGATGGCTTACCCGCTGGCCAAAACCCAGCTCCGGGGTCGGCAAATCATTCTCCTGGGTGTGTTGTTCACCATGCTGTTCGGCGGCGGGATGATTCCCACCTACTTTGTGGTGAAGGCCCTGCATCTGACCAATTCCCTGTGGGCCCTGATGATCCCCAGCGCCATCAGCGCGTTTAACCTGATTGTCTTGAAGAATTTCTTCCAGAACATTCCGGACGGCCTGGAGGATTCCGCGCGGATCGACGGCTGCAATGATGTGGGGGTGCTGTTCCGGATCGTGCTGCCCTTGTCGCTTCCGGCTATGGCCACCTTCGGGCTTTTCTACGCGGTGGGGCACTGGAACCAATTCTTCAATGCCATCCTGTACATCAATGATAACCGGATGTGGCCCATTCAGGTGCTGCTCCGTGAAATCGTCATCCTGGCCCAAAGCAGCATCGGGGACACCACCATCGACAGTGCAGATATCCAGCCGCTGACCATCCGGATGGCCGTTATTGTCTTCGCGACCATCCCGATTTTGATGGTGTACCCGTTCCTCCAGAAGCACTTCGCCAAGGGCGTAATGTTGGGTTCGGTCAAAGGCTGACCGTAACCCGCAACCGGCTTCACCGCTATGAATCCCGTGCCGGCACAACGGCGTGGCGCTGACATAGACATCCAATTCTATTGTAAAGGGGCAGCAAAAAAATGAAGAAACAAGCAGCATTATTGGTAGGCACCGCCATGCTGGCATCCACGGTCCTGTCGGCCTGCGGCGGATCGGACGAACCGGCCTCCGTTGCCGGAAGCCCAACAGCCGCAAGCCCGGGGGCAAGCAGCCAGCCGGTTAAGGAGGAAAAGCCGTTTGACCTGACCATCACGGTCAACCAGGTGGGCGAGGTGCCCGCCAAGGGTAATGCCCTGGAGCAGGCGCTGGCCAAGTACACCAATACCAATCTGAGCTTTCAGTGGATTCCCACCTCCGCCTATGACGAAAAAATCAATGTTATGATCGCCTCCAATGAGCTGCCCAAGCTGCTCAAGGTCAACTATGTGCCCACCATCATCAATGCTATGAGGTCCGATGTATTCTGGGAAATCGGCCCGTATCTGAAGGATTACAAAAATTTGGCGGCCCAGCCTCAGGCCTATTACGACAATATCAAAGCCGACGGCAAGCTCTACGGCATTCCCATCTTCCGGGATATGGGCCGGGCTGTGGTCCACTACCGCAAGGATTGGATGGATGCCGCCGGGTTGAAGCTCCCCAAAACCCTGGATGACTGGTACGCCATATTCAAGGCCATGGGAGACGGAGACCCGGACAAAAACGGTAAGAAGGATACCTACGGCTATCTGCTGGATAAGGCCTACAATCAGGGGACAGGCTCCACCCTCACCCGTTTTGCCGTGGCGCAGGGCGGTCCGAACAAATGGAAGGTGGATGACAAGGGCAATTTTACCCCCGAGTTCATGACCGATGAGTTCTTCAATACCATGAAGCTGTTTAAGCGCCTGTACCAGGAAAATCTGATCAACCAGGATTTTGCCGTTGTTGAGGCTTCCACTAACGACAAGGCGTATGAGTCCGGCCGGGTGGCCTTCCGGATTTCCGGGGGCAATGCCCAGTCCATGCTGACGAACCTGATCAAGGTGGTGCCTACGGCACAGATGGACGCAGCTCCCCTGGAGGGTCCGAACGGCATTCGGGTTCCTGCCGAAAGCGGCAACGCGGGCATTCTGACCATCCCCAAGTCCTCCGTGAAGAACGAAGCGGAGCTGAAGCGGGTGCTGAGTTTCCTTGATAAGCTGCTGGACAAGGAAATGGTCTATCTGCTGAACAAGGGCATTGAGGGCAAGCATTACAAGATCGACGGCAACTTCACTGTTTCATTGGATAAGGACGCCGACGCCAAGGAAGTGAAGCCGTACCGGGATACGCTGATCCAGCGGGGCGACAACTACAATATGGATAAAGTGACGAAGGATACGGACCTGTTCCTGAAGAACAAAAAAATCGTCACGGAAAATGACAAGTTTATCGTCAACAATCCTGCATTGACATTGGTCTCCACCATCTACACCGAACGGGGCAAAGAGCTGGAGCAGATGATTACGGATGCCGAAACCAAGTTCATTATGGGCAAAATCGATGAGGCCGGCTGGAAAGCGGAAATCGACAAGTGGAAAAAAGCCGGCGGCGACAAGCTGATGGAGGAATATAAGGCGGATTACCTGAAGACCAAAAAATAAAAAGGCTTTCTTGAAAAAAGAGGCTGTCCCTTGCCAAATCAACGGCGAAGGGGCAGCTTTGTCCTGTTATATGAACAGTCTACGAAATAAGATTGTCGCCTTTCCCCCCAACATCTATAATAGCTAGTAGAAAAAGTCTACCAGGAGAGGAAAGTGGGCATGTTCCGCAAAGGCAGATTTACGATACGCTCCAAAATGATTGTCGGCTACATGATCATCCTGTTATTCCTGGGATCGGCGCTGCTTTTGCTAAACAATCAAATTGCTTCCCTGCAGCGGGCGATTGAATTTATAACCGAGCACGACATTGCGGTTCATAACCTGGCGAACCAGGTGGAGAAGCATGTTATTGATATGGAAACCGGGCAGCGGGGATACATTATCGCAGGCGATGAAGCTTATCTGGAGCCTTATGTAACCGGCAAGACCCAGTGGCCGCTGGATTATGAGGAATTATCCGCGATGGTGGAGGATAATCCCGGGCAGCAGCGGAAGCTGCAGCTGATTAAGTCGGGAATCGAGGAGTGGATCAAAACAGCCGGAGAACCCACAATTGCTTTTAAGCGGGAGGGGGATACCGCCAGCCTTCAGAATTTTTTCAAGGTTGATGCGGGCAAACAAATTATCGATCCCCTCCGCAAGCAATTGGAGGATTTCCGCCAGTCCGAGCTGGCCTTGACCCAGGAGCGGGTCTCCGGTCTGAATGGGCAGAATACGGGCTTGCAGCTGGCCCTGACCATTATTTTTGCTCTCATTGTGGTAATTTCCATCATTACGGGCACCATGCTGTCTAATTCCATTGTCAAAACCATCAAGGATGTTATCGGAGCCATCACCGAAATTGCTAAGGCGGACGGCGCCCAGACGGGCAAACGGATTGTCACGAACACCCGGGATGAAGTGAAGGATTTGAGCGATGCCACCAACCTGCTCCTGGAGAGCCAGGAGAGGCAGAATTGGCTGCAGACCGGGATAACCGAGGTGGCCACCTCTTATCAGGGGCAGTCCGACATTTCCCCGCTGGCACAAGTCCTTGTCCGGAAGCTGGCAGAGCTGCTGGGTGCAGGCTTCGGGGTGTTCTATCTCCGTTCCGGCGACAAGCTGGTGAAATATGCTTCTTACGCTGCCAACGGGGATGACCCGGGAATGGAAAGCTTCCGGATGGGGGCAGGACTGATCGGCCAAAGCGCCGCCGAAAACCGGATATGTCTGCTGGAGCAGGTTCCGGACCACCACATTCAGATTACTACCGGATTGGGGGCATCCAACCCCAACAGCATTCTGATTGTGCCCATTGAACATGAAGGCCGTGTTTACGGTGTCCTGGAATTTGCATCCTTTGCCGTGTTTACGTCCCAGCACCGGAAGCTTGCGGAGCAAACCCGCAGCACAATTGGAATGATGATTAATAATGTGCTGAACCAGATGGAGGTCAAACGCCTGTTGGAGGAATCCCAAGCCATGTCCGAGGAGCTGCAGCAGCAGACCGAGGAATTGACGGCACAGTCGGAAGAATTGATGGCCCAGCAGGATGAATTGAAGACGGCCAACGACTCTCTCCGCCAGTCAGAGATGCGCTTGAAGCTTCAGCAGGAGGATCTGGAAACCAACAATGAGGAGCTGACCAAACGATCCGACCAGCTTCTCCAGAATGCGCGGCGGATGCAGGAAACGAATGTGCGCATTGAAGAGCAGAAGACGCTTCTGGAGCAGCAGGCGAACGATTTGATGACCGCCTCCCGCTATAAGTCCGAATTCCTGGCGAATATGTCCCATGAGCTCCGTACCCCGCTGAACAGCCTGCTTATCTTGTCCCAGCTGCTGGCGGAGAACCGGGAGGGCAATCTGCAGACGAAGCAGATTGAGTTCGCATCCACCATTCATTCGGCAGGAAGCGATCTGCTGCGGCTGATTGATGAAATTCTCGATTTGTCCAAGATCGAATCGGGGCAGATGAACATTGAGCTTGAGCCGGTTTCCTGGGATGAAATCCTGGGCAGCCTGGAGCGCAGCTTCCATACCCTGGCGGAGAAGAAGAATATTGATTTTCTCTTAGAGCTGGAGGAAAGTCTGCAGACGCAGAAGTTGGTAACGGACTCCCACCGTCTGCTGCAGATCTTGAAGAATCTGCTCTCCAATGCGTTCAAATTCACCAACCAGGGCCAGATACAGCTCCAGATTGGCAGTGCAGAAGGAAAGAACGGGGAGCCAGAGATCTCGTTCAGCGTAACCGACACCGGAATTGGTATTGCCGAGGAGAAAAAGGCGATTATCTTCGAAGCCTTCCAGCAGGCGGACGGGTCAACCAGCCGCAAGTATGGGGGGACCGGCTTGGGTCTGACCATCAGCCGGGATCTGGCTCTTCTATTGGGCGGGCGCATCGAGGTGGAGAGCCGGGAAGGGGCCGGCAGCCACTTCACACTATATCTGCCTGTGGCTCCCAAGGCAGGAAGTACACAATCCATGAAGGAAATTGCTGTTGCGGCTGTGGATGAAGCACCTGCTCCAGCCCTCCTGCCAGCGCCTGATGTGCTGGCTCCGCTCCAACCGGAGGCAAACCAGGAATGGGTAGGGGCGGAGGACTTGCCCGATGACCGTCATGACCTGCAGCCGGAAGACCGGGTGATGCTGATTATTGAGGATGATAAGCGTTTTGCCAAGATTCTTTTGGATCAGATCCGCGAGCGGAGGTTTAAGGGCATCGTTGCGCTTCAGGGAGACAAAGGGCTGGCGTTAGCCAATAGGTATAAGCCGGATGCCATCATTCTGGATATTGAGCTGCCCGTTATCGACGGCTGGTCCGTGCTGGAGCGGCTGAAGCAGCAGCCGGAATTGCGCCACATTCCTGTCCATGTAATTTCTATTGTGGATGAGGCGCAGCAGGGGCTGCTGAAGGGCGCTATCGCCTATTTGCAGAAGCCGGTTGACCGGCAGGGGCTGGATAACGCCCTGTCCCGGATCGAGCATTTCCTGGACCGCTCCGTCAAACGCCTGCTGATCGTAGAGGATGATGAGGTACTGCGGGACAGTATGGTCCATCTGATGGAGCATGATGATGTCATCATCAAAGCGGTATCCTCGGGTCAAGAGGCATTGGACGAGCTGGAGCAGAGCCATTATGATTGTATGGTGCTGGACCTCGGTCTGGGGGATATCTCCGGCTTCGAAATTCTGGACCGGATCCGGCAGAGGGAGGAGCTCCGACAGCTCCCGATTATTATCTACACCGGCAGGGAGCTGGACCGCAAGGAAGAACTCGAAATCCGCAAATATGCAGAGAGCATCATTATCAAGAATGTTAAATCCGAGGAGCGGTTGTTCGACGAAACGGCGCTGTTCCTGCACCGTGTTGAAGCCCATTTGCCGGAAAACCGCCGGCTCATTCTCAAGAAGCTGTATAAGGACGAGGATCTGTTCCGGGGTAAACGCATTTTACTTGTGGAGGACGATATCCGCAACATCTTCGCACTGACGAATGTGCTGCAGTCCCATCACTTGAACGTAACCTTTGTTGAAAATGGAAAAGAGGCTCTTGAGCAGCTGGAGAGGGATCCCGATTTCGATCTTATTCTGATGGATATCATGATGCCCGAACTGGACGGCTACCAGGCCATCAAGGCGATCCGGCAAATGCCAGAGCTGGACACGGTGCCGATTATCGCGCTTACCGCCAAGGCCATGAAGGAAGACCGGCAGCGCTGCATTGATATGGGGGCTTCCGATTATATCAGCAAGCCCATCGATATTGAAAAGCTGCTTTCCCTATTGAAGGTATGGCTATATAAGTAAAAGGAGGGGATGATTCATCCGACCCGATTACGACGTTGTCTACCCCCCGGATGAAGCGGAGACGGCCGGCAGTCACGAGAAGCTGGAAATCCAGCTGCTTCTGCAGGCCATTTATCAAGCCTACGGATACGATTTCCGGAATTACGCGTACGATTCCATCCGCCGCCGGATTCTGCATGCCATGCAGGTTATGGGGGAACGCACGATTTCCGGCTTCATCCCCCGCATTCTCCATGATCCGCGCCAGCTGTTTCTGCTTCTGGATTTGCTGATTGTCAGTGTCAGTGAAATGTATCGTGACCCATCCATGTTCAAGGAATTCCGGGAGAAGGTTATCCCGTTTCTGCGCACCTATCCGTACATCCGTATTTGGCATGCAGGGTGCTCCAGAGGTGAAGAGGTGCTGTCCATGGCGATCCTGCTGGAGGAGGAGGGGGTGTACGACAAGGCGCGCATCTATGCCACCGACATTGACGAAGGTGCGTTGACCTTGGCCCGGGAAGGACAGTACCCCCTCTCCATTATGGAGAAGTTTGCCGTTAATTACCGGCTTGCGGGAGGAACCCGTGATTTCTCCGAGTATTATACGGTGGAGCATAACGAGGCCAGGTTCCGTCCAACGCTTCTGCGCAATGTGGTGTACGCCAGCCATAACCTGGTGACGGACCACTCCTTTAACGAATTCAACGTCATTATGTGCCGGAATGTGATGATTTACTTTGACCGCCAGCTCCAGAACCGCGTCCACCAGCTTTTCTATGACAGTCTGGCCATGTTCGGCTTTCTGTCGCTGGGCAGCCCGGAAACCGTCTCCAATTTTGCAGGTTCGGATTGTTATGAACCTATTAACGAGAAAGAAAAGCTCTACCGGAGAATCAAATAAGTGATAGAGATGAGGGAGAATCCCATTGGAGAGCGATAATTCCGTCAATATTTTGCTGGTGGATGACCACCCTGAGAACCTGCTGGCTCTCGAGGCTGTATTGGCGGACGAACCCTACAGGCTGATTCGTGCGAATTCAGGCTCTGAAGCGCTGAAATGTCTGCTGCGGGATGAAATTTCACTGATCCTGCTGGATGTGCAAATGCCTGATATGGACGGCTTCGAAACCGCCCGGCATATTCAAGCCTATGAACGGTCCCGGCATATCCCGATTATATTCTTAAGCGCCACCAGTAAGGATGCCATCCATCTTTCCGCAGGTTATTCTGCCGGTGGCATTGACTATATGGTGAAGCCCTTTGTTCCCCAAATTCTGAAGGCGAAGGTGCAGGCTTTTGTCCGGCTCTTCAAAATGCAGCTGAGGCTGCAGCACCAAACCGCCCAGCTGACCCAAGCCAATGAGGCCTTGGTACAGGCGACGGAGCAGCTGACCAAGGCGGAGGCCCAGGCCAGGATTGTGATGGAAACCTCCTTGGATACCGTTGTTGTGTTTGACCGCCGCGGGACGATTCTCCGGGTGAATCCGGCTGCAACAGAGCAATTCGGGTACACCTCCGACAATCTGGTCAACCGCCCGCTGTCCTTTTTACTGCCCGGGCTGGTGCAGTCTCCCTTTCAGGAGATGGCCGGGAAACGGTGGGAAACCGAGCTGTCGCGGCAGGATGGTTCCGAGTTCCCTGCAGAAATTCAGCTGGGGTATTCCACGGACGGAGGTCTTTTGTTTGCCTGCAGCATCCGTGACATCACGGAGCGGCGTAAAGCGGAAGAGGCCTTGATCCAGGCGAAGGAAGCTGCCGAACGGGCTTCCTCCTCCAAGTCAGGCTTGTTTGCCTTTTTGAGCCATAAAATCCGAGATCCCCTGAGCGGGGTGACAGGCATGATGGATCTTCTGATGGAGTCCGGTCTGGAGCCGGAGCAGCGGAAGCTTGCAGACATGATCATGCAAAGCGGCAATGCGATGGTGTCGATCATGAACAATCTGCTTGATTATTCCAGGCTGGAATCCGGAGGAATGGAGCTGGAGGAGGAGGCCTTTTCTCTCCGGGGCTGTCTGGAGCAGGTCAGAGATATTTTTGCAGGCCAGCTGAAGGCTCAGCAATTGGATTTTGTGGTGATGATGGACCCCGAGCTGCCAGCCGCTGTGTTGGGTGATGCGGCGCGGCTGCGGCAGATTCTGATCCATGTGGTAGGAAATGCTGTAAAATTTACGAATAATGGGGGAGTTTATGTTTTCGTGCTGCAAACCGCCCGCACCGAAAACAGCGTAACTGCTGAGTTCCTGGTGAAAGACACCGGCATCGGGATTCCTCCGAATAAGGCGGATCTGCTGCTAAACTCCTTCGCCCAAGGGGAGGATTCCCACGGAAGGATAAACAACGGCGCCGGACTTGGCCTTCCCATTGCCAAGTCACTGGCGGAGATGATGGGCGGTTCTATCCGCATTGAAGCCCCCGGAGAGCCAGGCGCACTGGTGGCCGTCCAGGTGGTATTCCGTTTGTGCAGCTCTGCCGAGGCCAGCCTGCTGGATTTGGATCAAGCCATCCATCTGGCGGACGTAAAGGCCCTTGTGCCGATGCAGCCCCAGCAGATTCTGGTGGTGGATGACCGGGAGCTGGACCGGAGCCTCCTGCAGCATATGCTGCGGCATCTGGGCCATTCCGTGGAGCTTGTCCGTAACGGGGAAAAAGCCTTGCAGGCACGTGCTTCGGGCCGGAGCTATGACCTGGTGATTGTGGATATCCATCAGCCGGACTCCCATGTAACCGAACTGGGCAGACGTTTGCAGCAGACAAGTCCCCCGGACGGGAATGAGACGCTGATTGCCCTAACCGATGATTCAAGCAAGGAACAGGAGAGGGCATGTATGGAGGCGGGTTTTGCTGAGATTATCCGCAAGCCTATCCGCATGGAAGGACTGCGCCAGCTTATCTTGCGGCATACCACCTAAGGCCAGGGGGAGAATGAAGCAGCTGCTGACACAGAGGACGTTATTCTCGCTAAAGTCCGTCCGCATAGGGATGATTCGTCTATTTAACAGCTTCTGAGTCCGCGTAAAATAAGAAAAGACCGTTTTTCCGCTATAATAGCGGCCAACTGTCCGTTGGAGCCACACCAAAAAAAAGCTGGCCAGAAAACTTCCATGTTTCTGGTCAGCTTTTCTATTTGGGGGCTTTTTGGACAGCCTCTTCTATCTACAAAAACTTCCTGTTATTCTTCTTGCCGTCGAAGGTGAAAAGCACCGGTTTATCCTCCACCACGCTCTCCAGATGGATGGTTTTGCCCCAGAGCCGGTACACATAAGGTAAGGTACGCTCCACATACTTCAAATCCAGCTCCACACCCTCATACATATGCTTCAGGAACAGCTCCCCGTTCCCAGTGTGATTCCCGTCGGTGATTACCAGATAAGGAAAACCCCCGTTGACTCTTGCATACACCAGCTGATCGCGGATATGCTCCCAGGTTTTGTCGGTGATTTTCCATTCGACGCCCTTCTTCTCGAATACATACAGATCCAGATCCTCCACCAGCTGTTTGGTCAGGTAGTTGCGGATGAAGGAGGTATCGGAGTCAAATTCCCGCACTTCAAAAATCTTCGCCCGGCCTTGGCCAGGCTTCCGTCCGAACCGCCGGATATCCTCTTCACTGGGTTCATCCCAGCGCTTCTCAATGTCCTCCAGGATTTTCAACCCCAAATAATACGGGTTCAAACTGTTCCGGGAGGGCTGCACCACACCCGAATTCAGCTTGGAGTATTCGATGGTCTCTTCGCTGGTCAGATCAAGCTCCCGGAGAATCCGCTGGTGCCAGTAGGAGGCCCAGCCTTCATTCATAATTTTCGTCTCCATCTGGGGCCAGAAGTAGAGCATCTCATCCCGCAGCATGGTGAGAATATCCCGCTGCCAAGGCTCCAGGATCGGAGAATACTCTTGAATGAACCAGAGGATATCCTTTTCCGGCTTAGGGGGAAACCGTTTGGGCTTATCCTCCGCCGCGGCATCCCCTTCCGTCTCCAGCTCCCACAAATCCTCGTAGCCGGTGGTTTTGACGAATGCCTCCTCCGCCTGATCCATAATTCCGTCGCCGTCCATATCATACCGGTTGGGACGGTAAGGACGTACCAGGTCCGGGTCCACATGCTCCTGGATAGCCAGCACCGCATCGATAAACTGCTCTACCCGGTCGGTGCCGTATTTGATCTCGTAGGACCGTATCCGCTCGGCCGTGGCCGACATGCTCTCCACCATGTTCCGGTTGGTTTTGGAGAAGCGGGCATTGTTCTTGAAGAAGTCGCAGTGGGCCAGCACGTGGGCGACAATCAGCTTGTTCTGGATGAGAGAGTTGCCGTCCAGGAGAAAGGCGTAGCAGGGGTTGGAGTTGATCACCAGCTCATAAATTTTGGAGAGGCCGAAGTCGTATTGCGTCTTCATCCGGTGGAACGTCTTCCCGAAGCTCCAGTGGCTGAAGCGGGTGGGCATACCGTACGCGCCGAAGGTATAGATGATATCCGCCGGGCAAATTTCGTACCGCATGGGGTAAAAGTCCAGGCCAAAGCCTGTGGCGATTTCGGTAATTTCGGCGATCGAACGCTCCAGTGCGTTGATTTCATCCTGGTGCAAGGTGGGTTCCCTCCTTAGGCGGTTCATGTTACCGGTTGAATACAGCCCGCAGGGGGCTGTGAATTTCAAAAATCGGGTTCGTAACATTTTTATGTTTGCGCTGTTGCTGATATGCACATGGCAGGAGGGGCCTTCGGGAACTGCCGGTGAACGGGGGCGGGATATTGTACAAACCATCATCCTGTGCGAAAATGTAAGGGCATACTTCCAAATAAAGGGTGGGTTCTATGCGCGACATTGTAGTCCGGCTGCTTCGGCGGCGGTTCACCTTCAGCACCAAGCTCATCCTCATTCTCGTTGCCGTCA
Organism: Paenibacillus mesotrionivorans; assembly: GCF_046098205.1. Classification (NCBI taxonomy): domain Bacteria; kingdom Bacillati; phylum Bacillota; class Bacilli; order Caryophanales; family Paenibacillaceae; genus Paenibacillus; species Paenibacillus mesotrionivorans. The sequence goes on along the minus strand of NZ_JBJURJ010000005.1, from coordinate 63,745 downwards.
ATCTCGGCATCTCCGGAATAACAGGCCTCATTACCTATCGGGTTCATTTGACGCTATTCAACGAAGAGCTGAGCCGCCAGTACAGCATGCAGAATCAGCAGGTGCTGGCCCGGCTGGATTCGCGAATCAAGGATATATACCGCATTTCGGAGTACATCATCTTCAACCCCATGGTCAAGGAGCTTGTCAGCGGGGTGGAGGAGAGTACAAGCTCCTACGAACGGTTTATGCTGGAGCATGAGCTGGAGGAGCAGCTGCGTCAGGTGCGGCTAGATGCACCGGAGATTATCGCCATCCGGATTTACGATTTGAAGAACAATATGTTTAATCTGGGCACGTACGCGGGCTCCTTCCAGCAGCTTGACCCGGGTTTTCTGAATGAAACCATCGGCCAATTAGGGGAAACAAGCGGGGAATATATTTGGCGTGGGGTTGGAGAGGAGCAGTTTTTTCAGGATTATGCCTACAAAAATTGGGTGTTAGCCGCGCGGCTTATGCGGTCAACGGAGCTGGACACCTATGGCGTGATGCTGATCCTGCTTAACACATCCTTGTTCGAGACCTACTTGAAGGACTTGCGCCAGCTTGGCGACACGGAGACCTACTTATACGATTCCAACGGGGCCATGCTCTATCATTCAACGGAATCCGGAGTGCAGCAGGAAATCATCCTGCCTCCTATGGAGGACCGGGGAGATCTCATTGTCCAAGAGGACGGGGGGTCCTATCTGTACACCAAGCAGATATCCGATAAGGTCAACTTTACCTTGGTCAGCCGTGCTTCCTTGAGGGAGATTCACCACCGCAGCCAGCTGATCCTGAAGGTGGCGGTTATGTCGGCTATCGCCAGCATCCTGCTTTTCTGGTTAATTATTACCATTATCAGCAAACGGCTGCTGAGTCCGCTCAAGAGTCTGGTCAAAGCGATGACACTGGTGCGTACGGGCAAGTTTGATACGCGGGTGGATATCCGTTCAAGGGATGAGCTTGGATTTATCGGAGACCGCTTTAACCAGATGACGGAGCAGATCGACACCCTCATCCGCGAGGTTTATCAACGGGAATTAAGCGAGAAGGAAGCGGAATTAAAGGCGATCCAGGCACAGCTGAACCCACATTTTTTATACAATTCACTGGGGATGTTCTTCTGGAGATTCTATTCTCTTGGTGATGAGGAAGCAGCACAGCTAGTGAATTCATTATCCGAGATGCTGCAGTATACATTGGAGCCTGCGGGACGGTTAACAACACTGCGGGATGAGCTGAAGCAGATTGATCATTACCTGAGCATACAGAAGGCCAGGCACAAGGAAGTGCTGACGGCGGAAATTGATGTCCCGGAGGAGCTGTACGACTGCAGGATCATCCGGCTGCTTATACAGCCTGTCGTCGAGAACGTATTCGTACATGCCTTCCGGGATAAAAAAACCGGACATCACCTCACCCTCAGAGGGTACAGGGAAACAGGCACGGACCAGAGTATATCCTTCCTCGTGCTGGATATTGAAGACAACGGCTGCGGCATGACGGAAGAAACCATTCGCAGCATCCTCCTGCCTGAGCCTTCATTGGCCCATCAATCAAGCGAACGCGAAGGCATCGGCCTGAGCAGTGTTGTCCGGCGGATTGAGCTGATGCACGGCAAACCATACGGTATTCAGATTCTCTCCACACCTGGGTTGGGAACGAAGATAAGGCTGCGGCTGCCGGACAAGACGGAATGGGAGGGCGGAAAGACATGATTGGAAAATTGCTTATCGTCGATGACGAGTCCTGGTGCCGGGACGGGCTGATGAAACTAATCGGCAACGAACAATTAGGCTGGGAGGTGGTCGGAGAAGCCTCGGATGGCGAGGAAGCCTTTGCTTTAATCGAAACCGTCAGCCCCGACCTTATCATTACCGATATCCGGATGCCGGTTGTGGACGGATTGATGTTAACCGAACGGCTTGCGAAAGCAGGAAGCGATATTATGGTCATCATACTGACAGGCTACCGGGACTTTGAGTATGCGCAGCTGGCGTTGCGTTACGGAGTGATGGAGTTTCTACTGAAGCCCATGTCGATTCCGGACACATGCCGCATTCTGCGTACCGCTTATGAACGCTTCAGGCAAAAACAGCTGGAAAAGAAGCTGCGGCTGCGGGAGAAACAACTCAATACGCTGCGCGCCGCCTTGTTCCGGCTGCCTTGTGATAAACAGGATTGGGATGAAATGAGCGGTTTACTGCGGGGATATGAGCTGTGGTTATTACAGGTGGAGAGCTTTTTTCCGGAGGGACGAAACTACCTTGAAAAGGATGTAAAGCTGCTCCATTACGCCATCTCGAATATTGCCGGGGAGCTGCTGCAGGTGCAGGATCAAGCCCGTAACAGTGTCTTTCTGTCTGTAAGCAGCGGAGAATGTATATTTCTGCTTGCACCCGGAGTGGTTGAACCCTACTGCGCCTCAGTGGCGGAAAATGTGAATGCGCTGCTTCATCTGAAGACGGGCTGGAGCTTCGGCGGGACCATGGATGAGCTGGAGCTGCTTGCAGATGGATACGCCGGGCTGCGGGGCACCGCACAAACCCAGAATCTGCAGGGGGATCACGATGCCGTCCGGTCCTTGGCCCTGCGGGAGAGCATATTGTCCGAGCTCATCATTGGGGATGTGGAAGAGGCACGGAGCAAGCTTACCGGGTTTATTCACCGTGCCGCCGGCCTTCCCCTCCAAACCTGCAAGATCGAAATCTATGCCATGGTAACGGCATTGTCCGATTTGCTGGCCATTGATTTTAAGCATTTGAAAGCGGAGGACTATGATGATTTACATCCGGGAGACCTTCTGTTGTTCACCGAGAATAAGCAAATTACCGAGTGGGCCGGGCATAAGGCGGAAACCTTCCTCCGGCTGTTCGAAGGCTGGCTTCAGGAGAAGCGGGATAATGTGGTCATTCGGGCAAAGCAGTATATTGAAACCCATTACCGGGAGCACTGTTCCCTGCAGGCCGTCTCCGCCCATGTCCATGTTACGCCCAATTATTTGAGCAACCTGTTCAAACGGGAGACGGGAATCGCCTTCAGCAATTATGTCAGCAGGCTGCGGGTGGAGAAGTCCAAGGCACTCTTGGCCTGCACCAAAATGCGGATGACGGAAATCGCCGAGCAGACCGGGTTTGATAATGCCAGCTACTTCACCACAGTGTTTAAGCAGTTTACTGGAATCTCACCAAGCGAATACAGGAAATCACAGTAACAAGGATACGGACCGGCGCGCGAATTGCGAAGACGGTCTTTTTTTATGGAAAAAGCTGAAGTGTGTAGGATATTTAAAAACTGTCAGTGGATATCAAATGCCCGGTGGCGGGCCTTTCCATATAATAAAACATAAGCGATCCAACCCATCACTCACGAAAGGAGCTCCTATGGACAGCATACCACTGCAGGAAGTGCCCCAAGCGGCGCAAGAAGCGAAACGCAGGCTGCATAACCAGAGGCTGAGGCGGTTCAAATCCAATATTCCCTTGATCATTATGTTTGCCCCTATTGTCCTGTACTTTCTTATTTTCAAATACGCTCCTATGGGGGGACTGATCATTGCCTTTAAGGACTACAATTTTTTTGACGGCATTCTTCACAGTCCGTGGGTGGGTCTCCATTTTTTCGAAACCCTGCTGCAGGACCCCCGAACCTTGGAAATCATCCGCAACACATTCGTATTAAGCATTCTCAGCATCGTTTTCGGTTTTCCGGTACCTATTGTTTTGGCAATTCTGCTGAACGAGGTCCGCAGCATGCCCTTCAAACGGACGGTGCAAACCATTGTTTATATGCCCCATTTCCTGTCCTGGGTCATCATATCGATGATGATCATGACCCTGTTTTCCCTGGAGAATGGCATGATTAACAACGCCGTAAAAATGATTTTTGGAGAGCCGTACGCCTTCATGTACCATAATTTCTCGTGGGTCGCCGTATTCGTTGGTTCGGGAATATGGAAGGACATGGGCTTCAATGCGATTATCTTCCTGGCTGCACTGACCACCATTGATCCCAGCTTATACGAAGCGGCTAATATGGACGGAGCTACCAAGGCCCGCCAAATCTGGCATATCACCCTGCCCGGCATCCGCTCCACGATTATTCTTCTGCTTATTCTGTCCATGGGAAGAGTGATGGAGGTCGGTTTTGATCAGGTATACATGCTGCAAAATGCAAACGTCAACGAGATTGCCGATGTGATTAGCACTTATATTTTCCGGATTGGTCTGCAGGGGGCTCAATTCAGTCTGACAACGGCGATGGGGCTGTTTGAATCTCTGGTTGCATTGGTGCTGGTTGTAAGTGCGAACTATATCGCACGACGGTTCAATGAGGGATTATGGTAATATTCCGGACAGCCGGGATTGGAGGAAGAAGATGCGCGATACAACCGGAGAAAAAATTTTCTATGCCGTTAACTATGTCATACTCACCTTGCTTGCCCTTAGCTGTATCATACCGTTAATGAATGTCATCGCGTTGTCGCTTAGTGATGCCGATGCCATTATGAGCGGGAGGGTGTCCCTTGTTCCGGTGGGCTGGACGCTGTATTCCTTTGAAAGCCTATTTAAAGGAACGCCCATTGTAAATGCCTTCTGGAACAGTGTTGAGATTACGGTAATCGGAACGCTCCTCAGTGTATCGGCTACCATTATGGCTGCTTATCCGTTGTCACGACGGCAGTTCTATGCAAGGAACTTCTTTACACTGGCTATGGTCTTCACGATGCTTTTCAACGGCGGTCTGATTCCGACGTATCTGGTCGTCTCCAAGCTGGGGCTTGTGGATTCATACAGCGCCCTTTGGCTGCCTGGTCTTGTGAGCGCATACAATGTGCTGATTATGCGGACCTACTTTGCCAACATACCTTATGAGCTGGAGGAAGCGGCGCGGATTGACGGCTGCAGCGAAACCCGTATTCTCTTTAACATTATGCTGCCCTTGTCCAAACCTGTGTTGGCCACCATTGCGCTGTTCTGCGGAGTCGGCTTTTGGAATGCATTTATGAGCGTGATGATTTATATCAACGACACGGCCAAATATAATTTGACTGTGCTTGTACAGAACATGATCAAATCCACCTCCATGGTGCAGGATTTCTCCGACCCGGATATGATTTCCAACCTGACGCCGGACGGAATCCGGTCCGCTGCGGTTATCATTATGGTTGTGCCCATCCTGCTCGTGTATCCCTTCCTGCAGCAATATTTTGTTAAAGGGGTGATGCTGGGTTCGATTAAGGGTTGATGGTCAGCATAGAGGCTTGCAGATGTCCAGGTCCAATAAGATGATAAGGGGCGATGGTATGCAAAAGAAAGGCTGGGCTTATATTGGTTTAGCGGGAGTTATAAGTGCTTCGATGCTTGCAGGCTGTTCGGGTACCAACAATCAGGCTTCCTCCGAAACGTCCAAACCCGCCGGGGAAACGCCTAAAGCCTCCACCGGGACGGCAGTGAAACGGGGCAAAATAACCGCAACCATCTATGAGCGGGGGAATGTGCCCAACGGGATGGGAACCATTGAGGATAATATGTGGTCCAAGTGGATGAACGAAAAAGGACCCAACGATGTGAAATATACAGCTGTTCCCCGCTGGGAATCTGCGCAGAAGCTGAATGTGCTGTTTGCTTCGGGCAGCGCACCCGATCTTATATTTGAATTCGGCACCGGCATCCGCAACTCCCTGTTCGCCCAAAAGCAGCTTATGCCTCTGGATGATCTGATCGAAAAGAACAGCACCGTGTATAAGGGGTTGATGCAGAAGTATCCGCAGTTGAAAAAAGCGGGTATCAAAAGCGACGGCAAGCTGTATGAGGTAGGCCGGATCAACGAGGTGTATCCACTGTCCAGCGTGTTTATCCGGCAGGATTGGCTGGATAAGCTGGGTCTTCAGATGCCCAAAACCACGGAGGAAATGGTAGCGGTGGCGAAAGCCTTTACGGAGAAGGATCCGGACGGCAATGGCAAAAACGATACCTACGGTATTGCAGGCATTCAGTCCGGTGGTATGGGCGGCCCCATCCGGTATATGTTTAACGCCAACTGGGTAAATGTTAACGAGAAGAAAGAGCTGCAGTTCGGGCTGGAAAATATGAAGCTGCAAGCCCAGTTCAAGCGGGATTTGTACGAAGCGGGTGTGATGGACAAGGACTTCCTGACGGATAAGGACGGCTCCAAGGCTGCGCAGGACTTCCTGAACGGCAAGGTAGGAATTATGAGCTGGATGACCAACGATTACGCTGCCTTCGCTGCCAAGGAATTGGCTACCTTTATGAAGAATGTGCCGAATGGCAAACTCTCCATTTTGCCCCTGCCGAAGTCACCGGTCGGACGGTTCACCGTGGTATGGAATAACCCGGTTCAAATGACTGCGGTTGTGAATGCCAGAGCCAAGGATCCGGAAGCGATTATCCGCCAGATTGATTTCCTGGCCAAACCTGAAACGGGCAATGTGTTCCGCTATGGCATTGAAGGCACACATTATAAGCTGGATGCCGACGGACGTCCGACGATTCTGGATAATGACAAGTACAAGAATGAAGTCAGCTGGAACAGCGATTTTAATATGATCTACAGCCGGTTGGAAAGCGGCAAATACGGCTATACTGAAACCTTCCTGAGTGAAAGCATTCCTGAACAAAAGGAAGCCCTGCGTTTGTTCAAGGAAGCACGGAATGTATATATGGAGAAAATCCCGGTGGGCGAGGGGATCACCCACTCTGAGCATATGCCGGAGCTGCCCAAGGATCTGCAGACCAAGATGGCCAACCTGACCAAGCCGATTGACGATTTGTTCATTAAGGCCATTATTGGAGGCAAGTCTTACACGGTGGATCAAGCATATGCGGAAGCCAAAGCCCTGTGGGAGAAACAAGGGGGCAAGGATATCGAAGCCTGGTATCTGGATTGGTGGGGCAAGGAAAAGAATAATATCCTGGTGTGGGATGATTTCTACAAAATTTATGAATCCCAGCGTGCGGCATTTAAGTAGGGCATGCCAATAAGCGGAGCTGCCGCGGTAGGTTCGCGGAGGATGAACAAAGCCTTGGTCCTGGGTTCATTGGGCCAGGGTTTTTGTTCACTAACCGCTCATTTCCCATACAAAAAATACGAATCGTGGAGGTGGAATAGGATGCTGAGTATACGTAAGCCTAAAATCTGGTACGGTGGTGACTATAATCCGGATCAGTGGGAAACGGGTGTCTGGGATGAGGATCTGCGTTTGTTCAAGCTGGCAGGCATCGATGTGGTCACATTGAATGTATTCACTTGGGCGAAAAACCAGCCAGATGAAGAAACTTATGATTTTCAATGGCTGGACGAAATGATGGATAAGCTCCATGCAGACGGAATCGGCGTCTGTCTGGCCACAAGCACTGCTGTGCATCCCGCCTGGATGGCGCGGAAGTATCCCGATGTGCTGCAGGTCAATTTCCACGGCAACAAACGTAAGTTCGGCGGAAGACATAACTTCTGTCCCAACAGTCCCACTTACCGTACCTATGCAGCCCGTATGGCCGAAAAGCTTGCCGAACGATATAAGGATCATCCGGCTCTTCTCATGTGGCATATCAATAACGAATATGGCGGAGCCGGAAATTGTTATTGTGATAACTGCGAAGGAGCATTCCGTGTATGGGCGCAAACACGCTACGGCACATTGGATGAGCTGAACCGCGCCTGGAACACGTCCTTCTGGGGGCATACCTTCTACGAATGGGAGGATATCGTCCTTCCCAATGAACTCAGTGAGGAGTGGCAGGGTGCCAACGGGCGGACTGCAACAAACTTCCAGGGGATATCCTTGGATTATATTGGTTTTTATTCTGACAGCCTGCTGGATTGCTTCAAGCTGGAATGTGAAGCAGTGAGGAAACACACACCGGACATTCCCGTCACAACAAATCTGATGGGAGCCTTCAAAAAGCTTGATTACCACAAATGGGCCAAACACATGGATGTTGTATCATGGGATAACTATCCCCGGCTGGATACACCATACAGCTTCACGGCTATGGTTCATGACCTGATGCGTGGCCTGAAGGACGGCCAGCCATTCATGCTGATGGAGCAGACCCCCAGCCAGCAGAATTGGCAGCCCTATAATTCCCTTAAGCGTCCCGGTGTGATGAGACTGTGGAGCTATCAGGCGGTTGCGCGCGGTGCCGATACGGTGCTGTTCTTCCAGCTCCGCCGGTCGGTAGGAGCCTGCGAGAAATATCACGGCGCCGTCATCGAGCATGCCGGCCACGAGCATACCCGGGTGTTCCGCGAATGCTCCCGGTTGGGTGCGGAGCTTGGGAAGCTGGCTGATCAACTGCTGGATACACGGGTCCGGGCGAAAGCTGCCATTCTGTTCGACTGGGAGAATTGGTGGGCTGTCGAAATGTCCAGTGGGCCAACCATCGCCCTGAACTACATGGACGAGATTCATAAGGTTTATGATGCGCTGTTCCGTTCGGGAGTCGAAGTGGATATGGTGGGTGCGGAAGCCGAGCTAAGCGGCTATGATCTGCTCATTGCCCCAGTGTTATATATGGTGAAGCAGGGGATGGCAGACAGGCTTGAACAATATGTTGAAGCCGGCGGTACGCTCATCACCACCTTCTTCAGCGGCATTGTGGATGAGAATGATCTGGTCAGAACAGGGGGATATCCCGGTGAGCTTCGGAAGCTGCTTGGTTTGTGGGTGGAGGAAATCGATGCTTTATTGCCCAGCCAACGGAACCGGATCGTATGGAAGGAGACCCCGCCCGGCTTGAAGCAGGTATACGGGTGCGGCCTGCTGTGTGACTTGGTCCATTCCGAGGGTGCTATTGTGAAGGCCGTGTTTGGCGACGATTTCTATCATGGAATGCCTGCGCTTACCGTCAACAGGTTCGGTGAAGGCGAAGCCTGGTACTTGGCGACCAGTCCGGAAGCGGACTTCCTGCAGGAATGGCTGCCCCGCTTATGCAGCTCCCTTGGCATTGCCCCTGTTATTCCCGGTTTGCCGGAGGGGGTAGAAACGACGCTGCGCAGCAAGGACGGTCAAGGGTATATGTTTATTCTGAATCATAATGAGGATTCCATTACGATCAATTTGGGCGGACGGTTGGGCACGGAGCTTTTGACCGGCAACCGGGTTCCAGGCGGGGAAATGAAGCTTGCGGGAAGGGATGTGTGGATCGTAAGGCTGGATTCTTATGAGCCGGTAGAGTCGAAATCGGGAGAACGGAGGGAGAAGGGCCGTTATGAATCCATATAAGCCTGTTATCAGTGGTTTTCATCCGGACCCCAGCGTTTGCAGAGTGGGGGACGACTATTATTTGGTGACCAGCTCCTTCGAATATTTTCCCGGTGTTCCGTTGTTTCACAGCAAGGATCTTGTACATTGGGAGCAAATCGGTCATGTATTGACACGGCCGGAGCAAGCGCAACTGAGTGATGCCTGGAGCTCCGGCGGGATCTATGCTCCCACTATCCGGTATTACAACGGCCTGTTCTACATGACCACCACCAATGTAACAAAAGGCGGCAACTTCTATGTATACACCGATGATCCGAGAGGGGATTGGTCTGACCCCGTATATGTGAATCAGCCCGGTATCGATCCGGATATGTTCGTGGATACGGATGGAACGGTCTATTATACCACCTCTTATGACGCAGAGGGTCAAGGGGTGTATCAAAGCCGGATTGATCTTGGCTCGGGAAAACGGCTGTCGGAGCTTTCTCTGATCTGGCGGGGAACCGGAGGCCAATATCCGGAGGGCCCGCATCTGTACCGGATTGGGGAATGGTATTATCTGCTGATCGCGGAAGGCGGCACGGAATACGGCCACATGGTGACGGTGGCAAGAGGGAAGAAACCGGACGGCCCCTTCGAGAGCTGTCCGTATAACCCGATCCTCTCCCACAGAAGCCTCCACAAGCCGGTGCATGCCACAGGTCATGCAGATCTGATTCAGGCGCCGGATGGCAGGTGGTGGGCTGTATTCCTGGGTATCCGACCAGTCGGGTATCCCATGCAGCATCATCTCGGCAGGGAAACCTTCCTGGCGCCGGTCTCCTGGATGGAGGATGGATGGCCGGTCATCGGGGACAAGGGTACATTATCTGAGCCCGGGCCTGGCTGGAGCGGATCACAAGAGGGAGTTTCCCAGGTTCATATCCGGGATGATTTCAACGAAGCCGTCCTTGCTCCACGATGGAATTTCCTGCGTTCACCGGACCCGGCCAATTGGTCACTCTCCCGGCGGAGCAGTTGCTTAACGCTGTATGGTGCTCCAGCTGCCTTGAATGAAGCAGGACCGGTTGCTTTTGTCGGCAGAAGGCAGCAGCACTTTGTTTGCCGTATCGCCGCACAATTGTCGTTCATCCCCCAGCGCGACGGTGAAGAGGCCGGGATTACGGTGTATATGAATGAACGCTTCCATTATGAGCTGGCGGTAACGCTGCTGGAGGGTGAACGAAGGCTTATTTTCCGCAGAAGGCTGGGGACGTTGTGGAAGGTAGAAAAGGAAGTGCCCTGGTTCAAGGACACGGTTATCTTAACGGTTCATGCGGACAAAACGCATTATTCCTTCGGATATTCTGCCGGAAGTAGTGAAGAGCCGGTCTCGATGGGCATAGGGGAATGCGGGCTGTTGTCTACAGAGGTAGCCGGAGGGTTTACGGGAGTTTTTATCGGCATGTATGCAACAGGAAATGGTCAACGCTCCGCTGTACCTGCTGACTTTGACTGGTTTCTTTATGAAGGGGACGATTAGAACAGCGTCGTCTGCTGCGGAAATGGATGGGCAAAATCCGATAGCAATGAGGCAAGATCTCGCCTAGCTTTCATCCAGGGTTTTTCCTATAATCAGATCAGAATCCCTGCTGATCGTGGGCATGGACCAAGTTAATCCTGATAAGGGGCGACAGAGGATGGCAAAACGAATTAAAGTTACCATATGGAACGAAAACCGGCACGAGCAGACAAGCGAAAAGGTGCGGAGCGTATATCCAAAGGGAATTCATGGCGCGTTGGCGGACGGACTGGGCATAAAGGAGAATCTGGAGATTGTGACAGCGACTCTGGATGAGCCGGAGCACGGTTTGACGGAGGAACGGCTGGCAGACACAGATGTACTGCTGTGGTGGGGGCATACCGCCCATGGCGATGTGTCAGATGAAGTGGTGGAGCGGGTGTACCAGCGGGTGCTGCACGGTATGGGCCTGATTGTGCTCCATTCTGGCCACTTCTCCAAAATTTTCAAGAAGCTGATGGGTACCTCCTGCGATCTGAAATGGCGGGAAATCGGCGAGAAGGAACGCCTGTGGGTCATCTCCCCCGGTCATCCGATTGTGGAGGGCATCGGCGAATGCTTCGAGCTCCCACACGAGGAGATGTATGGGGAGCACTTCGATATCCCCCAGCCCGATGAGACCGTTCTGGTCAGCTGGTTTGCCGGCGGCGAGGTGTTCCGCAGCGGCTGTACCTTCCACCGGGGCCAGGGCAAGATCTTCTACTTCCGTCCGGGTCATGAAACCTACCCGACCTATTACAATGAGCAGGTGCTGACGGTGATCCGCAATGCGGTGAGCTGGGCGGCTCCCACAGGCAGGGAGTACCCCAAATACGGCAACGCCCAACCCTTGGAGCAGGTCCCGGTGTACGAGTAGGCCGGCTTGAAGTGATTCATTCAACCTCCGTAATCCGCGGTTATGCTGCGGTACGGAGGTTTTTTTATATCATCATGATTAGGCCATGTTTGCAAACCCGGTGGAGAGCAACCCGCTCGAGGACATCTAACCGCTGGAGGGGATGCACAGAAATGATAACGAACCGCAAATGTATGCTATTTGGCTAAATCCAACATGTTTGACTGAATAGCGTACAAGAAATGTATGCTATTCGGGTAAAACGCACGTAAAAAGACCTCAAAAGTTGAAATAGCATACATTGTTTGACGCTTACATGGTTAAAAGGAGCCGCTGATGGAGCAATAGCGAACATTGTTTGGCGCTTACATTTGGTCAGCAGGTGTCTGCAGGAGCAAGCAGGCTTCTGCAGGTCTGCCGAGGCCCTCTTTTACAGAAACCTTACAAGCAGATAATGCTCCGCAAACACATACACGCTAATATAGGAGCAAGCAGTTGAACAGACAACCGCATACAGGGAACGGGTGGAGTCAGGGAGAAAAAACCCGGAACAGCAACGTTTTTCTTCGGTGCATGCGCCGGAGGCTTTTTCGGGTTCTTTTTTATACAATAGGAAAATACCCATTCAAAAGGATAGGAGTGATGGCAATGAAGCTGATCGTAATGGGAGACCTGCATTATCATCAGGCGGATGAGGCGGTTCCGGAATGGCTGGAGGCCAGAGACGAGTTTTATGGGGCTCTTTTGGACAGGTATCTGGAGCTGGAAGGGGATGTACATATTTCGTTGGGGGACCTCACTAACTATGGACGCACGGAGGAGCTGCGGGAGGTGTACCGGCTGCTTAACCGCAGACCCCGCAATTTCTACCATGTGCTTGGCAACCATGATCTGTATGCCCAGCCGCGGAAGCAGGTGCTTGAGCTTACAGGTCAAGCCCGTTACCGGTCAGTAGAGACGGATGCGGCTGTATTGGTCTTTTTGGATACGGCCAAGGAGATGGATTACGACGATTGGAGTGGGGAGGTGGATGAGCGGCAGCTGGCCTGGCTATCCGATGTGCTGGAGGCGTCCGGCGACAAACCCGTTCTGGTATTCGCCCATCATCCCGTCTACGACACAACCGCCCGTTCCACTGACGAAAAAGCGTCGGTTCATCCGGACATCCCTTTATGGGAGGTGCTCCAGCGCAAAACGGGCACGGGTATCTATTTCAACGGTCATACCCATGTGGATTCTATCGCACAGAAGGGCAATTGGACGTTTGTGCAGATATCCGCCTGTCTGGATCAGCATGCCTTCCGGGTAGTGGAGATCGGGGACACGGAGATCCGCATTACAGCAGCGGATGTGGATGTGCCCGGACTTCATCTGCACACCCCCGTCATCTTCCGGCATATGGAGCATTTCCACCCTACAGCGGAAGCCCGGGGGACGGAGGCGGACCGGGAGACAGTCATTGCGTTGGTCCGTGAATCTGTGAAAAGATAGAAGAAACGATTGTACCGTCATCCCATGTTTTTTCAGGCTCTGCAGCATGCTGCGGGGCTTTTTTTGCCATTTCGCAGGGTCATATCCAAATCTTTCAACTTAAAATTTGATTCAAATAGATAGAGTAACTAAGCGGGCATAGCTCTTTTGGCATATCTTGTACAAATGGAGGATGAGGGGATGATAAGGGATGCCGGATGAAACCAACGAAATTTTACAGCGCTTAACTCGGGTGGAAACCAAGCTGGATATGATCCATTCCGCCCGTGATATTGGCATGGATGCGTTGCAGGCCACTCGGGCGTTGCAGGTGAGAGTGGAGGAGCTGCGGGATGAGGTGGAGCAGCTGCGTAACAGACAGGCGGATTATCAAAAGTGGCTGATCGGGATTCTCATTAGTTCAGGGGGACTATTCGTAGCGGCAGTGGGACTTCTGCTCCGTATGCTGGGTGTATAAAACTTGACCGGATCTCTCCCATGCCTAAGCAGGAGGGGGCCGGTTTTTTCTTGTACTCAAAAAAAGACAAACCTAATCAAGAAAGTTCAAAGGTGAAAAAAGGGGAATTCTGGCGAATTTGCAGGATATTCAAAAATGTGCAATAGACGTTGGAAAAATAGGGATGGTAACATGTGGACAGGTTGCTGCAAGGCCAATGGTAAGAGAAGTTAACTTTAATCGTTTACATTACCAATGGGAGGTGAAAGGATGCAAGGCCTGGTGTCTCCAACAGCCAGGGCGTGGGATTAAATTTCATAATAAGGAGTGAATAAAGCGTGGGTTGGATGAGAAAAAACAAATCTATGATATCCGCAATGCTGGCAATTGTTTTGATGCTGTCCCAAGCTGTAACGGTATTGGCGGCAGATCCTGACTCGCAGCAAAATGGAAGCGGTAACAGATCTACCGTTATCGATCAGGTTTACAATACTGTAGGGTCTGCTGTGTATTTTACGGATTTTGGAGATACGGAGCCGCTTACCCCGGCAAATTGGGGATTTACGACTTCCAATGCAACCTTAAGTGTCTATGGAGCCGATGTGGGAGGTAACACTACGGCAAAGCTTGCTTACACCATGACTGATCAGAAGGGTGGACGGGTAGCAAGTAAAAAACTGGATAAACCAGTGACTGGTGCACAAATATTAGTACAGTTTGACTGGTATCCGGGGAAGGTAAATGACAAGGGCGGCAATCCCAGTGAAAACGGAGGCGAGTTCAGATTACTGGATGGTTCCGGACTTATTGTGTTTGCACTGCGAAATGTAAATAATTCGCCCCTGGCATTTGTAGCCGGCTCCAATGCTCCAGTCACCACGCAATTTTCCAATCCTTTAAACTGGTACACCATTAGTGTGCTGTTTGACCAAATCGCAAATGAAATGATTGTTAGAATCAAGGATAAGAGCTCCGGTATTTATGAGGAACATACGATTTCGATGGAGACCATTGTATTTAACGGTTTTTTGGATTCTATTAAAATCGTGGGTCTGCGGACAGCCGGTAATAATATCACATGGACCAGTTATCTGGATAACATGGGGATTTATAGGACAGCAGTTCCTGATAACACTATTATTCTGGTAAACAAAATGCCTTACCACCAGGTATATGTGGATCAAACTACCACAGATACCCAAACGATTGGATTACCCTCTATTGTTAATTTGACCCTGGCCAACAATACAAAAACGACGGCTGCCATTTCTGAATGGAAAGCTGTTGGGAAAAGCTGGAACCCTCATGAACCGGGGATATACAAATTCATTGGAACCGTGGTGACACCCGCTGGTCTTTCCAACGCTTTGAATCGTAATGAGGCTGTACATTACGTATACAATCGTTTAGAGCCCGCTACACAACCGAGATCTGCTGAATGGTTGGACAGAGGGGCTGTAGCACTGAAAGCAGATAGCGGTATTTTTGTTAGCTGGCGTTTATTAGCCACTGAATATGCAGAAAATGTGGCATTCAATATTTACAAGAACGGAACCAAGCTGAATGTCGCTCCGCTCACTGCAACTAATTATTTGGATGTCAATGGATTTGCCGAAGATAAGTATATTATTGAGACCTTGACGGACAATCAGCCCACTGAAACAACTGAGGTTACGGCTTTAGCCAAAGATTATCTTTCTTTCCCTTTACAAAAGCCTGATGGTGGCTCGACAGCCAGTGGCACATACACCTATAGTGCGAATGATGCTTCTGTCGGGGATTTGGACGGAGACGGTCAATATGAGATTATCGTCAAATGGTATCCCTCCAATGCTATTGATAGTTCACAAACAGCGATGACGGGTCCGACTATTTTTGATGCGTATAAGCTTGACGGCACGTTGTTATGGCGTATGAATATGGGCTTAAACCTGACCTCCGGCGCCCATTACAATCAATTTATAGTAGCGGACTTTAATCAAGACGGCAAAAGTGAAATGATGATAAAAACGGCTGATGCCACAGTTGTATATGGCGCCACCAACGGTATTTATGACAGCAATAAAGTCATAAGTGTCATCGGAGACATCAACAAAAACGGTGCGTATGTTAATACTGAGAATAATAATGGCCATATTATAGGCGGGCCGGAATTTATGACTGTTTTTGAAGGATTAACCGGTAGAGAAATCGACACTGTTAATTATGCTTTTCCTTTAGGGGAAGATGGTGGTAAGTCTTGGGGTGATTCCTGGTACAACCGTTCCGATCGTTTCCTTGCAGGACTTGCATATCTGGACGGAAAAAAACCAAGCGCAGTATTCGGCAGAGGTTATTATGAACGCACCTCTTACGTTGCCTATAGTCTGATAAATGGCCAACTTGTTGAGGATTGGACATTTGATTCTGATGTTGTCGGTAAAGGAGGCGGGCTTGGTTACCATAGTCTGGCAACAGGTGATGTGGATAATGACGGCAAAGATGAGATTGTAGCAGGCTCCCTGACACTGGATGACGATGGTTCCATTCTGTATACCATGGATGGCAACATGCAGCGGGAGATGGGCTCACATGGGGATGCGCTTCATTTGGGCGCTTTTGATCCTGATCGGGAAGGTTTGCAGGTATACGGTGTCCATGAAATCCCAGAGGTTGCTTCCTTGGAATATCATGATGCAGCTACCGGGGAAACGCTTCAATCTTATTATGGATATGTAGATGCAGGCCGGGGATTGATTGCTAATATCACCCCCTCAAAAGGGCACGAATTCTGGGGATCTGCCGGTTCTACAGTTGCGGAAGGCGGAGGCGTGTACAATGTCCAAACAGGTGCGGTACTAAACTCCAAACCAAGCGGGATTTCCACGAACTTTGCGATCTATTGGGATGGTGACTTGCTGCAGGAGTTGTTTGATGGTGCAGCTAACTCTTCTACCAGTGCGCCGATTCCAGGCGGTTCCAAGGTAACGAAGTATAACAGTACAACCAATAAATTTGATTTAGTAAAAACCTTTACGGATACAGTAAGCAGCAATGGTACAAAGGCTACGCCAACTCTTCAAGCAGATATTCTTGGCGACTGGCGGGAAGAGATTGTCCTGCCCAATACAGATAGCACTGAGCTGCGGATTTATAGCACGACTACACCAACAGACTACCGGCTGTATACGTTAATGCACGATCCGGTGTACCGTAATGCTATTGGATGGCAAAATACTGCTTATAATCAGCCGCCTCACCTCAGCTTTTATCTGGGTGAAGATGTGAAAGACAAAGTGCTGGCAGGTGGTTTGAAAGTACCGAAACTGGATTATACCAATGCAAAGCAGGAATTTGTAATCCGTAATATCAGTTTCACCAATTTTGCCGGAGAGACGGTTTCTCATCTTTCAGCAGGCGGGGATATTCAAGTGACCGCAGATATCTCCAATAAAAGCACAATTACTCAGGAAGTTACGTTGATTGTCGCACTCTACGATGCAGAAAATACATTGAAGAACTATGCATCCGTCAAATGGAATGCCAAAAGCGGCCAAGATCAAACCTTGCAAGCCGGATTCCGTTTGCCGGATGATGTTCAGGGCCATAAGGTGAAAGTATTCGTATGGGATAACATCACTGATATGAAGCCCTTGTCCAATGTAGAAATTCTGGAGTAGCACCGGGCACCGGGAAAGTGGGATATGCCCTCACGGCATATTCCTGCTTGCCGTGTACGATAAGGATCGCGATTATTAGCGGAGGAGGGTGCTCGTTGAAGAAGCTTACAAGTATGCTGATTATTGCATTAGTGTTGTCATTGTCTGGCTTTCAACATGTTTTCGCCGAAGGCCTGCTTGCAACAGTTCATCTGAACAATACCACCGGCTTGGTATCCGTGACAGGTCAAGGGGCAAAGCCCGGATCTGCCGTTACCTTTCAAGTGCTGAGCCCTGAGGGCAAGCTGGATATGATTGACCAGGCTACGGCTGATGCGGATGGGGAGTTTACGTTTCAATACAAAACTGTTCTTAGTGTAGAAGGAACATACACCGTGAAAATCGGCGGTGGAGGAATAACTGAGGTCGTCTCCCAGAGCGTAAATTATACCAAGCCAGGAACAGAGCCGACACCAAGTCCGACACCAAGTACAACACCAAGTCCGACACCAAGTCCGACACCAAGTCCGACACCAAGTCCGACACCAAGTCCGACACCAAGTCCGACACCAAGTCCGACACCAAGTCCGACACCAAGTCCGACACCAAGTCCGACACCAAGTACAACACCAAGTACAACACCAAGTCCGACATCAGATCCTACACCGGATCCGACGCCTGACTCGACACCGGACTCCACTACCTCAGGTAGCGGTCCTGTCCTAACCCCTGCTCCTTCTTCACCGGTTAACACCGACGGCTCCGTCTCCGTCACCCTGCAAGGCAAGTTCAACGAAACCGCTCAACGCCAAGAAGCGGCGCTTTCGCTGACTGCGCTGCAAGATGCATTGGGCAAGGCAGTGGCTGGTACAGACGGGCTCAAGAAAGTAACGTTGAAGCTGGACGGCACCGCCGGCGCTTATCTGGTGCAGCTGCCGGTGGAGGCGTTGCGTGCGGCAAACGGCAAGCATGAGCTGACCCTTGTCAGCAGTGCAGGCGAGGTCACGCTGCCTTCCTCCATGCTGAGCACCTTGGAGCTGAAGGCCGGTACCACTGTTGCCGTCTCCTTGACCGTTGGGAAGCCGGAGCATGCGGCGGATAAGAAGGTCATTGATGTGTCGCTCCTTCTGGATGGCAAAGCTGCTGCATGGAGCAACACGGGAGCACCTGTGCAGGTCGCCATTCCGTATCAACCGGCTGCAGGTGAGGATGCGGAGAAGCTGTCCGTAACCTATATTGCCGCATCCGGTGAACGGACGCCGGTTTATAATGGCCGCTTCGACGCGAAGAAGGGTGCGGTGGTCTTTACCACCTCTCACTTCAGCAAGTATGCGGTTAGCTACACTCCAAAAACCTTTAGCGACCTGGAAAATTACACCTGGTCCAAGCAGGCGGTTGAAGTGCTGGCCTCCAAGGGGATCATCAACGGCACCAGCGATACGCTGCAAACCTATGATCCGGACAAATCTGTAACTCGCGCCGATTATACGGTGTTGCTGGTCAAAACACTGGGACTTACAGCTGAAGCAACAGATAACTTTAAGGATGTGGCCGCAGGTGATTATTATGCCGACGCAGTAGCGGTTGCCAAAAAGCTGGGTATCGCCCAAGGCGGGGAGGATGGCAGCTTCCATCCCCAGGCTCCCGTCACCCGGCAGGATATGATGGCCCTGACGGTGCGGGCTCTGAAGGCTACAGGCTATTCCCTCAACGGAACAGCCAATGCGTTGGATGCCTTTGCTGACAATGCGGATGTTGCGGCTTACGCCCGTGACGCGGCGGCGGCATTGGTTTCCGCCAAACTGATTGACGGCTACAACGGGCAAATTCATCCCCTGGGTCAAGCGACCCGGGCTGAAACCGCCGTGTTCATGTACCGGATTTATATGCTGCAATAGGTTATTCATCAAGTAAAACCGTTCGTCTGCCGCACATCTGTGCGAAGGCGGGCGGTTTTTGCCTTCCTCCGGCGGCTAACGGAACTCAGGAGCACTTAGAGGCTAAATCCCGCGAATATTCTGCTTTAACGGAAATCAGCGACTGTTAGAGCTGGTATATGCCGCCTAAATCCGCCCAGAACCAGCCTAAGGGTGTCTGAGTTCCGTTAGGATGCGGGGAAGCGTCTTTTCGGCCGCTAAGAGTCACTGAGTTCCGTTAGCGGTCAAGGCGTGGTAGGTTGTGCGAAACCCCCGAAGCCCCCGAAGCTCCCCAAGTCCCGGTAGCCCCGATTCGGAGAACAAGCGACTCCTTGACGCCATATCCCACTCAAGGGATAATGAGGATATTCATAAAGAACGCGTTATTTTCCGGAAGAAGGAAGGTTGGTTAATGAAAACCACGATCAAGGATTTTGCATTGTCGGACACTGCTGCTGTGATCCGCAAGCGGATGTCCGTCCGCAACTACGAGGCGCGTCCGATTAGTGAAGAAGACTACGAGGCGATTGCCCGGTATGCCGCTGACCCAAGCCGGCTTACCGGACCCTTCGGCGGCATCACACGACTGGATTTAGTGAAGGTTACCGGCGCCGTTTCGGAGAAGGGGATCAAGCTGGGAACCTACGGCATGATCAAGAATCCCCAGGCGTATCTGGTGGGTGTGATTCCGAAGGATAACAAAACCGCGCTGTTGGATTTTGGCTACGCTTTTGAGAAGCTGGTGCTCTTCCTGACCGACAGGGGAATCGGCACATGCTGGATGGGCGGCACCTTCAACCGCAATTCCTTCGGCAGGGAAATCAATCTGGCCGACCATGAAACCATCCCTTGCATCACGCCTATCGGCTACCCGCAGGGAAAGGAAGGTTTGCTCAGGTCCGCCATGCGGACACTGGTGAAGGCCGACAACAAAAAGGGCTGGAGCGAGCTGTTTTGTGACGGCGCCTTTGGCCGTCCCCTGGAGGAGAAGGCTGCCGGAGTCTTTGCTCTGCCGGTGGAGATGGTCCGTCTGGGGCCTTCCGCTTCCAACAAGCAGCCTTGGCGTCTGGTGCTGTCCGAGGACCGGAAAGCCGTCCATCTGTACCTGGCGCATACACCGAATTACAGTGAGGTGATGCAGCTAACGGATATGGGCATCGCCATGAGCCATTTTGAGCTGGGCTGCGGCGCGGCGGGAGTAGAGGGAAGCTGGGTGCAGCGGGATCCCCAACTCGCATTGCCCGATGCCCGGACTGAATATATCGCCAGCTGGGTGGTTAAGGCCTAACCGGCAGCAGCACCAAAAGCCCTCTCCCCTTACAAAGGGAAAGGGCTTTTTGCTTTTTGCTTTAACCGAGCCCGCCTAAGGCTTCAGCAGCACCTTAATGGCATGATCCTCTTTTTTATCGAAAATATGGTATCCATGCTCCGCTTCGGTCAAGGGCAGGGTGTGCGAGATAATATCCGTCGGGTCAAAAACCTCCTCCTTGATCTGCCGGTACAGCTCCGGCACAAAGTGAATGACCGGCGCCTGTCCCATCCTAAGCGTAATGTTCCGGGCGAATAAATCGCCGAAAGGAAAGGCGTTGTAATTCATGCCATAAACCCCGGTAACCTGAATGGTGCCGCCCTTGCGCACCAGCTTGGTGGCCATCCGGAACGCGCCGAGGCCTCCGCCTTGAATCTTCAGGAGGGTTTCTACTACCTCCAGCACGGTTTTTTCCGCGTCCAGCCCCACGCAGTCAATGACCACATCGGCTCCACCCCCGGTGATTTCCTCCAGATGCCCCAGCAGATTATCTGTGGTTTTGAAGTTGAAGGCTTCCACCTTGTTGGTGCGCCGCGCATGCTCCAGCCGGTAATCCACGTGATCCACGGCAATGACCCGCTTGGCCCCCTTCTGCCAGGCAAACTTTTGCGCCAGAAGCCCCACCGGTCCGCATCCCAGAATGATTACGGTATCCCCGTCCTTCACCCCGGCGTTCACCACACTCCAATAGGCGGTAGGAACAATATCGGAGAGGAACAGCAGCTTTTCATCCGGAAGCTCGGCATCCTCCGGCACCTTAAACGGCATAAAGTTGGCGAAAGGAACCCGCATATACTCCGCCTGGCCCCCCGGATAACCGCCGTAAGTATCACTGTAGCCGAAATAACCGCCGGTATCCCCATGCAGGAAAGGATTGCTTTGGTCGCATTGGCTCTCCAACTGATGGGTGCAATACCAGCACTGCCCGCAGGAAACATTGAACGGGATAATGACACGGTCGCCTTTTTTGACGCTGGTGACCTCCGGTCCCGCCTCCTCCACAATCCCCATCGGCTCGTGGCCGATCACGAAGTCCTTGGGAGTATTGGGGATTTCCCCGTTAAACAGATGCAGATCCGAGCCGCAGATGGTGGTGGAGGTGATGCGGACAAGGATATCATCGGGTTTTTGCAGCGTGGGATCGGCGACCTCCCGGACCTTGACCCGGCGCATGCCCTGGTAAGTCAAAGCTTTCATTCGTTTCGTCCTCCTTTGATAAACATTTTGGTTAGCATTTCCAAAGAGTCAGACCCATATGCCAAAAATGGATAACGGATTCATCTCTTTTTATCCAAGTTCACCTTTTTGTCCAGAAGCTTTGCAGAATCCCTCGAAAATCCGTCAAAAATGATTGATTTTCCAAACGTCCCGCTCCATAATGAAACCCGAACAGGACGAAACAGGAGGAAGAGCAATGACGTTTATTGAGACCAGAATCAAGGATCTTCATGCGCATTTTCCCAAACTGCACGCCCCGCAGGATCTGGATGCATTCTGGACGGATGTGTTGGCGGAAACAAGGGAAACTCCCTTGTCCGGTACCCGCCAGGCGATGGCTACGCCGCTTGAGGGAGTAGCTGCTTACGATGTTGTTTACAACGGGATTGACGGCACCCCCATTCACGGGATTTATCTGGTGCCTGAATTTTTGGGGAAGGACCGGTATCCCTGTGTTGTGTATTACCACGGGTATACCGGAAGCCGCGGAATGCCCGAGCATTTTGCCCATTATCTATTGGCCGGGCTGGCTGTCTTCTCGATTGATATCCGCGGCCAAGGCGGCGAAACCGGCGATCTGGCCCCCCTTGAAGGCGGCAAAACCAGAGGCTGGGTGACCCGCGGCATCACCGATCCACACAAAAGCTACTACAAATCCTATATTACCGATGCTATCCGTGCGGTGGATTGGGTGCTGGAGCAGCCGGAAATCGACTCTGCACGTGTAGGGGTAGCCGGAGGAAGCCAAGGCGGGGGCCTTGCTCTCATCGTCAGTGCCGTGGGCTGCAGACATAGCTTTGCCGTGGCGGATATTCCTAATTTATGCTATCTGGACTGGGCCGTCTTCAACACCACCGGCTCCTTGTCGGAGGTGGCGGACTACATCGGGCGTTATCCCGAGCAATTGGAGACGGCGCTGGATACCCTCAGCTACTTCGACAATGCGGTGCTGGCAGACCGCATCCGCATTCCCGTGCTGGTGAGCGTCGGATTGAAGGACACGGTTTGTCCCCCTGAAGCGGTGTTTGCTGCTTATAACCGCATTGAGTCGGAGAAGCAGATCGAGATTTTCCCGTCCCACGGACATGCCACAGGTCCGAAGCATGTGCGCACGGTGCTGGAGTTTATCCGCAAGCAGGTATTTTAGAGCGTGTCTAAAAACTCGCTTGAGGGCCCTTTTAACGCCTTTTCGCCCCTGACTTCGTTACTTCCCCTTGACGTACCCCCGGTACACCTGCGGGCAAGTGCCTTGCCTGGAACGAAAATTCGCTAAAATTTGCTCCCCTCGGAGTTTTCAGACACACCTTAATTAAAATGTCTTAAACCGCCGGAGGAAGTTCCGGCGGTTTTTCCTTTTTTCCACGCAAATGGAAGAGTCTGCGTCTCGAAAAACAAAAATTGTAAAGAAAAACCTAAAGATTCTTAAGGCTTGCAGGGGAAGGATCCCATTACACTGGAAGCAGCCCATGGGAAGCTTTCGCAAAATGTAAGCGGTTTATTCAAAAAGTCGTTTCCTGTCTGCCCAAATGCTCCACACCAAATCCCCTGAGGAGGAAATTGATGTAATGAGGAAAATGGGTTTATTTGCTTTGTCCCTGGCGGTGCTCCTGGCTACGCTGCTGGTTAATGTAGGCATGGGGAGCAATGTCGCCTATGCGGATGTATCCTCCCACTATCTGAACCCGCTGATGAAGGGGGCCGACCCCACCATTGAACGGCAGGACGACGGATATTATTATTCGGCAGCCGGCGACGGCAATGTGGTATTAAAGCGGCATGAAACCATACTCGGCGTATCTACGGCCAAGAGCAAGGAGGTATGGAAGCGGCCTGATAACTTGGAATTCATCTGGGGGCCCGATGCCCACCGAATTGATGGCAAATGGTACATCTATTTCGCCTCCGGTCCGAAGGTAAGCGATGAGGCGGGGCGATTTGCGTATGGCCATCCCAGCTCTTATGTGCTGGAGAACAGCTCGCCCGATCCCTTCGAGGGGACCTGGGAGCTGAAGGGTTCCTACGATAATGGAGACGGACTCACTCCCCAAGAGGGGCTGCTGAATACACAAAGCTATGGACTGCCTCTCGGTTTCGTCAACATCAAAGGCCAGAGATACATGAGCTACACCAAATATTTCTATTACACCGACCCCGCAACGGGAAATGTGAGATTCGATGAATGCCCCACCATTGTCAAGATGAAAAATCCGTGGACATTGGAGGGGGAAGAGATTACGCTGGCCCGGCCCACCTATGATTGGGAGAAGTACGTGGATAATGTGAATGAAGGCGCAGCCGTGGTGGAGCGCAACGGCAAGGTTTTCTTTGCTTATTCCGCCAGCAGCTATACCCATGACAATTACGCGGTTGGCCTGTCCTATGCGGATCTTACCCAGGATGTAGAGAATGAGGCGGCCTGGATCAAACATCCCGTGCCGATTATGAAGCGTTCGGATGAAAACGGTTCCTATTCCACCGGATCGCCGCTATTCCTGAAATCTGAGGACGGTACAGAGGACTGGAATACATACCATGGTATACCGACTCATAGTCAAGGCGGCAAGAACAGAGAGGTCCGGGCCCAACGGATCAATTGGGATGACAATGATTTCATTAACCTGGGTATCCCCTCCAACCCCGGCACCGTGCTGAGCCGCCCCTCCGGGGAGGAAAAAAGCGAGGTTTATGAAGCAGAGGACATGGAATTATCAGGGGCGACAAGAGCAACCATGAACAGCATCTATGCCTCCTCCGGCCGGTACGCCCGGTACAGCAATGCCAGTGACAGCGACTATACGGAGTTTACCATTAACACGGATGTTGGCGGGACCTATTCCCTGGACTTCCGCTACAACAACAATACGGCAGACCCGGTCACCATGACATTGGGCGTGAACGGGCAGACTCCTGCTGCGCTTGATTTCCCATCCAATGCCGGGCCGGAGAACAAGCTGAATTTCGACTTGAAAACCGTTCACAACATTCAATTGAACAGCGGCAGCAATACCGTGCGTCTTTCCGGCAAAAGCGCCTTGGGCTTGGATGCCATCATTGTCAAAAAAGGCGTCTTGTATGAAGCGGAAAATGCAGCGCTGTCGGGTGGTGCGGCAATTGCTCAAGTGAATCCCGGATACAGCGGTACAGGCTATGCCGGAGGACTCAACGGACCCGAAGCGGCGGTCAGCTTCAACGTAAACGCTCCTCATGCCGGCAGCTATTCGGTCAAGCTGGCCTACGGCGCAGGAACGGAGAACGACGGAACTCTGAGCGTGTACGTGAATGGGGTCAGAATCAAGGAGGCTAATTTCTACGGCCTGAAGCAATGGGACAAGTGGGCTGACCGGTATGACAATGTATTCCTGAAGGAAGGAAGCAATGTCATCACCTACAAACGGGACAGCGGGGATACGGCCAATGTGAATCTGGATTACATCACAGTTACGGAAGCGGCTACCTGGACGTATGAGGCGGAATCCGCCATCACCTCAGGAGGAGCGGATGCCGGAACGGTTCAGGCTCAGGCTGGGAATACCGGAACGGGTTATGTGAGCGGCTTGACTCAAGTAAACTCGTCTGTGGAATTCCCGGTGAATGTGGAATATGCGGCCTCCTATGATCTTAAGCTGCGGTATGCCACAGAGACAGGCGGCAAAACCTTGTTGGTTGAAGTCAATGGTGTGCCTGTGCAGGAGGTGGTCCTCCCTCATTCCGGAGGTGCTGCGGTGTGGAAGGAGCAGGTAGTAACCGTTCCTCTGAACAAGGGAAAAAATAGCATCACCTATACGAATACAGACGGAGACCCCGGTATTATCCATATCGATAATGTCCATCTGAACAAACGCACTCCCTGGAAGTATCAGGCGGAGACGGCAACCCTCACAGGCACACCGGGGATCGGACGGGACCGCCTATGGTTTGAGGGCAACGGTTATGCCGGCTTATTTCAGAAAAAAGGGGATGCCATCAGCTTTGATGTGAATGTCCCTTATACGGCAGACTATACGTCCACCCTGCGTTATTCGGGTGTACAGTCGACCAACCGCACCATGAGCATGTACGTGAACGGCCAACGGATCAAGCAGGTATCCTTGCCGCCTACAGCCAATTGGGACACCTGGGCGGATGCCACGGAGACGGTCAGACTGCAGGCCGGCAAGAACAGCATTGAATTCCGCCGTGAGGATGGGGATACCGGACAGCTGAATATGGACAGCCTGACCCTGGATAAGTTCAGCGGGGGATTCATGAGTACGGCGGCCAAGGAGCTGAACCCCGAGAAGATGGTGAAAATCCAGCCGAAGCACAGCGGCAAGGCGCTGAGTGTAGCTGGCGAAAAGTACAATCAGGGAGCTGCGGTTATCCAATTTTCCAATGGGGATACCAATAGCCAGCTGATGCGGTTCGTGGATCTGGGAACAGGCTATTACCGGATTCTGATTATGCGTGGTGCACGTTTCCTCGACGTCAAGCCTGGTTCGGCAACCCAGGAGCTGATTCTGAATGATACGATTGAAACGGCTCCCACCCCCTCGGAAACGGAGCAGTGGCGTCTGGAGAAGGACGGCGATTATTACAAAATCATTAACAAAAGCAACGGCAAGGTGATTACGGTCAATGACGCGTCCAAAAGCAACAATGCTGTGATCCGGCTGGCCGATGATGAGGGGCAGGACCACCAGCGGTTTAAGATTGAGCTGCGCAACCTGTATGACACTGCCTTCCACGCGGTGTCCGACATCATGGATGTCCCTGCTGCATTTCAGGCCGGACAGGATCTGACTCTTCTGGGTACGGTCACTCCGGATTGGGCTACCCGCAAAAGCATTACTTGGAGCATCAAGGATGCCGGGCAAACCAGAGCCAGCCTGGACGGGAATGTGCTGTCCGCTACTAGAGCGGGAACAGCGGTGGTTACGGCCACGATTGAAGAAGGAAGCGGAGCGGGCGTGAGCTACTCCAAGGATTTCACCATTGCGGTCTCCAAGAAGGATGCGGATGTCAGCCCGGAAAAGGCGACCTATGATCTGTATGTTCCCGGGGATATAAACACGAGTATTATCTGGAATGAAGCGCAGTCCGTAACCGGGGTGGTATACGCGTCAACAGTGACCGGTTCTGTATACAATAGCCCCTTGGGACCGGAGGGGTATACGGTCAACGGGGAAACTCTGACTATCAAGCAGGAGGCTATGGCCGGACTGGGGCTGAAAAGCGGCGATACCGTTGACTTCTCCATCCAGTTTAATCAGGGGAATCCGGCGGTTCTCAGCGTCAATGTAATAGACAGCTTTGCCCTGGCCAGCCACCCGATTAAGGTGGCAATTGAAGGGCGCGGTACTGCAAGTGCCAGTCTGGCATCCGCCGTGAAGGACATGGCGGTTACTCTCACCGCCACGCCGGACCCGGGTCAGCTCTTCAAGGGCTGGAGAGTGGATGCCCCCAGCAGCTTGAAGGTGAACGATAATACCTTTACCATGCCCGACGAGGAGGTGGTCATTACAGCGGTGTTCCAAGCGCCGTCCTACAAGGTGATTTATAACGCCAACGGTGCGGCAAGCGGTTTGGCGCCGGCAGATGGCGGCAGCTATGAGCAAGGTGTCACCGTCTCCGTCTATGGCAACACCGGCGGTCTGGATAAGCCCGGGTATAGCTTTGCCGGCTGGAATGTGCAGGCGGACGGCAGCGGAGCCGGTTATAAGGAAGGCCAAACGTTCACAATGGGCGGAGCGGATATAACTCTGTATGCGCAGTGGACGGTGAATAGTTCGGGAGGCTCTTCCGGGGACAGTTCGTCAGATGGGGATTCTTCCGGGGAAAGTCCTCTTCCAGTACCACCGGAAGTGCCGGTGAAACCCGGAAACAGCGCCCGCCAGCCGGCAACCCCTCCCGCTTCGAAACCGGCAGTCAGCTTCCGTGACCTGGCGGCGCACTGGGCGGAATCCGATATTAAACAAGCGGTTGAGCTGGGAATCGTCAGCGGTTATCCCGACGGCACATTCAAGCCGGATGGAGCTGTAACACGCGCAGAATTTGCTGTTATGCTCATTAATGCGCTTCGGCCGCAAGAGAAGCTCTTGAATAGCGAGCCGCTGCCGTTTACCGATTTGGAAAAAATTGGCGAATGGGCGCTGAACGCTGTGGCCCAGGCGGTGCAAGCAGGGATTATTTCCGGCTACGAGGACGGCTCCTTCCGCCCGGATGCCAGAATTACCCGCAGTGAGATGGTCAAGATGATTGCCAACGCGCTGGGCCTTAAAGACGAATCGGCATCATCCACAGCGTTTGCAGATGACACGGCTATTCCCGATTGGGCCAAAGGGGCCGCAGCGGCCTTGAGCAAACGGGGCATTTTGGCAGGCAGGGAAGGGAATCAATTCGCTCCCGGCGATCAGGCAACACGGGCAGAGGCAGTAAAAGTGCTGCTGAATATGCTGCGCAACATTTAAAACGATTACAAAAACAATTTAAGATTGTCCATTTTTATGCGGTTTCTGGAAAGGTAGAATGAGGGAACGGATGGGAAAGCCTGATCCAACAAGGGGACAAGGAAATGAAAGCGGTTTAGGCAGCATGTCAGTCAACGGGCAGCGAAGATTCCAAGGAGGCGTACAAATGGTCAAGAAAAAATTCAGGTCTCTGCTGCTTTTTCTCGCGGTGCTGCTGATGCTCCCGCAATGGGGCGGAGTGGCTGCGGCGGCAGAGCCGGGGCAATCCAAGCCGGATTCGGTTTCTGCACAGGAGGGCAAAACAGTGTCGGATTTTTACAACGTGATTATGCAAACAGGCGCTGACCCGTGGGTTTATAAGCATACGGACGGCTATTACTACAATGCTTTTGCTAACAGCAGCGGTGTCATGATCCGCAGATCGAAGACCATCTCCGGCATTGAGGCGGGGGAAAGACGCCTGACCTGGTCACCGGTGTCCGGCACCATGTACAGCTCCAATGTGTGGGCCCCGGAGATGCATTATTTGAAGGATACCGACGGCAATTATAAATGGTATGTCTACTTTGCCGCTGACAACGGAACTAATGCCAACCACCGCATGTATGTGGTGGAAAATTCCAGTGCCGATCCTATGACAGGTACATGGGAGTTTAAGGGCAAAATTACCGATCCCAGTGACCGTTGGGCCATTGACGGCACGGTGCTGACGGTTGGGGAGCAGCATTATTTCATCTGGTCCGGCTGGGAGGAAACGGATGGAAGCTTCCAGAACCTATACATCGCCAAAATGAGCAACCCGTGGACCATCAGCTCGGAGCGGGTGTTGATTTCCACATCCCAATACGACTGGGAGTCGCTTCCGGCCAGAATTAATGAAGGCCCTCAGGTTACGGTTAAGGACGACACCATCAACCTGATTTATTCCGCCAACGGAAGCTGGACGGACAGCTACTGTCTGGGACTAATTACAGCCAAAACAGGCGACGATTTGATGAATCCCGCATCCTGGGTCAAAAAAGACCAGCCGATTTTCTCCAGCGCCAACGGCGTTTACGGCCCTGGCCATCACAGTATCGTCTCGTCTCCGGACGGCACCGAGGACTGGATCATTTATCATGCGGCCCGCTGGCCGGGATCAGGCTGGACCCGCAAGGTCCACACGCAGAAGTTCACGTGGAATGCCGACCATACACCGAACCTGGGTGTGCCGGTGGATCCCAACACTCCAATTGCCGTACCCTCCGGCGAGCCGGTGAGACAGCGTTATGAAGCGGAGCAGGCACAGCTGGTGAAGGACCCGGCCGGTGAAGGGACGCCCGCTGTCCGTCGGGAGCCCAGTGCTTCCGGGGGAATGAAGGTCACAAACCTCAACAATCCCAATGATGTTGTCCAATTTACCGTTAACGTGCCGGAGGCGGGTTTTTATCTGCTGGCCGTGCGCAATGCCAATGGCTCACCCAGTGCCAACGATGCGTCCCATATTCTGTCGGTCAACGGGGGCTCCGGTGCCAACTTGGGCATTGTTTATTCAGGAGTGAACCGCTGGGGGCTTTCTTCAGCGAAGCTGTATCTGAAGGAAGGCAGCAATGTCCTCCGGTTCTCGAAGGGCAACAATTTCGCCGACATCGACAGTCTGGATCTTGTTAGGCTGAACACATCGGAGCTGTTATTCGGTGCACCGGGGTATACCTTGGGGCTGAATGGCTCCTTGCCGCTGCCGCTGTATACGGTGACAGGCACAACGTATTCCGCTGTGGAGACAGGAGCCGTAATCACCTCCTCCGACACCAGAGTAGCTGTTGTTGATGGAGGCGGCTACGTCAATGCTGTTGGTGCAGGCAGCGCCACCATCACTGCCACCTATAACGGTAAAACCACAACTGCGGCCATTACTGTCGCCGCGGCGCCCAAAGCTGTCCAGTCCATTGCATACGGCGGTTTGGACCGCCTGCTGACAGCCGGACAAACAAGCCGTCCCTTGCAAATAACCGCCCGTTTTTCAAACTATGAGATGGTGAATGCACCGGCAGGGGATGTCCAATATACCAGCAGCAATCCCGGAGTAGCCAGAATTGTCGCAGATTCGGTTACACAATCGGTCTATGCAGTTTCACCGGGTACAGCGCTTATTACTGCCGATTACAAAGGCAAACAGGCCATCTTCACCGCGACGGTGGTTGCGTCCTCTGATGCAGTTCAGGTTGCTTCTACCGTGAAGACATCCTCCGGTATGGCACCGAAGCGGCCCTCTGTTGTGGATGTTGTTTACCATAATGTGCCGAAGCAGGCGGATGTGGTGAGCTGGCAGCCGGAGGGCTTGAATTTCAGCTCCCTGGGTACGGTTCAGGTGCCGGCCACCTTGAAGGTGGATGGCCGTGATCTTCCTGCGGCTATTGCCGTAGAGGTGATTCCGGGATGGGGACTGGACGAAGTGGTAAACCAGCTGAACAATAAGCTGGTTAACCTCTCCTATCCGTTGGGCGATGGATTAGGCAACTATAGCCAAGCCAAGTACGATGCCTTCGTGGCTGAGGTGAACAAGGCAGAGCCCATGGCTTTAAACGCCGAGCTGACCAAGGAACAGTTTGAGGCGGAGCTGGAGAGTCTGGCCCAGGCGGAAGCCGCGCTGTTAGGGTCACTGAACAATAATCAGGACGGCGCTATCTATAACGCTTACCGGGATTTCTCCGGTGATACGGTAGGCAAATTTCCGTACGGCATCACCTCTGAGGCTCTGACGAATGGAGCTGCGGCTGCGGTTCAGGAAGAGTCCGGCAATAAATTCCTCCGGCTGACTACAACCGCTACTTCAGGCAAAGTAAACCTGTTCCTGCCGTTTGCAGGCGAGGTAAAGTCGGGAGAGGATGAGCGCATTGTCATTGAATACCGCGCCCGGTTGAATACCAGCTTCCAATACGCCAATGGCGCCATGGTGAGGAATGACAGCGGCACCGGCAATTATTCCGTGGTTTCCGCTTTTGATATGGGCAAAATTCTGGTGCAAAACGGTCCCACAAAGAATAAGCTCATCGACTTCCAATTAAATACCTGGTACCACATCAAGATGGTGGCCGACTGGAATGCCAAGAAGTATACCGTTTATGTCAATGATGCTGTGATCGCCACCGATTACAATTTCCGCCATGCAGGCGGCAACAAGCTGGTTGGCCAGCTATTCGGCATTGACGGTTATGCCAATGCCTCCATGGACTTCGATGATTTCAAGACGATGGTGATCGGAGGACCAAAGGCTGCGCCGGAGGGACTTACACATACCGATGCAACAGCGGCTGGGGCCACGGATGGGCGCATTACCGGGGTTAACGCCTCCATGGAATGGTCCTCCGACAATGGGATCACCTGGAAAGCAGTGGAGGGGACGGAGATAGCCAATTTGTCCCCGGGAACGTATTGGGTGCGTTACACTGCTACGGATACCCATAAAGCCAGTCCCCATGTGGCCTTGACCATTGCAGAGTACCAAGCTCCGCCGGTCAAAGTCACCGGGGTGACCCTGAACCAGACTACCGCACAGCTGTATTCCAACCATGGGGCTTCAACGGTTCAGCTCACCGCAGATGTGAAACCTGCTGATGCGGCAGACAAAGCAGTGACCTGGAGCAGCTCCGCTCCGGCAGTGGCTACTGTGGATGAACAAGGACTTGTAACGGTTCATGCCGCCGGTACAGCGGTCATTACAGCGACTACGAAGGATGGCGGGTTTACCGCTGCTTGTACGGTGACGGTAAGTGTATACACGCAACCGGAAACACCTCCCGTTCATGTGACCGGGGTGACCCTGAACCAGACTACCGCCCAGCTGTATTCCAACCATGGGGCGAAAACGGTTCAGCTCACCGCGGATGTAAAGCCTGCTGATGCAGCAGACAAAACAGTAGCCTGGAGCAGCTCCAATGCGGCTGTGGCTACTGTGGACGGACAGGGGCTGGTAACCGTTCATGCCGCCGGTACGGCGGTGATTACGGCGACTACGAAGGATGGCAGTTTTACCGCTGCGTGTACGGTGACGGCAAGTGTGTACTCGGATTCCAGCCCAAGCGATCCTGACCCGGAGACCTCAAACGGAGGGACCACTCCACCCGCTTCAACTACACCTCCTGCCGGGACCAAAAACGAGGACGGCAGCACTACCACCAGTGTAACCGACCCGGCAACTGGTGCAGTGACGGAAACTACGGTTTGGCCGAATGGGGACCGTGAGGTGGTTACGAAGGAAAGCAACGGTACTACGACCGAGATTGTCACCAAACAAAACGGAAGCAAGCGTGAAACCGTCAGCAAACCGGATGGCAGCAGCCGTATTGTCACAACGGATGTGAAGGGAGTTAAGGTAGAAACCACTGTAACTGCCCTCGGGAAGGTAACCTCCGCTGTTGTTATGCCGGAAGGTGTGGCACGGGCGCAGGTCACTGTTCCGTTTACGAATGCTTCTGCTTCCACGGTGGTTTATGCGGTCCGGGATAACGGAACCCGGGAGATCATCGGAACGGTAGTTTCAGCGGAGGGAGTAAGCTTTACCGCCAAGAGCAATATGACCGTAGAGGTGACTGACCACAAGGTCAGCTTCCAGGATGTGCCCGGCACGCATTGGGCAGCCGAGGCGATCGCCTTCACCACCGGCAGCGGATTGTTCACCGGAACGGATAAAGGAAGCTTCGCACCAGATGCAACACTGAGCCGTGCTATGCTGTTCACGGTTATGGCGCGCCTGCAGGGTGTGGAGACCGACGGAGGGGAATATTGGTACAGCAAGGCTAAGGATTGGGCGGCGGCCTCTGGCATCAGCGACGGCAGCGCTCCGGAAGCTTCCATCACGCGGGAGCAGTTGGCTACGATCCTGCACCGGTACGCCGGTCAGCCTGCGCCAAGCAGCAACGGCAAAAGCTTTGCGGACAGCGGAGAGATCTCCGGCTGGGCAAACGATGCCATGGCTTGGGCTGTGTCGGCCGGTATCCTGAACGGCAAAGAAGGCAACCTCCTGGAGCCCGCCAGTGCAGTCTCCCGGGCGGAGCTGTCCGCCATGTTGATGCGTTATATCGCGTGGCGCAGCAACTAAGAGAAGCTGTTGATTCTAAGTAAAATCAATAAGACCAAGGAGCCAGGCGGTTTGTCCCCGCTAACGCTCCTTGGTTTTTTGTGTAGTGGTTTTGCTAACGGACCCAGGTTCCGTTATTTTCTGAAAAAACGTCGTATTCCCGTTTTTACGGACTGAGAAGCCCTTATTTGGATCAAAATGTGGTTTTTGGAGGGGCGGGCAAGCAAATAACGGATCCTTGGTCCGCAAGATTTTCATAAGAGTGCATTTTTGATAAATAACGGATTTCTGGTCCGTTAGCACAGCGGGGGTAACTCCAAGAAGCCGTTACTGAAGCTGCCGCCGAAGCCAAGCCGAAGCTGCCGCCGAAGCCACTGCCGAAACCGTGCCGAAGCCTCTCCCGAGCCACTGCGGAAGCTGCCGTGCGGTAGTTGTGCAGAAGCCGCTGCCGAAGCCGCTCGCAAGCTGCTCACAAGCTGCTTCGGGGCTGCTCAACAAGCGGATAATCTGGCTAGTATTTTCTTTTATATATTCATATTGTTTTATTCTCATTTAATAAATTTCCATAGATGAAAGGGAAATCAACTATTATAATAATCATATCGTTATATCCGAACACAAAGGAGCGATGGTGATGATTCAGGTAAACCGATATTGGGAGAACCCTGAGGTGCTGCAGGAAAACCGTGAGGCACCCCGGGCTTATTACATTCCATACCGGGACGAGGCCTCCGCAGATTCCGCCAAAAGAGGTGCTTCGCCCCACTACCAGACACTGAACGGCGGTTGGAAGTTCAGCTACTACCCCAGTGTCAAAGAGGTGCCGGAGGACTTTTACCGCGCGGATGCGGAGGTTTCCGGGTGGGACGATCTGCTGGTGCCCTCCTGCTGGCAGACCAACGGCTATGACCAGCTGCATTATACCAACGTGAATTATCCGATTCCCTTCGATCCTCCATTTGTACCCGATGCCAATCCCGCGGGGCTGTATGTCAGAGAATTCCGGTTGAAGGATACATGGAAGGACAAGGAACAATATCTGGTGTTCGAAGGGGTCAACTCCTGCTTCTATCTGTGGGTAAACGGAGAATATGCGGGCTACAGCCAAGGCAGCCGGATTCCTGCAGAATTCCGCATCACCGATAAGCTGCACTCAGGCGTCAACCGGATCGCCGTTATGGTGCTGAAGTGGTGCGACGGAACTTATCTGGAGGATCAGGATCTGTGGAGATTCTCCGGTATCTACCGGGACGTGTATCTGTTAGCCCGGGAGCAGCAGCACATCCGCGATGTGTTCAACCGTCAGGAGCTGGCCCCGGACTTCAGCCATGCCGCACTTCAATGTGAGATTGAAACCATCGGTCCGGTTCAGGTTTCGGCTGTATTGAAGGATGCGGCGGGTTCTGCGGTTGCCAACGGAAGCGCTCACATTGACGGCTCCGGTCTGATCAGGTTAGTGGTGGAGAAACCGGTGCTGTGGAATGCCGAGACTCCTTATCTGTACAGGCTGTATCTGACGGCGGGAGGGGAAACGCTGCGTTTTTCCACCGGGTTCAAGGAAGTGAAAATACAGGAAGGGGTATTCACCGTAAACGGCAGGGCTATCAAGCTGAAGGGTGTGAACCGGCATGATTCCCATCCGCAGCTGGGGCAAACCATTCCGTTGAACCATATGATCCAGGACCTGAATCTGATGAAGGCCCATAACGTGAATACCATTCGCACCTCCCACTATCCCAATGATCCCCGCTTTCTTGAATTATGCGACCAGTACGGCTTCTATGTGGTGGACGAGGCGGATCTGGAGTGCCACGGCGTGGTGAACGCAGGCTCCTGGGAGGCGGGAAGCTTCCATACTTTGACCAACCACCCGGATTGGAAAACGGCCTTTGTGGAGCGGGCTGTCCGTATGGTAGAGCGGGACAAAAACCATGCCTGCATTGTGATGTGGTCCATGGGCAATGAATCCGGCTACGGGCCCAACCATATCGCCATGGCGGAATGGACCCGCAGGCGTGATCTCTCCCGTCCTGTTCATTATGAAGGCGCAGCGGCCAAATATAACGGCGATCCTAATATTGACGCTCTGGATGTGCAAAGCCGGATGTACGCCTCCATCTCGGAGATGATTGAGTTTGCGGAGAATCCGGATAACACGAAGCCGTTGTTTCAATGCGAATACAGCCATGCCATGGGCAATGGCCCCGGTGACCTGAAGGATTATTGGGATGTCATCTACCGTTATCCGAAGCTGATGGGCGGTTGTGTATGGGAATGGTGCGACCACGGCATTCTCACCCGAACGGAGGATGGAGTACCTTATTACGCATACGGCGGAGATTTTGGGGATAAGCCCCACGACGGCAACTTCTGCATCGACGGCCTGGTTAGCCCGGACCGGAAGCCTCATAAGGGCCTGCTGGAGCTGAAGCAAATCATTGCCCCGGTGCGGATCGGCGAGAAGGACTTGGCCGCGGGCCAACTGAGCGTGACCAACCTGTATGACTTTGTAGACTTGTCCGCGCTGTTTTTTGGATGGAAGGTGGAAAAGGACGGGGAGTGTGTAGCCCAAGGGGAGCTCTCCGGCGTAAATGCAACGCCCGGTGAAAGCTGCATTGTGCAGGTGCCTTATATGCTTCCGGCTGATGGGGCCGGACGGTATTATCTGACAGTAAGCGCGCGCACCCGCCAGGATTATCCGTGGGCGGAGGCCGGTTATGAGGTGGTGTTCGCCCAGTTCCATCTGCCTGCCAAGGCTGCCGGTGACACCGCGTTGTCCGCGGCTGCGTTGGAGCCTGTGGTGCCGGTAGAGGCTGAGCAAAGGGGACATGTGCTGGCGGTTTCCGGCTTCGAGTTCAGCCATGCTTTTGACTTGTACGAGGGTGTGTTTACCGGAATTACCTATCACGGGGTGCACATGTTGGCCGGTCCTGTGAGCTTCAACATCTGGCGGGCGCCGACGGATAATGACCGGAACATCCGCCACAAGTGGCAGATCGAGGGATTTGACCGCGCCGGAATGAAGGTGTACAACACCACCTGGTCCAAAACGCAGGCTGGCGGAGTGGAGATTGCAGTCCACTATTCACTTGGGGGATATATCCGCAAGCCCATCCTCCACGGTGAAGCCGTCTGGCAGGTAGACCCGGCAGGCGGGATTACACTGGAAACCCGGGTCCAGGTGCGGGAGGATGTGCCGTTCCTTCCCCGTTTCGGCCTGCAGATGACTATGCCCGCAGGCAATGAAGAGGTGGAATATTTCGGATACGGGCCGCATGAAAGCTATATGGACAAACGCCACAGTGTCAAGAAGGGCAAATATCTGGTTAGCGTGGACGACATGTTCGAGAATTACGTGATGCCCCAGGAAAACGGCTCCCGCTATGGCGCGGACTGGGTGATCGTATCCAATCTACTGGGGATGGGACTGAAGTTTGTCTCCGGTGCGGAGCATTTTTCCTTCAATGCCTCCCATTATACACCCGCGGATCTGGACAAGGCGAAGCACACCTATGAGCTGTCCCCCCGGAAGGAAACCATTGTGCAGTTGGATTACAAGCTGAGCGGAGTGGGCTCCAATTCCTGCGGGCCGGAGCTGTTGGATCAATACCGCCTGAACGAAAAGGAATTCAGTTTCAGCCTTAGCATCACCCCGGTGTTTAAGGAGGAGCTGTAGGCGCGAAAGTGTGCTGAAGACCTGGAAACAGGGGGACAGTGCATGGTGTGCCGGTGACCGGAGGGAGTGAGCGGAAGGTGCGGAGTGAACTGAAGGCAGGGGAGCGCGGGAGATTGTGTGTAGTGTACGGGTGGCCGGAGGGAGTGGGCGGAAGCCGGGTTCTAACGGACAGAGAAGCCGCTATTCCCCGGAAAACAGGAACTTTTCCGCTTTGGTGGACTCTGGTTCCGTTATCTGCGGTAAAAGCCGCTATTCCGGGCTCGAAACAGCCAAATAACGTCTCCTGTGTCCGCGAAAAACTCACATAGGCGCATTTTAGCCGAATAGCGGCTGTACGGTCCGTAACATAACCCTCGCGCTGCTCCGGGCCAGCCCGCCGCAACAAACAGACCCTAACGGGAAGCTTGCTCCCGTTAGGGTCTGTTTGCTGCCGGCACAACTGCCTGGTGGCAAGCCCCATGCCTTCTGCCCACTGCCTTGCGCGCTGCCTCAGCGCAATTCCTGCTCGCTGGCTCCATGCGCTGTCGCTCCACGCTGTCGCTCCACGCTGTCGCTCCACGCTGTCGCTGCTCGCTGGCTCCCAGCTGGTGCTGCCTGTGCGCTGCCCGCGCATTTGCCTGCGCCTTTAAGCCCGCCCCGCCAGCAGATGGGCGGCGATCAGCTTGCCATGGCTGCGCCCGGTCTCAATGAAAATTTCATTGGCGTCCCGCCCCGCAGCCACCACTCCGGCCAAATACAAGCCGGGCACATTGGTTTCCATGGTAGCCGGATCAAACTTGGGGATTTCCCAATCCCCCTCCACGGTCACCCCGGCGGCGGACAGGAAACGGCGGCTGGAGCGGAAGCCGGTTAAGGCCAGCACAAAGTCGTTCTCCAGCTCCTGCACCCCCTCCGGAGTCCGGACCCTTACATGGCCCAGGCTGATGACCTCTACCGTAGAGTTGAACAGCATACGGACACGTCCCTTATTCACCATACTTTCAAATATCGGCCGGACCCAAGGTTTGATGTTGGGCGAATAGTCCGAACCCCGGTAGACCACCGTAACCGATGCATTGACCTTCAGCAGATCCATGGCGGCATCCACGGCGGAGTTGTTGCCCCCGATAATACAAACCCGCATCCCGGTGTACGGATGGGCCTCCCGGTAGAAATGCGTCACATTGGGCAGCTCCTCCCCGGGAATGCCCAACAGATTGGGATGGTCGAAGTAGCCTGTGGCCACAACCACAGAACGGGCGGCATGGGCTGTTTTTTCTCCCAACCGGTTCAGCGTTTCGACAATAAAGCTTCCATCCGCCTGCGGAATAACCGCCGTCGCCTCCTCATAGGACCGGATGCGGACCTGGCTGTGCTGAGCTACATTGCGGTAATAGGTCAGCGCCTCCAGGCGGTAAGGCTTATCGTTGGGGGTGGAAAAGGGGTAGTCTCCGATCTCCAACAGCTCCGGTGAGCTGAAAAACTGCATGTAAGTGGGATACTGGCTGATGCTGTGGGCGACCACATGCTTTTCCAGAAGCAAAGGATCAAACCCTGCACGCTTCAGCTCAATTCCGGCGGACAGGCCGCAGGGACCCGCTCCGATAATAATGACCTCTTCCATGGCCTTAACCTCCGACAGCAGGACTTTGTGAACCAACCAAACCATACTATTCCATTCCATTCCATACACTACCTTATTATTGTAGCACATCTCCTGAAATAACACGGTCCGGTCAAAAGCCGTACAAGGTTATGCTATAATATGGATGGACCTGTATCCGATGTATGGATATTGGATTCAATTACCATGGAGGTGCGTCTTGAGTTCCACACCCGATCATCAAAGCTTGCGTCCCGGGTACATCGTAAATATTGTATTGATTATCTTTTTGGCTCTTCCTTTATTGTTATCCCTGGTGTTTGTCCCCCTGCTGATGTCCAATGCCTTTCATGCCGGAGGCGAATACGGGCTGGGCCAATTAAGCCTGGTATTCGTGATTCCGCTGGCGGTCGGAGCAGTAGCGGGAATCGCATTCTGCACAGGCAGCCGCAGCAAACCCACGTCGCCTTGGGCGCGTTATGTACCGGTGGCGGCACCGCTGGTTTTACTGCTTATCATCGCCGTTTATGCTTACACAGTCTCCAACGGCAATTACAATAGTCCCGCTTGGGGTGTGTTCGCCTGGGCCAATCCCGCCTATCTGATCGTCAATTTGCTCTTGGTGTTAGGCGGGTTAGGCGGGTTGATGCCGGTGCATGAGCTGTCCGCTGCCGCCGGATTTGTCCTGGGTTTTGTATGGTGGGACATCCGGAGCCGCCGGAGCTCCGGCAGGACGGTTGCGTGGCGTGCAGCAGGCTGTCTAATTGCCATCGCCGCGTGCACCTGGCTATTCATCGGCATCGCCAACAAGGAGCAGATCCAGGATGGAATCGCCAAGCTCCGATACGGGGAAGCCGGGATGAAAACCGACCTGTCCGAATACGATCTTTCGAAGATAGCGCCTTTCAAGAAAAACAACGGTTTGGCCACGCTTGGCCACAAACCCCAGCTCAGCTTCACGGACCTGAACGAAATGCCCCGGCTGGACGGAGCCACCGCTTTGTACCCCATATATGCTGCGTTCGCCGAGACGGTTTATGAGGGACTTGGGGAATGGAATAAACAAAACACAGCCACAGAGACCCGTCACAACGTATATGTCTCCGTGGACGAGTTTCCGTATTCCATCGTCATGTGCACCACAACCCCCAATGCATATGAGAATCTCATCAACAAAAAAGCGGATATTATTATTGTAGCGGAGCCGTCCCAAGCCCAGTTGGAGGTGGTCCGGTCCCGGCAGGAAGAGCTTGTCATGACACCATTAGGCAGCGACGCCTTTGTCTTTTTTGCCAACAAGAACAATCCGGTGAAGGATCTGTCCATACAAGAAATCCGGGATATCTATACCGGCAAGATCACCAACTGGAATGAGGTAGGGGGCAAAAATCTAGACATTCTCCCCTACCAGCGGCCGCAGGATTCGGGCAGCCAGACTACCATGCAGAACAAGGTCATGAAGGGATTGGAGATGATGGAGCCCGATACCATCAGCCGCGCCGGAGGGATGGGCGAGGTGATTTCCAAGGTTGCGTCCTACCGCAATTCCAAAAACGCCCTGGGGTATACCTTTATGTATTACGCCTCCTCCATGGTGAAGGATAACCGGATCAAGTATCTGGCGGTGAATGGGATCAAACCCTCACCGGATACCATCCGGGACGGCAGCTATCCTTTCGCAGGGCATTTCTACGCGGTCACCCTCAAGTCCAATACCAGCCCGCAGGTAAAGAAGATGCTGGATTGGATGACCTCCCCGGAGGGGCAGGAGCTGGTGGAGAAAACCGGGTATGTGCCAGTGAAAAGCTCCTCGAATTGATGCAATCCGCTACTGCCTGCCGTGTGTGTAACATACAACAAAGCCGCCGGAGCAATCGCTGCCGGCGGCTTTTTCATCATATATCTTATTATTTCTTGAACAGCCCGGAGCCCAGGACGTCGGTCATGAACTTCTGGAATTGAGGAATATCCAGCTGTTGGTCCGCATCGGACAAGGCTGTAGGCGGGTTCGGGTGAACCTCCACCATGATGCCGTCTGCACCGGCAGCCAGGGCTGCTTTGGCGCACGGCACCAGAATATCCTTGCGGCCGGTGGAATGAGTCACGTCTACCAGCACCGGCAGGTGGGTTTCCTGCTTCAGAATCGGAACGGCGGAGATGTCCAGGGTGTTCCGGGTCCACTTCTCATAGGTGCGGATACCGCGTTCGATGAGGATGACCTGGTTGTTGCCGCGGGAAACAATGTATTCCGCCGCCAGGATGAACTCCTCCAGGGTAGCTGCCAGGCCGCGCTTCAGCACGATGGGTGTGCGGGATTCGCCGGCTGCCTTCAGCAGCTCGAAGTTTTGCATATTGCGGGCGCCGATTTGGATAAAATCGATGTACTGGCCGGCAATTTCGATATGGGCGGGATCCACGATTTCGCTGATCGTGGCCAGACCGAACTCGTCGGCTACTTCCTTCATCAGCTGCAGGCCTTCAATGCCCAAGCCTTGGAAATCATATGGGGATGAACGGGGTTTGAAGGCACCGCCGCGCATCAGCTTCACACCGGATTCCTTCAGGGCTGCGGCAACCGTGCGCAGCTGCTCGCGGCTTTCCACGGAGCAGGGGCCTGCCACCATGACGGAGGAAGCGCCGCCGATGGACAGATCCTTCACCGTAATCACCGTGTCGGCGGATTGCTTTTTGCGGCTGACCAACAGCTCCTTGCGGTGGTTGGTTTTTTGCAGATCCAAGGAAGCCTTGAAGATCTGCTTGAACAGGTGGCGGATGGTGGCATCGTCAAACGGACCTTTGTTGGCCTCCACCAGGCTTTCCAGCATGGCATGCTCGCGCACCGGGTCAAATTTCGGAATCCCTTGCTTTTGCTTGACCTCACCAATCATCTTGGCGATTGACGCACGCTCCGAGATCAGCTCCAACAGCTGGCTGTTAATGCTGTCCAGCTGCTTTCTTAGTTGTTCCAGTTGCAAATTTTCCATTTCGCACACTCCCTGTTTTGGTAAATTTGGGTTATAGCTGAAAATAAAAAAAGCCCTCCGTCGCAAGGGACGCAAGAAGCTGTGGTACCACCCTAATTCGAATCGACCCGTTGGCCCGTATGCCTGAATATACATAGACAGCGGCGGATCTCTTCCTCTGGACCATGATAACGGTATGGGGACCGGTTGCCTCTACTGGCCGCACGGGGCGGGGGTTCAAAGCACCACTTCGGAGTGAACTTCGGCGGAGCGTTTCCTTGAGGCCTGCTCTCAGTCGGTGGCAAGCCTTTCCTGTCGGAACATACTGTCGCTTACTCTCTCCTGCAACGTGTTTTGCGGAAGTTTGGGGAAAGCCTGTGATTCATGTTAGAAGCGATTATAGAGCATCGTCCGGAAAAGCGCAAGCTCCTGCATGAACGCTGTTTTGCGATAAAGCGGCACAGCGGCCGGGGGGTGGCATTTGATACGGCGGCAATGGAAGGTTTTCATGCAAAAAGGTCTTGACATCTCCTTGGAGCAGGCCTATATTTAAGCTAATTCATCGGCTATAAAGGGGAGTAGCTCTTACAGCAAAGTCGTCAGTACGGGGAAACCCCGGCTTTGTTGGCAACGTTACGTTGTTAGCGAGACCTTTACCGAACACGGTAAAGGCTGTTTTCTGTTTCTTCACAGGCCTTTGCCTATCGGCAGCAGGCCTGTTTTTTATTGCAACGGGGGCCTGTCCGGGGCGAAAGACTTATTTGGGGTAAACATAGGACGTGCCCTTTACACTCATACCCAGAAAGGACTTGGCACAGATGGACTTTATTATTTCACTCCTGTCGATTGTGATGATCGACCTGTTTCTGGCAGGGGACAATGCCATTGTTATCGGCATGGCTGCAC
Organism: Paenibacillus mesotrionivorans; assembly: GCF_046098205.1. Classification (NCBI taxonomy): domain Bacteria; kingdom Bacillati; phylum Bacillota; class Bacilli; order Caryophanales; family Paenibacillaceae; genus Paenibacillus; species Paenibacillus mesotrionivorans. The sequence continues at coordinate 21,456 of NZ_JBJURJ010000005.1, read as the reverse complement.
GGAACCTGCCCCAGCATCAACAGAAGAAAGCGATTATCGGAGGAACCATCGGCGCGATTGTCATCCGTGCGGTGTCCACCATTCTGGTGGTTTGGCTGCTTAGTCTGACAGGCCTCAAGCTGGTCGGCGGTCTTCTCCTGATGTATATTGCCATTAAGCTTCTGGTGGAAAAGAAGGAAGAGGAAGCCCATATTAATGCGGGCATGAGCATCTGGAAGGCAGTAGGCACCATTATTATCGCCGACATGGTGATGGGTCTGGACAACGTGCTGGCCGTTGCCGGCGCAGCCAACCACAACTATACCCTGGTTATTGTGGGCCTCTTGATCAGCATCCCGATTATGGTCTACGGCAGTACCCTGGTCATCCGCTTGATGGACCGTTTCCCCAAGATCATTTATCTGGGGGCGGCAATTCTGGCCTATACCTCCGGTAAGATGATTACCGGCGAAGGCTTCATCGCTGACGTGCTGGGCGGCGGTTTCCTGCGTTATGCCATCGAGGTTGTTATTGTTGCAATCTGCCTTGGTGTCGGCTACTGGCTCAACAAACGCCAGAACAACGCGCCGGCTCCCGCAGCCAAATCCGATCACCACACAGCCTCCGCTTAAGCAAAAGCAGCAGCGGACTTCAGGTCTACGGCGCCCTTACTCAGGGCGTGACGGGGCCTTTTTTCTATGGTACAGTTACACAAGAGCCAAATTCCGGACAAGCCGGAGAGGCTGCGAACGAAAGAAAGGCACCCCGGATGCGGGGATTTGGGAGGGCAGCAAGTTGCAACAGGCGCACATCCAATTAAAAAAGCATTTTGGCTATGATTCGTTTAAAAGGGGCCAGGAGGAGCTGGTAGAGAGCATCCTTCAAGGCAGAGATGCCCTCGGCGTGATGCCTACAGGAGCCGGCAAATCCGTCTGTTACCAGCTTCCGGCGGCGATGCTGCCCGGTATCACCCTGGTGGTGTCCCCCCTCATCTCTCTGATGAAGGACCAGGCCGACGCCCTGAACCAGATTGGCATTCCGGCTGCACTTCTGAACAGCACGCTCTCCGTCAGGGAGCTGAATGATACGTACCGCAAGATTGCCGCGGGAGCCTATAAGATCGTGTATGTGGCGCCCGAGCGGCTGGAATCCGAACGCTTCTGCCAGCTGGTGCAGGAGCTCTCTATCCCGCTGGTGGCGGTGGACGAGGCCCACTGCGTTTCCCAATGGGGCCATGATTTCCGGCCCAGCTATCTGGCGGTGAACCGGCTTCTGCAGTGGATCAAGCCCCGCCCCGTGCTGGCCGCCTTTACTGCTACCGCCACGGATGTGGTAAAGGAGGATATCGTCCGCCAATTGGGGCTCAGCGATCCCCTGCGGATCACCACGGGCTACGAGCGGGAGAATTTAAGCCTGTCGGTGGTCAAGGGAGCGGACAAGAAGGATTATATCGCCAGCTACCTGCGCTCGCGTCCCAAGGATGCCGGCATCATCTACGCCTCCACGCGCAAGGAGGTGGAGGAAGTCCACCGGTATCTGAACCGGCTGGGCATCTCCGCCGGACGTTACCATGCGGGCTTAAGCGATGAGGAGCGCAGCCGCAGCCAGGAGCTGTTTTTGTACGACATGACCAAGGTTATGGTAGCTACCAACGCCTTCGGAATGGGCATCGACAAATCCAATGTCCGGTTCGTCATCCATTATAATCTGCCGAAGAACCTGGAATCGTATTATCAGGAGGCGGGACGCGCCGGACGGGACGGGGAGCCGGGGGAGTGTATTCTCTTGTTTGCCGCCCAGGACATCATGACCCAGAAATTCCTGCTGGAGCAAGGCGATTCGGAGCCGGAGCGCAAGAAGCAGGAGTACAGCAATTTGAATGACATGGTGGATTATTGCCACACCACGGACTGTCTGCAATCCTATATCGTATCGTATTTCGGAGGCCACACGGCGGAACCCTGCGGGCGCTGCAGCAGCTGCACCGACGAGCGGGAGCTTAATGATATTACCGTGGAGGCGCAGAAGATTTTTTCGTGCATTGTCCGCATGCGCCAGCGGTTCGGCGTCACCATGACCGCCAAGGTGCTCCGGGGGTCGGGGGATGCCAAGATCAAGCAGATGGGCTTTGACCAGCTGCCCACCTACGGAATCATGAAACAAGTGAAGGAAAAGGACATCACCGGCCTGATCAGTGTGCTGGTGGCGGATGGCTACCTGAACCTGTCGGACAGCCAATACCCGGTACTGTCCCTTACCCCCAAGGCACGCAGTGTGCTGGAAGGCACGGAGCGTGTCTTCCACCGGGTGGTAATTCTGCCCCAGGCGGCCGGAGGGGGCAATGCCGGCGCCGCTGCCGGCGGAGCGGACGAGGCCCTCTTCGACAAGCTGCGGCAGCTGCGCCGGTCCTTCGCCGAACGGGAGCGGGTGCCTCCCTTCACCATATTCCACGATGCCACATTGCGTGATATGTGTGTCCGGCTGCCTGGCAGCGAGGATGAGATGCTGGCCGTCAAAGGGGTCGGCAAGCATAAGTTCGACAAGTACGGCAATGCGTTCCTGGAGGAGATCAGGAAGCACCGGTAGCCGCATACCCGTTATTCGTTTGTCATCCCGAAGATATACTGCTCCACAAATTTACTGATTGGAGACAGGACCACGGTGCGCAGAGTGACGGTATTCAGCGGGTCCAGATCGAACTGCTTGGCAAATGCCATATAAGCAGCCCATACCACAAGGCAAGCATACACCAGCTTGCCTTTTTTGTTATTTTTACCGGACATCTTGAAGCCTAGGTACATCACCAGCCCGGACACCAACAGAATAACGAAAGCCGCAAGAATTCCGTTCATTGCTCCTGTTCCTTCTTCGAAAGTTTATTGTACCCCTTGTTGCTGAGCCCGACCTTTTTCATTTTCACTTCAGCGTTAACCTGCAGATTGACTTTTTTGAACACATCCTCCTGGTCCTGCTCCATCTGCTTCCATTGCTTCGGATATCTCCGGTGAATCCACTCCGAGATGCCTGCCACATCGGCATTGGCTTTTTTTGAGGCGGCCCATGCCCGTTTGCACATGCCGACTACCTCGTTTTGGACGCTTTCCTCCATCTTTCGGATGGTTTCCGGCTTGAGGAGATTCGTGGAGCTTCCGGTTTCATTCAGCCATCCTTCTATCTCGATCTTGACGTTCACATTGAATTTGCCGTCTGCCTCCTGGACTTTAATCCTGGTTTTGGAGCTGGTTACCATGAAGGTGGAATCTTTGGCATCTTCCTTGTCCGGATCGGAGGCGAAGGGAATCGTGGAGGCCCGGACCTGGTCGCTTAAGAAGGAAGCGCCAAGCGCTTCTTCATCACTCATCCATCCCACCAGCTTGGTTTCCTTGATGATGGCGGCCCTTCCCAGACGCAGCTTGGAGGGGACGGTGGTTTGCTTCAGCTGGTCAATACCTGTAACCTCCTTGGAACCGGAAATAATAACCTCCGGAACCAGAGTGCTGTGGGACGGACTCAGCATCTTCTTAATTAAGTCATACATCCGCACATTGGGGATTTTGGACAGGTACCGCTCCTGCTTCTCCAGGATACGCTCCAGACCGATGCCCGGAATCGGCTCCGAGCTAAGCAGCTGCTCCAGGATGGACCGGCCGTCTCCGGACGCGATGAGAATGCTCACCGTCTCCCGGGAATCCGAATTGCGCAGGTACAGGTCGACCATTTGGCTGAAGCCTTTTTTGGCAGCCTCCTCCCCGATAACCAGAATGCTGTTATGGCCAAAATACAGCTTCCGCGGCGCCTCCATATAGCTTTCGGACACGGCGCCCTTGATGGTATCCCCTTCGGTGGAATACACCACAACCGGCACCTGGCCGCTGGGTCCGCCTGAAGTCCCCGCTGCCGCGGAGATGGAGGAGGGAAGGATCACCTGGAAGGACAGCACCCACTGCCCGTTTTTGGCTATATCCAAGGCGGCCGCTGAGGTAATGGAGAGCTCGTTCAATTCCGTGCGGTCCCAGCATCCTCCAAGGACAATAGACGAAAGTGTCAACAGGATCACCAACCGGCGGGAACGCCCCATCTTTAAGACCTCCTTTTCCGGGGGACTTTTTTGCGGATGAAAAGGGCCACAGCCAGCAGGGCCGGCAGAACCAGATTCATCCCAAGCAGCTCGTACGGGGTAATATGCTGCATCTGGTTATCGAATACGGTTTCATCGTGGTAGGACACAAAGGCTGTCGCCATAATCACAAGATTCAACCCCAGCAGCACGGATTTGGACGGTTTGATGCGGAAGGTTTCCGTCAGACAGTGAAAAGCGCCGAACAGGAACAGCGTCATTTTGATATAAATGGTGCATACCCAGAAGGATACGAACAAAATATCCAGACGCTCCAGCGTTGTGCCCAGCTTGATGATTTCGATCATGCTGAAGGTGGGGTAGCGGAATTGCTGCGGCATGATCGGACCGAACAGAATCAGACACAGGGCTACGGTGATGGTCAGGTGAAAGCCGGCGGCTACGGTGCCGCCCATGGCTGCTTTGGCAATTCCTTTTTTGGACTGCAAAAACGGGCCAAGCAGCAGAACAAGAGCTGTTTCCGACAGCCATCCCAACGGCAGAAGGCCGCCGTATGCGATATGGGGAAAAGGGGTGTTCATCACCGGCAGCAGCTGGCTCGGTTCAATCAGGTTTATGAACAGAAGCAGGCTTATGCAATACGTGATAATGCTGACGGTGGTGACCACCCCGTTAACCCGGGCGATAACCTCAACTCCTCCATAAACGGCATAGCTGCAAACGCACATGATGATGAACATAATGACCCAATCCGGTGTTTCGAACAGAATCTGATCGGACAGGATATTCGTAAACTCCTGCAGAATGATCGAGGAGATGGAGATGTAGTACAGGGTCAGCAGCAGGCCCACTACAATGGCAATCCACTTGCCTAACCTCTGGGAGATCCAGCCCAAAAAGGAAGATGACTGGGGAACCCGCATGGCAAGGGCGCCGGTCAGCCAGGCAATCCCCACTCCCAGAACGGTTGCTCCGGCAATGGAAATCCAGGCGTCCTGCTTGGAATGGGCCATCACCACACTCGGCACAACCAGAATGGCGGTGGGAATGATGGTGGCATAAATCAAAGCCCCTAACTGCCAGACCGAAATATGCTCCTTCATGATCCGTCTCCTTCCTGCCCGCCTCCCTCCGGCTGCTGAGGGGGTAAAGGCTGCTGGCCTTTGGACTGCCGCTTGGTATTGGCGGGATTGCTGGTGCTGGGACGGTGAATCATGGCCCACTGGGGAGCGCGGATCAGCACATCCTTGAGCTCCGACAGCCGGAGGGGAGAGAAGGGGGTCATGTACGGCACTCCGAAGGAGCGCAGACTCTCCAAATGAATCAGGACCAGCATCATTCCGGACATAATCCCGAACAGCCCGAAGGAGCCACCCAGGATCATCATGGCGAAACGGATCAGCCGGGCAGAGATGGACATGCTGATGTACGGCACGACGAAGTTGGATATGGCGGTGAAGGATACCACGATGACCATAGCCGCCGATACCAATCCGGCCTGAACCGCCGCTTGCCCCAGCACCAAGGCGCCTACAATGGAGATAGCGGGTCCGATGGCCCGCGGCATCCGTACCCCCGCCTCCCGCAGCACCTCGAAGGTAAGCTCCATCAATATCGCTTCAATAAAAGCCGGAAACGGCACTCCCTCCCGTTGGGCAGCCAGGCTGATCAGAAGGGGAGTAGGGAGCATCTCCTGATGGAAGGTGGTAATGGAAATGTACAAGGCGGGGAGAAGCATCGACAGAAAAAATGCCACAAACCGGATGATCCGCAGAAAGCTGGAGATATCCGCCCGCTGGTAATAATCTTCGCTGGATTGGAAGTAGCGGGTGAACAACGCCGGCGCAATCAAAACAAAGGGTGTGCCGTCCACCATTACGGCTACCTTCCCCTCCAATAAGGCGCCTACCACAACATCAGGCCGTTCGGTATTGATTAACGTGGGAAAAGGGCTGTAGCTGGAATCCTGAATAAATTCTTCGATATAGCCGGAGTCCAGAATTGCATCGGTTTCAATTTGCGAAAGGCGTTTGTATACCTCATCTACAATTTCCTGCCGCGCGATGCCGTCCAAATAGATCATAGCCACCTCAGTTTGGGTGACCTCCCCCATCAGGAGCATCTTGGACGCCAGCTTGGGGGATTTAATCCGTCTGCGTACCAGAGAAAGATTGGTGCGCAGGTTTTCGTTGAAGCCTTCCTTCGGACCCCGGATGACGGTTTGGGTGGTGGTCTCCTCCACCGCGCGCTGCTCACCGCCGGATACGTTAACCGCCAGCGCCTGGCTGCAGCCCTCAATCAGGACAATGGCCGAACCCCCGAACAGGCCTGAGAAAATGGCCTCGACAGTGTTTACAGTCTTCACCATACCCAGGGGCACCGCATCCGCTGCGGCAGTCAGAAGGGCGTCGCCGGTTAATCCCGACAGGTTATCCCGTTGGCCAAAACCGGGCTTAACCAGAGTTTGCAGCAGGTCCCTGTCAATTTTGCCGGCATCCACAATGCCTTCGACCAGAATAACCGCCATACGCACTTCATTGGTCATATAGCGGAAGGTGACATCTACATTCTCTACCAATTCGCCATGGATGAGGGACAGGTTTTGATCAAGGCTTTCCGTCAGCGGTTGAGGGGGCTTTTTGGGCTCCGTTCGGGGGGCATGTTTATGCTTGCGTTTTTTCGCCGGTTTTCCGTTCAGAACGTTCATGCTTGCCTTCCTCCTTCCGGGTGGGGCACAGCCCTGTAAGACTTGGGCGGATCGCAGTAAATAGGCAGTCCTTCCAGAATATACATAGCTCTTTCATGTAGGATTCGATGTTTGGTCCTGTTTTATGCGTCCACACAAAGAAGCCCGGGCCAACTGCCGCTTGGGACAGTAGACTCGGGCTCTATGAATATGCGGGTTCCCGTTGATTCAGGAGGTGCCCTTCAGCTTGCCGGTGAACAACAGCATAATGAAGGAAATGGCGATGGTGGCACCGCTCAACAGCCAGGCGAGGGAGGTGTTCCCTGAATCCACGGCAAAATAAATGCCGGTGGGGATGGTTTGGGTGCGGCCGGGAATATTGCCTGCCACCATCAAGGTGGCGCCGAATTCGCCTAATCCCCGGGCAAAACCCAACACATATCCTGTTACCAAGGCTCTCCAGGCTAAGGGCATGGTAATATGCAGCAGGACCTGCCATTCATTGGCCCCCATGGATCGGGCCGAGTCCTGAAGCTCCCGTTCAATGGACTGGAAGCCTGCCTTCAGGGATTGGTACACCAGCGGGAAGGAAACCACCACGGCAGCGGCCACCGCAGCCCACCAGCTGAAGATGAAGGAATGGTCGAATATCCGCTCCACCAGTCTGCCGAACCAGGTTTTTCTCCCGACCAGCACCAGCAGGATAAAGCCGATTACGGTAGGAGGCAGCACCATAGGCAGAAGAAAAATGGTTTCCAGCAGCGTTTTACCCTTGACCCGCTTGGTGGTCATAACCCAGGCAATCCCAATTCCGATCAGAAAAACAATGACGCTGGAGATCAGCGAAACCTTAAGTGACAAAAGCAGCGGATTGAGAAATTCCGGTTTCGTGAGCAGGTCTCCCATAGGCATTATTTAGGAAGCGTGAAGCCGTATTTGACAAATACGTCCAGCGCTTCTTTAGTTTGCAGGTAGTTGTAGAATTCCTTGGCTGCCGCAGGCTGTTTGGTAGCCTTCACTACGCCGATGGGATATTCGATGGCTGCGTGGCTGGCCGGATCGGCAGTCAGAATGATTTTGGCATTCTTGGAGGAGGAGGCGTCGGTTTTGTAGACGAAGCCGGCTTCGGTGTTGCCGGTCTCCACATAGGAGAGCACCTGCTTGACATCCTTCGTCAGTACGATCTTCGGCTGGAGGGTTTCCCACAGCTTGTAATAGGTCAAGGTTTCCTTGGCGTAGCTGCCCGCCGGAACCGATTCGGGTGTACCCACCGCAAGCTTCTTCACCTCATCCTTGGCCAGGTCCTCCACTTTGGTGATGGATAGCTTGCTGTCGGCGGACACAACCAGCACCAGATCGTTCAACAGCAGATTCTTGGCGGTGGCGGAATCAATGAGCTGCTTGGATACCAGCGCATCCATTTGTTTTTTGCCGGCGGAGAGGAAAAGGTCGGCGGGAGCGCCTTGTTCGATTTGCTGCTGGAGGGTGCCGGATGCGCCATAGTTGAAGGTAAGCTTCACATGAGGTGCCTTTTGGGCGTAAAGGGTTTTGATCTCATTCAGGCTTTCGGTCAAGCTGGCTGCGGCGGAAATGATCAGCTCCACCGGCTCCGGGGTTTTGGTGGGTGAAGGGGACAGGCTTGCAGCGGCAGATACGGCCGATGGGCTTGCAGCGGCGGCGGCTCCGGCAGGCTCGTCCTTTTCTCCGCAGCCCGCCAATCCGGTAAAGGCGGCAAGCGCCAAGGCGCAGGCCATGGTGAGTTTGGTCCATTTTCCATTCATCAGCATGATTTTCCCTCCCGTGGTTATCTATATATGATTACACATATTACTATAGCTAATGATGACATGTAAATAATGAAATCGTGAACATTATATGATCGTGTTATATTTAATTATAATTTGTTATATTTGATAACATATCTGCACAGCACATATCTCGCACAACACAAAACCCCCTTGACCTGGATCAGGAAGGGGGCTTTTGCGGGTTGGTGCGGCGGTAACCGCAGCATGAGTGGCTCTTATGCCATCAGCATAACGGAGGAGGACTTGATGACGGTGGTAACGGCGGAGCCAACTGTAAGCTCCAGCTCCTTCAAGGATTCGACAGAGATGATGGAGGTGATGGTATGGCCGCCGCCGATGTCTACCACAACCTTGGCATTGACCTGTCCCTCGCTGATTTCCACAACCGTACCGGGCAGCTGATTGCGTGCGCTGATCTTCATGGTTTTTCCCTCCCTTCTCCAAATGAGCTAGGGCGTGTTTGCAACACGGCCCAGTGCTGCCATACGCAGCTTGTCCGCAATAGCCTGCGGAGGATTCCAAGGTGCCGGACCGGGAAGTATAGCGCCATTGTAAAACTTTACCTTCCTTTTTTCAACAGAATTCCCAAAGGGCATGACAAAAACCCGGCAGGATCGCCGGGCGGGAGGGAAAGCTTAATGGTATGTGCTTCAGAGTGCGGGTTTGGTAAAAAAGGTCTTCAGCGCCTTGTATACATCGCCTTTTTCCCGGATGACATGATAGAGAAACTTCTTATGCTGGATATTCTTATAGGCGGACATCAGAGTAGAGCTCCGGTTATACTGGTTCACTTCTCCGTAGCCGAACATGTTGGCCCGTTTGATCAGCTCCTGGATGAGATTGACGCATTTTTCGTTGTCGGAGGTCAGATTGTCGCCGTCGGAGAAGTGAAAGGGATAGATGTTCCAGTTGGCGGGGGGATAACGGGTATCGATGATGTCTATTGCCTTCTGGTACGCGGAGGAGCAGATGGTGCCGCCGCTTTCGCCACGGGTGAAGAAATCTTCCTCCGTGACCTCCTTGGCCTCGGTATGGTGGGCGACGAAGACGATTTCCACATGCTCGTATTTGCGGCGCAGAAACCGGGCCATCCAGAAGAAGAAGCTGCGGGCGATATATTTCTCGAAGGAGCCCATGGAGCCGGAGGTGTCCATCAGAGCCAGCACAACCGCGTTGGAGTGGGGCTTCTGCACCTCTTCCCAGGTTTTGAAGCGCAGATCGTCCGGAGAGATGCCGTGGATCCCGGGTTTGCCCGCATTGGCATTGCGCTTCATGTTTTCGATAATGGTACGTTTTTTGTCTATGTTGGACATGATGCCTTTTTTGCGGATATCGTGAAACACCACATCCTTGGATTGGAGCATCTCCCGCTGCTTCTCCTCCAGGTTGGGCAGCTCCAGCTCCTCGAACAGCAGCTCCTCCAGCTCAGCCATGCTGATCTCCGCCTCGTAATAATCCTCGCCGGGCTGGTCTCCAGCGCCTTCACCCTTGCCCGGCCCTTTTTTCTGGGCCTCGCGGTCAACCCCCAGCACATCCCCGACTTGCGAGTCCCCGTCTCCTTGACCCACATGCTTTTGCTTGTTGTAGTTATAACGGAAGCGGTACTCGTCGATGCTTTTGATGGGGACGCGCACCACCTGCTTGCCGTCCGACATGACGATGCTTTCGTCCGTCACCATATCGGGAAGATTCTGTTTGATTGCCTCGCGCACCTTCTCCTGATGGCGTGTCTGGTCCTGATAGCCCTTGCGGTGCAGGGACCAATCCTCGCGGGAGACGATAAATAGCGGTTCCGTCACTTCGAATTCCTCCCTTTTCTTCGCAGCTTGTTATGGTTAAGTATATTCAGCGCGGCGGGAGGTATGTTCGCGGGCTTTTCTTCATTTTTCCAGTGGAACAAAACGCATAGTGCATGCGTCATAAACCTGTTATGATTAATGGACAATGCATTCAAGACAGAATGGAATGAGGAGGACGACATGATGCGCAAGCTGCTGATTCTACTATGTACAGCCGGCTTACTGGCGACAGGACAAGCCGCTTATGCCGCCAGCCCTTCGGTTCAGGCGGGAACGGAACAGGTTGTGGTCCGGGGCAGGACGATCCCGGTCAATTTGGTGCGGGTGGATCTGCGCGATCCGATGCTGGCCCTGGAGCCGGTTACAGCCCGCAGCGCCATTGGATATGATGAGTCCTTCACCGCCATTGTGGAGCGGACTCATGCGGCTGCAGCCGTTAACGGAACCTTCTTCAACGCCTACGAAAAAGCGGCGGACGTCCGTTATCCCAACGGGCTTCTGGTTGCTTCAGGGGAGACGGTGCATTCCGGAACCAACCAGTCCCTGATTTGGATGGCGGACAAGCTTCCTGTTATCCGCCATGTGGAGCTGGGCATCCGGGTTACCTTTGTCCAAGGCAAACAGACCTCTACCTATTTTCCGTGGGGCGTCAATAAATATTACGGGGACAGTCAAACCGATCAGGTGGTCTGGTACACGCCTGCTATGGGCAGAGTAATCGACTATCCCAACAGCACCAAAATTGTGATCCGCGAAAATGTGGTGACCCAAATCACTGAAGCGTCGGTGTCTGTACCCGGAGACGGGTATGTATTCCTGGCGGGGAACAGCGAAAACAACCGCAGAAACCTGCTCCCGCGGGTTCAGGTGGGAGATACTGTGGATCTGGAGACAGTAGCCAAGGATGCGGTGAGCGGGGAGTCCGTTGATGCAGGCCAGTGGCTGGCCGCCATCGGAGCAGGACCGAAGCTGGTAACCGCCGGGGCGGTGGATGTGGATTTTGCGCGGGATGGTTTTGATGATCCGAAGCTTACTTCCCAGGCAAACCGCAGAAGCTTTGTTGGCGTGGACGCAGAGGGCAGGCTGGTGATGGGAACCATGGACGGGGTAACCGTGCAACAGGAAGCGGAGGCGGCGGTTGCCCTGGGGCTCCGGGAAGCGATGAATCTGGACGGCGGCGCCAGTTCTGCGCTGTATGCTGAAGGAACCGTGCTGACGAAACCCGGACGCGATCTGAGCAATGTGCTGGTGGTCCGCAGACTGGCGGAGCCCCGCACACAACTGGAGGTAAACGGACAGTTCCGGCCTGAGTTCCAGGGCTTTATCCGCCAGGATACGACCCTGGTGCCTATACGGCCGCTGCTGCAGGCTTTGGGCGCCGAGTTCAAGTGGAATGAGCAGGCGGGCAATTTGTCTGTGGTGAAGGACGGCAAAACCCTGACCTTCACTCCCGACCGGCCCGAGGTTCTGGTGGACGGCAAAAAGGAAGCGCTGGATACGCCTCCCGTCATTGTGGACGGCCGCTTGTATGTGCCGGTCCGGTATGTGGTGGAGAGCTGGGGCGGCAAGGTCGCATGGGATCAGAGCCTCTACCGTGTGTCGCTGAGCTTCTGATCAGAGTGCAGAAATGGCCGCTACTGTAACCAGCACCATTAAGGCCAAGCCGATGATAACAATGCCGTTTAAGACGGTGCCCAGCACGGCGAATACCTTTTTGCGCTCCTTCTGGACAAGACCGATGATACCCAGGATCAGCCCGATGAGATTGCCGAACAGGGTGCCCAGAAGTGCTATGCTCATGAAGGCCAGCTCCGGCATCTCCGCCATTCTGCGTTCCAGCTCTTCATAATCGGCAACGCCGGTTTCCGCATCGATGAGTCCGGTGATTTTTACCGCTACGCTTCCCAGCATAATGACGAATATTAGGGCCATACTGGCAAAAATCGTAAAGGACGCGATACCCAACCCGGACTGCTTCCGGCGGGGCGGAGTGGCATCATACGGATCAACCGGGGAGAAGCCGTTATACCCGGGGGTAGCCGTGTCTGTGGTGCTCCTGTGGTCGGATGCCGGATCTTGCTGGACCGGGCTGTTAGTGGGATGCTCCAACTCGATCACCTCCATGTTTGTTTTCTCAATGGTAGCATGGGGGTGGAAACGCTGGCAAATTTTTCTGCTACCCAAAAATAAAAGGATATTTTCTCCAAATTGTGGTATGATTCGGGATATAACGACACGCGCCTTTGGAAGGATAAGGGCTGAATTTATCAGGAATCGGGGGATTTGAGATGAAATATACGCTGTGCCAGCAGGTCCGCATTGTGGATATGAATGATGAGATTTTGACCGAGGTTTTATTCGAGCATGCAGAGGTGGATACGCCGCAGCCGGTGCTGGGCGCTACCGTTATCACTCACCAGTTGGGCCTGCGCCAGTTCGAAGTAGTGTATGACCGCCGTGAGGGCAAAACCATGCGCTCCAAGATCACCGATATGGAGATCGACCTGTTGGGCGACTTCAACAAAACCCGGGTATACCTGGAGCCGGTGAAGCTCATCGTTGGCCAGCACGACGTTGGGGTTGTGTAAGGCGGCGTTGACGGCGGGTCAGATGAAGACATGGTGAAGTGCCCACCGCGCCCAATAGTGGCGGCAAACATTGAGAACGCCATGAGCGACACCCCTTGCAAGATTCCGCTGAGGATAACATCGCAAAATAGCCGCTCGCAGAGCGGTTTTTTTGCGCTTTGGGGGAGCAGGCCTCGTCACACTCAGCCTCCGCAGCTGCCGCTTTAGCTGGAATAGCCACCCAAGCTGCGGTACCCGATGCACCGAAGAGAGATGAATGTCGGAGAAGGCCCTCAAATCGGTTTTGCCGATTTCGAGGCTTTCATAACACATCCAGCCTGTGGCTCGGACCATGTTATTTCAGGGTAGCGGAAACGTTTTTCCGTTATGCCGTGCTGTGAGGGCGTGGAAGCGGCTATAACGGAAAGGATTTTCGCTAATTGATGGGATTCGCTGCCGGGAGCTTGCTTCAAGGGCCAATAGCGGAAAAGGCCTTCCGCTATTGGAGCAGCGGCACCCCAATAGGGCAGATAGCGGAAGGTAGCTTCCGCTATTTGCTGCGAAATGCTCAGATTGAAGCACTAGCGGAAGCCCTTCTTCCGCTATTTGCTGCGAAATGCTCAGATTGAAGCACTAGCGGAAGCCCTTCTTCCGCTATTTGCTGCGAAATGCTCAGATTGAAGCACTAGCGGAAGCCCTTCTTCCGCTATTTGCTGCGAAATGCTCAGATTGAAGCACTAGCGGAAGCCCGTCTTCCTCTATTGGGCGGTTTTGCTGGGTTTGGTCCAGGAATGGCCGGTGATAACGGAAGTTCCCCTTCCGCTAACGGCCCCATCCGCCCTCGTCCACAGGAAATAGCGGAAGCTCGGCTTCCGCTATTCCGTTTATTACCGCTGCATACCGTTGCATCCTATATCCGCCTGTTGGGCGGCATGTGGCGTCCACTCAGCTGTGCCCGCAATACTGCTGCGCAATCAGCCCTTCCGCTGACCGGCCTCCCGCAGGCGGAATTGGCCGACCAGCTGCTGCAGGAACATGGTGATGGCATCCACCTGATTGGAGCTGTAGCGCACATTACCCATGTCGGCCAACAGGCCCTGCACCTTGTTTTCCACCTGGCTGGAGATGCGGCGGTTTTCGATGCTGATGGCGGCGATCTTTTCCATCAGCTCCACCACCTCGTCCACGGCCCGGCTCTTCTGGCTGTCGCCGGCATTGGCACTGTACAACAGCTCAGTCGCCGCGGCAACCAGCAGGTTGCCTTCCTCCACCACCCGGCTGCCCTCCTCCATGGAGGCCACCGCCAACTGCGCGTTGCGGTAGATCAGCTCCACCGTCTCCTGAATCTGGCCGGTGGAGGAGTGGGTCATGTCCGCCAGCTTGCGGATTTCGCTGGCCACCACCGAAAAGCCCTTGCCGTGTTCGCCAACCCGGGCGGCTTCAATAGAAGCGTTCAAGGCCAACAGGTTGGTTTGGGAGGAAATCTGCCCGATTACCTCCAGCACCTCGCCGATCTGCCTGGCCGTATCCATGAAGGTCAGAATCGTTTTGTTGGTCTCCGCCACCGTGTCGGAGATCTGCGACATTTTGCCGCCGATCCGCTCCACCTCGCCCTGGGCCACTGCAATCTGCTCGGAGGCCTTGGCCTCCAGCTCCGCCAGGGTCGCCTTCATCTCATAGGCCACATCCTTGGCAATGTCAATATCCTTCAACTGGCTGCGGATACTGCGGATCATGGAATGGATTTCCTCACCCATCCGCTCTGTCGCCGTCAGCGTGGCGTCCGTGGACTGGCCCAGCTCCCGCTGGTTGGCGCGCACATCCTCGGAGGCATGCTTCACCTTGAGCATCACAACCTCCAGAGAGTCGTTCATGTTGTTGATCCACTTGGCCAGCTCCCGGGTTTCGTCGCCTGCGAAATGGTTGGTGTCCAGCCGCTGGGTCAAATCCCCCTTGCCCTCCGCATTGATCCGGATGAAGCGGTTGATCCGCCGCAGACTGTCCGCGATAGGCAGCGTCCCTCTATGCCGGGAGGTCTGGGCGACCGCCCAGCCGCCAATCAGCTGCAGCATACCCATGGCCAACGCCGCATACAGCACGGGCACATCCCTAGCCACGGCCACGCCGCACAGGGACGCTCCCGCCAGAGCAAACAGCAGCACTACGGGAAACTGGACGCGGCGGATTTTGAAATCGATGCTCCGCAGCCGGTACACCTCCTCCAGATCCCCCTCGCACATCATGCCCCACAAATCCGGACAATGGGGAAGCCGGAAGGTCACACCCTTGCCGATAACAGAAATATGCCGGTAATCCGAATACCCGGGAAACTCCACAAACAGGTTGCTGCCCTTGGCAATGGTCCCTGCCACTCCCGGGTGCAGCTGCCCGGTGGCCGGGTCGGTGAACATCAGCTCCAGCTCCGTATGCTCTGAAACCCGCACCGTTCCCCAGTCCGTGGACACGCCATCCTTCAGATTTTCCCCGTGGGTGAAGGTCCGGTCCTCGAAGCGGCTGCGGGACAACGCGGTTCCCGGCGCAATCTCCTTACGCAGGACAGGGGAGGCCATAAACAGGTAATTGTCACCCGAATCCGGATAAACATGGCCCGATTCCCGCTGGATCAGATCGCCCAGGACATCGTTGGGCACCCGGCCGCACAACGCCCCCATCCAGGTTCCGCCGCTCATGATGGGGTAGATGAACAGCAGGGTCATTTTATCGTGAAAAGAGGAGGTGCTGGGTCCGATCTTGACGGTCAACGGATCGGCATACGGGCCGTACAGGCATCGGCCGTCCTTCTGCTTGGAGGAATAGAGAACACCCTCGCGGAAGGGAGCGTCGGAGGCATTTTGCCCCATGTGCGGGGCATAGGTAGAATAGATAACATCCAGCTTGCTGTCCAGTACGAACAGCTCCGAAAAATCCGCAGCCCGCTGACGTACCGCCTGTGACAATCGCTCCCATACAGGGGCAGACTCGGCTTGCCACAACGCGCCTCCCTGCACAGAGGAAGCCGCTTCCGCACAATACCGCTCCAGATGGGTCCAGCAGTCCGTCGCCCATTCCGTCAGAAGGTCCTTGCGGGTATGGGCAATCCCTTCGAAAATCTCCTCGATATCCTCCTTTAAATGCTTGTTAAGCCTGCATGACCACCACAGCGGAAGGCCTTTCCGAAATCCGAGCCAGCCAAACATACTTCTTCCCCCAGTCATCGACTATGTATAATGTTCTGTTTTTGATGTTAAGTATTGTAACATAGGAAGTGTCGAAATGATGAAGTGGAATGAGACAAATAAGTGAAAATTCGAAGATTATTCTGAAAATATGACAAAACGTTCGTCTTTTCCGGATTTAAATAGGAGGAAGGGCGTTTAGGAAGAATATGGAGAACTGGGCTTGTTCATGGTATGATACAGAAAATACGTTCGTAGTTTATTCCCAAAAGTGACGGAATGCTCTGTAGCTTACCATTTTCATATAAAAGAGAGGAGTTTTGGCGGAAATGTCCGTTTCCTTTCATCCGGTTATTGAAGCTTGGTTCAAACAATCCTTCGGCTCGCCTACCCCTGTGCAGGAGGAGGCTTGGGAGGCCATTGCCGGAGGGTATAGCACCCTCATCGCCGCACCTACCGGCTCCGGTAAAACCTTGGCCGCACTCCTGCCCTGCCTGGACCGGATTGTCCGGGAAGCGGGGGAACAGGAGGCCGGCTCAGCCAGAAGGGGAGTGAAGCTCCTTTATGTGACTCCGCTGAAGGCGCTGAACAACGATATCCACCATCATATATTCCGGTTTGCGGCGGAGCTGTCGGCAGTTGCCAAGGAGGGGCAGACGGAGTGGCCCGGCTTTACGGTTGGGGTGCGGACGGGGGACACCTCCCAAAGCACTCGGGCTTCCATGCTCCGCCATCCTCCGGATCTCCTCATCACCACCCCGGAATCCCTCTATTTGATGCTGACTGCGGTGAAGGCCAGGGAGATTCTGCGCACCGTCAGGCAGGTGATTGTGGATGAAATTCATGATTTGGCCTCGGACAAAAGAGGAGTGCATCTTTCCTTGTCGCTGGAACGGCTGGCTTTTCTCTGCGGGGAGAATCCCCAGCGCATCGGTGTATCCGCCACCCAGAAGCCGCTGGAGCGCGTTGCCCGGTACCTGGGCGGCTGGGAGGAACCGGAGCACTCGGACAGTGGTGCTGGAGAGATGATGCCAAGACCTGTCCATATTGTGGAAAGCCCCATGGAGCGCAGACTTACCGTATCCGTGACCATGCCGGCCAGAGGTGTCCGGGCCATGGACAAGGAGGCGGTCTGGGGGCCGTTGGTGCAGCGGATTCTGCAGTGTATGGAGGGCGCCCGGTCGGTGCTTATTTTTGTAAACAACAGGCGGCTTTGCGAGCGGCTCACCCTGCGTCTGAACGAACATGTAGGGTACGAAATGGCCCGGTCCCATCACGGCAGCGTGTCCCGGGAGCGGCGCCTGGAGGTCGAATCCATGCTCAAGGCGGGGGAGCTGCGCTGTCTGGTGGCTACCTCTACCTTGGAGCTGGGAATTGACGTGGGAGAAATCGATGTGGTGCTCCAGATTGACTCGCCCAAGGAGGCGGCTGCAGGCATCCAGCGTTTTGGACGGGCTGGCCATGCCGTCGGCGGGGAAAGCCGTGGGGTTGTGATTGTCCGCACCCGGGGGGATTTGCCGGAGGCGGCAGTGCTGGCCAAGGCGGTGGCCCAACGTGACATTGAAGATATCCGCATTCCCCGCCATAAGCTGGATGTGCTGTCGCAGCACACGGTTGCCGCCGTGGCGGCCGCAGGGACCGGTGAGGAATGGAGCCCTGAATCATGGTTCCGTGTGGCGGCCGGCAGTGACTGTTACCGGGACTATCCTTGGGAGCGTTATGAAGCCATGCTGGATGTGTTATCCGGCAGGTATCCGTTCTCCCGGCCGCTGATCGGCTGGAACCGGGACACGGACAAGCTGTTCCGGCTTCCGGGCTCGGCCATTGCCGCCTCCATGGGGAGCGGAACCATTCCCCAAACCTCCGCTTTTCCGGTGCATCATGCAGAGACACGGATGCATCTGGGGGAGCTGGACGAGGAGTATGTATATGAAAGCAGGCCGGGGGATGCCTTCCAGCTGGGAGCCAGTTCATGGACAATCCGCTCCATCCGCCATGACCGGGTTTATGTGACGGAGAGCGACCACAGCTACAGTGAAATTCCTTTCTGGAAAGCGGAGGCGGGAGGCCGCAGCCCGCTGATCGGCACAAGCATCGGCGGTATGCTGGCCTTTATCCGGGACGCTTCCCGGCACAGTGGAGATGAGGAGAAGGAGCGCCTGCTGATGCAGGGGCTGATGGAGGAATACAGGCTGGATGAGGATGCGGCCTCCGAGCTGGTGGGTTATATCCGCAGCCAGGACAAACATGGTCTGGTGCCGACGGATACGCTGATTGTGGCGGAGCATTACAAGGATGACGGGGAGCGGCATCATCTGGTGGTGCACAGCCTGTTGGGCCGCCGTATCCACCGAACCTGGGAGATGGCACTGCGGATGCGTTTTGACGCGCTAAGTCCGACCCAGGTGTATTCCATCGCCAAGGATGACGGTATGGAGTTTGTTTTCTCCGGCTGGAATCCGGATTGGCTGCTGGAGCCGGGACGGCTGTCTACCTCCCAACTGGAGGAGCTGCTGTGGGAGGCGCTGCCGGGTACGCCCATGTTCGGCAGAGCCTTTCGCCGGGTGGCGGAAACCTCGCTGCTGCTGGCCAGAGGCTATGAGCGCCAATCCTCCTGGACCATGCGCTTCCGGAGTGAGGAGCTTTTGAAGCAGGCCCTTCCTTTTGCGGATAAGTATCCTTATCTGAGGGAGGCGTATGCGGTATGCCTGGAGGAGGAGCTGGATGTGCCGGGACTGCACCGGCTGCTGGAGGATTTGCGGACAGGTGCCGTTCAGCTGCAGACGGTGGATTCCATTGCGCCGTCGCCCTTTGCCATGCGGTTTATGAATGATTTTGCGATGACGTCCCTGTATGAGTCAGATGCGCTGGGACGTGATGTCCATATGCGGCTTCTGGGCATCAACCGGGAGCTGGCTGCGGAATGGTTCGGCCAGGAGGGCCTGCGCACGCTGATTAGCCGACAGGTGCTGGAGGAGGAAAAACGCAGGCTGGCGCATCCTGCTTGGCTTGCTGCTGCGGGCGGGGATGCGGACGGTGAAAAACGCATCCTGCTCCGCCTTCTAAAGGAATACGGCGACCTGTCCCGGGAGGAACTGGACCGGTTATGGCGGTCTGCAGCCGGAGAAGGAGCTTCAGGGCCGGAAGCTGGCGCTGAAGTTGCCGGAGGGCAGGAGGGTATTGCCGAAAATGGGGTCAACGGACGAGCCGGTGTTGGCGATGGGAGTGGCGGTCCTCTATCGTCAGCGGATGAGCTGCTGCCTCAGCTGCTTGAGGCTGGTAGCGTGAGGAGCATTCGCGTGGCAGGAGAGGAACGGTTTGTCAGCCGCGATGAGGAAGCGTGGTATGCGGGTTTTCCCCATACGCCGGAGGCTTCTTTTATTGCCAGGCGGTATGTGGAGCGTGTGCTTTCCTTCCGCTCGGAGGAGCTGACGGCCCGCTTCGGGGTGGAAGAAGGGCTGGCTGAGGCGTGGACGGCGGGGTGGCTGGCGGACGGAACGGCTACTACGGCCCCTTTTGCCGGGCCGCAGGAAACCGGATTGTACACGGCATCCAAAATTGCCGAACGGTTGGTGCGCACCTCCATCTCGGATTTCCGGGTAAAGCATGGAGCCATTGAGGCCTCCCGGTATGCACTTCATCTGCTGCAAACCCAGTATCTGCTTCCGGAGCGCCGTTTGGAAGGCCCGGAGGGTTTGCTGCGGATTGTCGGGCAGCTCCAGGGGATTTATCTTCCGGTAGCCTATTGGGAGAAGATGGTGTTTCCCGCCCGCCTGAAGGAATACCGCAAGGAGTGGCTGGACCAGCTGTGCGCAGCGGGGGAGCTGTTCTGGATGGGACGCAAGGAGGAGGACGAGAAGGAAGGGCGGATCGCCTTTTTTCTGGCTGCCGAACGGGGAGAGGCGGAGCCCTTTATCCGCAGAGCTTTAGGCGGACCTGCTTCGTCGCAGCCTGAGCTTCTCGCTTTGCTGGCTTCCAAGGGAGCCAGCTTCCTGACGGCGCTCTCCCGGGAAACGGGGGAGCCTCCTTCCGGTCTGCTCCCCAAGCTGATGGAGCTGGTATGGGAGGGCCGGGCGGCCAACGACCAGTTTGCGCCTCTCCGGCTGGCCGCCGGGTCTCCGTCGGGCGCCCGCGGCAAACGCGGAGAGTTCCAGTCCGGCTTTGGCCGGTGGTACGCGCTGCTGCCTGGGGAAGAGGAGAATGCGGAGGCCTGCGCCTTATCCTACAGCAAACGCTGGATGGAGAATTTCGGTCTGTTGACCCGGGGGGTGGCGGCAACGGCAGCGCCTTACGGCTGGGAACAGCTGTCGGGTGTGCTGCGCAAGCTGGAGGATTGGGGGATGGCTGTCAGGGGTTTCTTCGTCAAGGACATTCCGGCGATGCAATTTACCACACGGGAGACGGTGGAGCAGCTGGAGGCGGCTTTGCCCGGAGACACGGGGAAACCCGTGCTGATTTCCGCGGCGGACCCTGCCAATCCTTTCGGCGCCTGGGTGGAATGGCCGGAGCTGCCGGGAGTCCAGTTTGCCCGTAAGCCGGGCAATTTTTTGGTGTACGAGGGTAATGCCCTATGCCTGTGGATGGAGAATTTCGGCAAACATGTAGCCGTATTCCCCGGGCATCCGGCTGCCGTGCAAGGGCAGAACGAACGTCTCGCCGCAATTCTGGCGGAGGTGTTCAGCACGTTAATCGCCAGACATCATCTCAGCAAAATTACGTTGGAGCGCTGGAACGGCCGGCCTGCAGCGGAATCCGGGCTAGTGGAGGATTTCCGGCGTTTGGGAGGAGAGCTGGACCGCACGCGGTTCATCTTCTGGCCGACTGCGCTGAAGTATAGGCGGTAGGGTGGAAGGTGCGGGCGGTCAGTGGCAAGGGAACATTGCTTAGTGGAAGAAGCTGTTAGTGGTAGAAGCTAATATAGAAGTTAGTCGGGGAAGGATGAAGGGTGAGCGGAATGTAACGGCGTTGATTTGGTCATAGGTGGTAGAACAGGCGCGGTAAAAGGAGTATGGGGTTCTGATGAAGGAGCCTGCGCGGCAGCATAACAGAAGGGAAATGTCCGCGCTAGGCCAAGATGCAGCAGCCAGTGCCGCCGCCGTAACTTTAACGGCGGTGAGCGACGCTATTTGCACTGGCGATGCACTAAACTTAACATGGCTAGGTGGATGCCTAGAGATAGGGATAAACATGCTTTTGTTGAAAATATTTACATGTCCTTCTCTGCTCTTCATCAAAAAAGAGAATAGGCAACTAAACATGGCGGCATTTTCCTTTTTTTTGGCTATCTGGTTGTTACTTCACGATGATTTTTTTGAGTACCTGTGCTTCCTTTGGCGGCCTGTCCACTACTTGTCGTCCTCTCG
>NZ_JBJURJ010000040.1:0-683 GCF_046098205.1 Paenibacillus mesotrionivorans | reverse complement strand
CGCACCACCAGCTCCTCCCGCCAGTCGCCGAACAGGTCGGCTACCAGACACGGGTTGCCCTTGGTGCCGTTGTTGGAGCGGGTGCCTTCTGCGGTGAGCACGGTGCCATGTTTCCAGTCCTCAATGGTCACGTCCTGATCAAAGGTGCCGCTGACGATCTGGGTGGTCATGTCCGCTCCCCACTTGATGCTCATGTTGGTGCCCGGTGCGGTTTCACTCAGCTTCTCGCCTTTGGCCGAACGCAAGCCCCGGGAGGGCTCATGGGCCAGATGGCTTTCGCTGCACCAGGTTTGCAGACCCGGCACAGCCGGCTCTACCTTGCCTACCATCCCCCGCCCCACGTCCTCGGTGGCGAAGGCGCCGTACAGCACCTCGCCGGTAGCCGCGTCACGCAGGGTGTAGCCGTATGGCGCATGGTCCCCCTCTTCGTGGACCATGTAAATCTGCAAGCCGTCCCGGTCCGGGTCCACCACCGCTACATGCAGCGCATCCCCGTGGCCCAGCTTGGCGTATTCGCCGGGTGCGATACCGCCCTCCGGCAGAATGCCGCCGGAGCTGTACAGAATGCTGCCGTCCTGGTCAATGGTCACCGAGCCATAGACAATCTCCTGGCAGCCGTCCCCGTCCACATCCGCTGTGGACAACGCATGGGCGCCTTGTTTGGCGAAGCTGCCGAAGCCCGG